>DAINOS010000077.1:0-11191 GCA_036743855.1 Prevotella sp. | reverse complement strand
GCTGGTTACCACTTCTACTTCAAGTGGAACAAGGAGACTGGCGAGAAGCAGAGCTTTACGCTGTGCGCCTCCGATGGTGGCAAGCAGACAAGCGCCCAGGCTGGCTTCACCTATGGCGACTATGGCATGGTGTCTCTCAGCTGGGCAGCCGAGACAAACGACCCGTCTAAGTTTGAAGACGAGGACAACAAGGCCAACTTCGGTGGTTATCTGGCTTCAGAGAATATGTTCGTGTTGCCTTGGAAGCACAACGTCAGCGCAGGCTCGTTCGGCGTTGGCTCCGACTTCATCCGCGACGTGAAGTTCGTGAAGTAAGCAGGTTGACACATACACCATAAACACGCAAAGAGAGGCAAGTCCCCACGGGGGCTTGCCTCTTTTTGCGTTGTTGTTTTCCAAAATTTATTTTCCCAATTTTTCCTTGTCTTATTTGCGTATATGCCAATTTCTTCGTATCTTCGAAGCGATTAAGGAAATATCGCAACGAGGAAACACCATATAGACACATGAAATACCCCATAGGCATACAGAACTTCGAGAGTCTCCGCAACGACGGTTATGTTTACGTTGACAAGACGGCGTTGATTTACAAGCTCGTCAACGAAGGACGCTATTATTTCCTGAGCCGCCCGAGGCGGTTCGGCAAGAGCTTGCTCATCTCAACCCTGGAGGCTTATCTCTCTGGTAAGAGAGAGCTGTTCAAGGGTCTCGCGATAGAGCATCTTGAGAAGGACTGGACGGAATACCTGATATTCCATCTTGATTTGAACGTGGGTGAGTATCAATCTAAGGAGTCGCTCTACGAAAAGCTGGACGCCTTTCTCACGCCCTTGGAGGAGCAATATGGCACGTTGCCGTCGCTTCACGAGGCTGGGCAACGCTTCGAGTATGTTATTCGCCAAGCCTACAAGAAGACGGGCAAGCGAATCGTAATCTTGGTGGACGAGTATGACAAGCCCTTGTTGGCGACTATCGCACATCCCGAGTTGCAGGACAGCTTCCGAACAACGCTCAAGGCCTTCTACGGCGTGCTGAAGTCGATGGACGGATACATCAAGTTCGCCTTGCTCACTGGCGTGACGAAGTTTGGCAAGGTGAGTGTCTTCTCCGACTTGAACAATCTCATCGACCTGTCGATGAACCGGCGTTACCAATCTATCTGTGGTATCACAAAGGACGAGATCATTAAATATTTCAATGAATCGGTGCACGAGCTTGCCGATGGATATGGCATAGGTTATGATGATGCCTTAGCCAGGCTAAAGGAAGATTACGATGGTTATCACTTTGTCAACAATGGAGTGGATGTTTACAATCCTTTCAGCCTCCTCAACACGTTCTCCAATTGTGAGTTTGGACGCTATTGGTTTGAGACAGGTACGCCTTCTTATCTCGTGGAGGTGATGAAGCAAGACAACTATCCCTTGCCAGATCTCACCAGGGAGCAGGTGACAGGTGACTTCCTCAATAGCATCGACTCCATGTCGACCAATCCGATACCGCTTATATACCAAAGCGGCTACCTAACGATAAAGTCTTATGATCCGGAATTTGGCTTCTACACTTTGGGATTCCCCAACAAGGAGGTGGAGGAGGGATTTGCGGATTATCTGCTTCCATTCTATACAAACGTTAAGCAGGGCGACACCGCCTTTTTCATAGGCAATTTCATTCGTGACCTTCGTCAGGGCAAAGTGGATGACTTTATGCGTCGCATGGAGACCATGCTCGCCGACACCGACTACAAGGTGGTTGGTGATAGCGAGTTGTATTTTCAGAATGCCTTTTATCTTGTCTCGCGCATGCTTGGCTTCTATACCGAGGTGGAACGCGAGACAAGCAATGGGCGTATGGACATGACGGTGAAGACCAAAGACTATGTGTATATCTTCGAGTTCAAGCTCAATGGCAGCGCGGACGACGCGTTGCGGCAGATAGACGAGAAGGGCTATGCCAAGCCTTTCGCTATGGACAGTCGCAAGCTGATAAAGGTTGGCGTGAACTTCTCGCTTGACAAGAGGTGCATCGAAGAGTGGAAACATGAGTAAGACGTGGCATTGTCATCTATTATGGACAGTTTTGAGAATGTGATGCCTTGCTGCGCATGGAGCACATGCGTCTCATCGCCTCGCATGAGTGTATGGGGTACACGCCCTACATGTCGTCCAATGATAAACAACCCAACCTTATTTTCATGTGTTTTAGCTCAGGGCAAGCCAGAAGCATATTGTTGACCTTGGCTTGAAGGAGGTTCTCATTGTACCTGCCCTTGTCCTTTTTCACTTCATAGATGTCGGCAATGCCATCTATCTCGTTTACGGCTACAATGTCTATCTCGCACTCGCCTTTCCTGTCCCAAAACTGTCCAATCTGGGTGTATCGTTGGCTTTCCCTCAGCTTCTGGCGGAAGTATCTCTCCAGCATGAAGCCCTCTACCACAGAGATGTCACGCTTGATGACGCGTTGGAGCTGATTCAACGCTCCACTCTCTATGTAGTTTTGATACTTGAAGAAGAAGCGAAACCAAAGAATGAGGTAATTGTCGTTCAGGACATATTTTATGTTCTTTGTCTTGGGCTTGGAAAAAATGGGAACGTGACGTTCTATCAAGTTGAAATGCGACTTTAACCGTTCCAAATAGCCACCCACTTCCTTGATGCCTGTCTGCGCCTCTATCTGTGCTCGTGTCATTTCCCCACTGGCTATACATGAAAGGATGGAGAAATAGTTGGCATAGTCTGTGCCAAACTCCTCTATCAGCAGATTCTTACCCTCGTTGATGAAAGGGGAGTTTTCCTCGGTCAGCATATTCAGCATTTTCTGTGCCGTATTCTTGCCGTTGTCAAGCAATAGATGCACATACCACGCCACTCCATTTGTAATGGTATAAAGCGTGAGAAGGTCTTCATTGGAATATTTGGCGTTGAAATCACCAAGAATTTCCTTCAATACGTTGGTCTGAAACGCATGCAGGTTTATGATCCTGTTGGCACGAGAGAACAACGGCTCTTTGCTGTCCTCGAAAATGCGATGCATGAGCGAGTAGATAGAGCCGCTTATGATGAGGTTCATCTTGCTGCCGCTTTTGGCCAAGTCCCATTCCCTTTGCATTTCGCTGAAGATGGAGGGGTTGATGCGTAGCCAATCTTGAAACTCGTCGATGATTAACGTAAATGGTTGGACTCGTGAGATGAAAAGCAGTTGCCTAAACAAGTCAGCGAACGAGCTATAGTTGCCGAATGGCATGTTCAGCTTGCGCTCCGCCTCTTCCTTGAAGTCTTGACACAATAAGTTTTCTGACTTGCGTGCCACAAAAAAATAGAGCACTGTTGAGCCGTGCCCGCATCTCAGGGCCAACTCCGTCTTGCCGATTCGGCGGCGCCCTACCAATACGGTCATTTGAGCTTCTTGTAGGCTCCTCTGGCAGATGTCAGCAAACAAAGCCAGTTCCTTAGTCCTGTCGTAAAATTTCATGCCGTTGTCGTATTAGTCCGTGGAATCGTAATCCCCATTACCGTAATGGCGGTTACGATTCTATGCTGCAAAAATACACAAAAATAACGATAACATATAAACCTCGAAACTTATTTTCCCAATTTTTTCCTGTCATGTTTGTGTATATGCCAATTTCTTCGTATCTTCGAAGCGGATAAGGAAAAGAATAGTATTATGACGAGACGGTTTCTTTGCTTGGTGTCTTTCTTGATGCTCGTGGCATACGTGTTTGCCGTGCCAGCCAAGCGTGGCGTGTGGCGGACGGTAACATTGGGCAATGGCTCGACGGTGAAGGCGAGGCTTTGCGGTGATGAGCATGCACATTGGTGGCAAGCGGAAGACGGAAAGTGCTTCGGGGTGGACAGTCTCGGAAAGGGTAAAGCCGTCGTGCCACGAGAGCTGATGGCAGAGGCAAAGGCCAAAATCGCCGCAAGGCGGTTGGCTGCCGCGAAACGCAGGAATGCCATGAAAGCAAGGCGGTCGGAACAAGGCAACGACACTGAGAGCAAGTTCCAAGGCCAGCGGCATGGGCTCATCATATTGGTGAACTTCGCCGACACCAAGTTTAGCACGTCGAAGTTTGGCGCAACGCAACAATTATACTACCGCATAGCCAATGAGGAAAACTATGGCGAAAATAATTTCAAGGGTTCGATAAGCGACTATTTCAAGAGCCAGAGCGGGGGCCAGTTCCTTCTCGACTTCGATGTTGCCGGCCCCGTGACCCTGTCGCAAGGCTACAGCTATTATGGCCAAAACGATAAATACGGCAACGACAAGCGGCCCACGGAGATGGTGAGGGAGGCTTGCCAGGCAGTGGACGCGAGCGTGGACTTCTCCAAATACGACTGGGACGGCGACGGCGAGGTGGAAGAAGTGTTCGTGGTGTATGCCGGCAATGGTGAGCACGACACTACGAAGAATCCAAACCTTATATGGCCGCACATGGACAACTTGGTCAACTATGATGAAGAGCTGACCCTCGACGGAGTGACGATAAACACATACGCCTGCGCCTCGGAGCTGAACAGCGACATGACCCTGTCGGGCATCGGCACCTTCTGCCACGAGTTTTCCCACTGCATGGGCTTCCCCGACATGTACGACACGGCAAGCGATGGCAAGAACTTTGGCATGGGGGCATGGGACTTGATGGATTATGGCTCTTACAATGGCGATGGCTATGTGCCGGCAGGCTACTCTGGCTATGAGAAGATGGTGTGCGGCTGGACCAAGCCAATAGAGCTCGACAAGTCAACCACGGTTAAGGATATGGCGCAACTCGCCGACATGGGCCAAACATACATTATATATAATAAGGGCAACAGAAACGAGTATTATATCCTTGAGAACCGTCAGAAAACGGGTTTCGACAAGTATCTTCCCGGCAGCGGAATGCTGATAGAGCACATCGATTACGACAAGGACGTGTGGGACTGGAACGCGGTCAACACCACCAATGGAGGATATTATGCGGAAGGCAGTACGGTGCCATCATACAACGACCATCAACGCGTCACCATTTTCCATGCCAATAACCTTGAGGCGGAATACGATGCCACTTACCCCTATGCCCGTCTCGACAGCTTGACCGATAGCTCGCTTCCTGCCGCCACGTTGTGGAACGCCAACGCGGACGGAGCCTATCTCATGCACTGTCGCGTTTGCGGCATCACCCAGAACGGAGACGGCACCATGACGTTCTCGTTTGGCTGGGCGGATAATGTCACAAATGAGAACGATGACTCAATCATCTTCAAGGAGACCTTTGACGGTTGCGTGGGAACTGGCGGCAACGACGGAAAGTTTAACGGCAATATAGCATTTTCGGTTTTCGTGCCCGACAACAAAGGTTGGAAGCATGTTGACGGTCTTATGGGCAATTACATGTATGGAGCCGACAAGTGCGCGAGGTTTGGAAAACCGAGCTCAGTAGCGGTGATTTCTCCCGCCTTCACCCTTCAAGGCGACACTGCCATAATCTCGTTTCGCGCTGCTGGCTGGGATACCACCACAGATGGCACGAGCCTTGCCATCACCGTGAATGGCAGTGATGCCAAGCTGTTGGACAATGGCAATCTCACGATGAAGAAAGGCGAGTGGACCACTTACAGCCTACGCGTGAAAGGCTCAGGCAGATGCACCATTACCTTTGTGCCGGCAAAACGGTTCTTCCTCGACGACCTGGTTGTGAGCCGCATGGCACCGAGGTCATCGACAGGCATTAAAAACGTTGAGGCCAATAATGTTTCTGGAAAACGTAATGCGGTGTATACCATTGACGGCAAGCGAGTCGGCGATGACTTGCGCCAATTGCCTCATGGCATATATATTGTCGGCGGAAAGAAGATAGCGAAGTGAGAATCATGATACGCAAATTGTTGCTTTTCTTTATGTTGTGCTTGCCTTTTTACGCTAAGGCGTGGCGTCCTGTCGGTTTTGGCACCGTCATTGGCGAATGGAAGGGGACGTGGGCCACGGCGATGCAAGTGCCCGTAAAGACTTTCATGCCTTACAACAACCAGATGAGCGATCGCTCGGTGAGGCAAATCGTGAAAGTGTCGGCAGGGGGCAGGGTAATAAGGTTGCAATTGAGCAACATCTTCTCCTCGGAACCTGTGGTGCTCCGCAGTGTCTATATTGCGCATTCGCTTGACTCCTCGCGTGTTGATACCAAGACGGCAAGATATTTTAAGTTCAACGGAAAAGACGGCGTCACCATACAGCCAGGCAAAAGCCTTTTCTCCGACGCGTTGACCTTTGACCTCAAGCCAATGGAGAAAGTCGCCATCACGCTCAACTACCAGACCGCGCCCAAGTCGCCAACTGTGCACATGGGGTCGCGCACCACGAGTTATATCCTGAAAGGCGTGAGCACGCCAGAGACCGATTTCTCAAAGGCTTTCAAATATGAGAAATGGTTTAACATAGCCGCCCTTGAGGTGCTGACAAACAACGCGCGTGACATTGCCATAATAGGCAACAGCATAACCGATGGCAAGGGCTCCACGACAGACCAGCAGAACCGTTGGCCCGACGAGATGAGCTATTGGCTCAACGGCCCGTACAGGCAAAAGGAAGCGGAACGGCTGAAAGCCGAAAACAAGAAGAACATAGCCATGCAATGGGGAGTGCTTAACCTCGGCATAGGCAACAACCGCGTACTCACATACAGTGGTTATGGTGAAGCGGCGAAGATTCGTTTCGACCGCGACATAATGGCGCAGCATGGAGTTTCCGACGTGGTCATTTTTGAGGGCATCAACGACCTTGGCACAAGCCGCTATGGTGTGGTAACGGCTTATAACCTCATAATGGAATACAGAAACATGATAGAGAAATGCCACCAGAAGCGCAAGAAGGTATACCTTGCCACGATAACGCCCATGCGCGGCAGCTCTTATTACAGTGCCGACCATGAGGAGGGCAGACGCATAGTGAACTCATGGATAAGGTCGCAGAAGATAGCCGATGGCATCATCGACTTCGACGCCCTCATGCGTGACCCAAAGAACCCGAAAGCCATGCGTAAGGGCCTTTGCCTTGCCGACCGTCTGCATCCTAACGCGGCAGGATATAAGGAAATGGGCCGTTATGCCGCCGATTTCTTTAACAAGACACGCTAATAATCTCGCTTATGAACGTACAGATAGAACCTTCGTGGAAGAAGTATTTGCAGCCTGAGTTTGACACTGCATATTTCAAGCAACTCACCGATGCCGTGAGGCAAGAATACAAGACCACTACTTGTTACCCTCCCGGACATCTCATCTTTAACGCCTTCAACCTCACGCCTTTCGATAAGGTGAAGGTGGTGATAATCGGGCAGGACCCTTACCATGAGGCTGGCCAGGCCATGGGACTCAGCTTCTCAGTGCCGACAGGCGTAATGATGCCTCCCTCGCTTGTAAACATCTTCAAGGAGATACACGATGACCTCGGCAAGCCAATCCCCGCCAATGGAGACTTGACGCGCTGGGCACGTCAGGGTGTTCTCTTGCTCAACGCAACGCTCACCGTAAGGGCGCATATGGCCAACAGCCATCAGCAGTTGGGGTGGAGTTTCTTCACCGACGCAGCCATAAAAGCGTTGTCGGCACACAGGGAACACATCGTATACATGCTTTGGGGAGGTTTCGCTCGCAGCAAGCGTGGCTTCATTGACCAAAGCAAGAACCTGATACTTGAGTCGGTGCATCCGTCACCGCTCTCCGCAAACCGTGGAGGATGGTTCGGGCAGCATCAGTTCTCAAGGTGTAACGAATATCTTAGGGCAAACGGGGAAACGGAGATAGATTGGTGACATGATGAAAGAATTACATATTTTACAGATAGACAATGTGCTTGTTTCGCCCGACATCATAACAGAGTATTTCTGTTGCGACCTGTCGAAGTGCAAGGGTGTGTGTTGCGTGGAGGGTGATGCTGGCGCGCCCGTCACGCTCGACGAGATAGCCGCCATGGAAGATAATCTCGATGCCGTGTGGGATGAACTGTCGGCATCGGCGCAGAGCGTGATAGACAAGCAGGGCGTGGCGTATACCGACAACGACGGTGAACTCGTGACAAGCATTGTGGGCAAGAAAGATTGTGTCTTCACTTGCTATCACGATATAAGGGATTTCAACGGTGGGGCAGTAATACCCAACTGTTGCCTATGCGCCTTTGAACGCGCGTTTCGTGATGGACGCACCAAGTGGTGCAAGCCCATTTCGTGTGCCTTGTACCCAATACGCGAGAAGAAGTTTGACATGGGTCTCGTGGGCATCAACTACAATCGCTGGGACGTGTGCCACGACGCGGTGGCGCTTGGAAAAAAACTCGGCATGCGCGTATACCAGTTCCTTAAAGACCCTCTCACAAGGCGTTTTGGTGAAGCTTGGTACAAAGAGCTCGTAGAAGTGGCAGAGCAAGTGCTGAAGAGCGATTGACTCGCCTTAATTGCTGCGATATTCCTTTGGAGACAGGCCTGTGTGCTGCTTGAAGTATTTCCCTAAGAAACTCTGGTTGGGGAAATGCATCTTCTCCGCGATCTCCTTTATGGACAAAGTGCTGTTTTTCAGCAATACCCTTAGCTCAAGCATGACATAGTTGTCTATCCATTCACCTGGGGTATGCCTGCTTACCTTTTTTATGGTCTCGGAAAGGTGCTTTGGTGTCATGTGCAATTGCAAGGCGTACCATGTGACGCGGCGTTCACTCTTGAAATGTTTCTCCACCATGCCGATGAAATGCATGAAAATCTCCTCGTTGCGTGTGCTCTTACCCTCCTCGTTTTCATACACTTTCCAGAAAATGTTGCCAGCATCGTAGAGGAAGGCTTGTATAAGAGCCTTTACCGTGTCGCGGCGGAATCTATGGTCAGTCTCGCTTATCTTCTGCCTTATGAGCAGATAGAAACTCAATATGTTGCGCGCTTCGTCGCGGCTCATGCTGAACACTGGGTGCAAGCGAGAGAATAAGAATATGTAGGAGAGGCCGTGCATGCCCGTCAATACCTCTTGCACATATTGCTGCGAGATGAAGACCACGCGGCCTTCGTAGTCATCGCTAATCTTCACGTCGTCGATGACTTGTCCGGCACTGACGATGATGCAGTTGCCAGCGGTAACGGTGCGTGGCATGGTGTCAATCTTGTATTTCACGCAACCTTTGTCGCAAAAGGCGAAGGCGAAACATTCGAGACGCTTAGCCTCGACGGGAAAGACGATAGAGTGGCACTCGTCGATCAGCGCGAGGTCATCGCCAAGGCATTGACAAGTGGCTACCTGCCTCACGCTCTCTATCGTGATAGACTGCATTTCGGTGTTGATTTTCATTATCAGTGGTAAAATGATGGATTTTGTTGACCTATGTTTATCATCTCAAGTGCGGTTATTCTGCTTGCCTTGCCCGAAATAGTTAGGCCTCTCTCATAACTCGCTCCAAACTCAGGATATGCTTGCTCGTCTAACCTGCCATCACATATATATAGAAGGTCTCCGAGCTTGATGCGCTCGCCTTTTCTCGCCTCCCTGAGCGTTGCCCTGAAGAAGCCATAGAAGCCGTGTGAGGGCAATATCGTGTTACCGTGGATACTGTCCTTGTACCATGTGTCTACGTGGATTATCCTTGGCAAAAAGGTTTCTTTGGCATAAGTTGAGGTGGAGGAATCTTTTGCTTCAGCAGCTTGTGTCCACAAGGCGTTGTCGTATATGGTGGCCGCTTTCCATTGTTGGTCGCGCCTGCTGCCGTCTATAATCTCCGTCCCGTCTGGCATGAGTCTCGAATACGATTCCATGCAAAGCCATGAGGCATCGGTGTGCACGCTAAAGCTTCGCTGCTTGTGGTCGATGCCATACAGGTTTATGGCTATCTGCTTTTGCGTTCTCGTGACATGATATGTCAATGGTGAATATAACACGGCCACGACGTTGCTGTCTTCCCTCAGGTATGGCGTGACATCGAATGTTTGCTCCACGGCATCGGTGTCGTTGTCGTGTCGTAGTGGAAAATAAGGCGCGGTGCCTATCTTGCACTCGTTGACATAAACCTTGCAGTAGCCTGTCGTGGCAATGGTAAGTTTCGCTTGGCTTGGCATGCCTTGCCAGAGAAAGGTCTTGCGGAAGAAGACGCGTGACAAGCTGTCGGCATGGGGAGCGTATATCCAAGCCCTGTTGAAGTCGGAGGCCATGGATACGGCTTGGCAAAAGACAAATAAAAAAAGAAGACTTAAGATAGAGACCCGACGAACATTACAGTTCTTCCTTTTGGTGTCAAATTCCATCTTAAATCTTCTCTGGTTTATATCCCGACACGCCATGGTGTCTGGAGTGTTTGTTGTCTTCTTGTGTCGTTGAGCCTATGCGTCGATGTTGGCGTAAGCTGCGTTTTCCTCGATGAACTCGCGGCGAGGTTCCACGTCATCGCCCATGAGCATGGAGAAAATCTCGTCGGCTTCGGCGGCGTTCTCAATGGTAACTTGCTTCAAGAGCCTTGTCTTCGGGTCCATTGTCGTTTCCCACAGCTGGCTTGGGTTCATCTCACCAAGACCTTTGTAACGCTGGGTGTGAATGCTTGTGCCTTCTTGACCGTTGCCATACTTGTCGAGGAATGCCTGACGCTGTTGGTCGTTGTAGCAATATTGCGAGACTTTGTTCTTGTAAGTGCACTTGTAGAGTGGTGGAGTGGCGATGTAGAGATGTCCTTCCTCTATTACCTTTGGCATGAAGCGGAAGAAGAGAGTCATGATAAGCGTGTCGATGTGCGAGCCATCGACATCGGCATCGGTCATGATGATAATCTTGTCGTAACGCAACTTGTCGATGTTAGCCTCGCGGTCGTCCTCGCCCTCTACGCCAAAGCGCACGCCGATGCTCTGGATGATGTTCATCACCGACTCTGCCTCGAACACGCGGTGCCATTGCACCTTTTCCACGTTGAGGATTTTTCCTCGCAAAGGAAGTATGGCTTGCGTGTATCGGTCACGGCCTTGCTTTGCCGAACCACCTGCCGAGTCACCCTCGACAAGGAATATCTCGCAATCTTTCGGGTCCTTGTTCGAGCAGTCGGCGAGCTTGCCTGGCAGACCGCTTCCGCCCATCACCGTCTTGCGTTGTACGCTTTCACGTGCCTTGCGAGCGGCGATACGTGCCGTGGCAGCAAGGATGACCTTCTCGCAAATCTTGTGGGCCTCGTCGGGATGCTCCTCAAGGTA
>DAINOS010000076.1:0-11255 GCA_036743855.1 Prevotella sp. | reverse complement strand
GAACCGTTTTTTCGCTCTAAATTCGCCTGTTCCCAAGTGTTAAATTCCGACAAGAATATTTTACATTAAAAATAAGAAAGGATCGCCACGCCCATGACAGGGCAGCGATCCTTTCTACGTTAGTATGTTATGAAAAATTTGAGAGAATTGAAACTTCACAGTTTCCTTTGTTGTTGTTTTACTTTAATGATTTATAGAGAAAGCATAGAAATATCTTATTTTAATACCGGCATTGCGGCAGGCGCGTCCGGTGTCGCCAAGCTCTGCTGCAAGGTGTCGATCATGGAACTGTCTCCTATGGCGACATTGGTGCCGTTGTCGAGCTCTGGCTTGTAGTAACCGTCATAATTGCTAATGGGGTCGCTTGAGTCGCGCGAGAATGGCACCTGCATGGCGTTGCCCAACGTGAGGAGGATGGCAACCATGGCCGCCGCCTTGAGAAGGGGCTTGAAACGCTGCCCCATGGAGATGACCCTCGCCTCCACCGGCTTGCGCTCCGCTATGGCGGCAAGGAGCTTGGCATCGAAGTCATCGCCCAATACATCACGCTTGGCCTCTGTCGCCTCATAGCTGAACAGCGGCTTATAACGCATCAGCTCCGTCGGGATATTATCCTGGCTGAAGAACGCGCGGAGGATGTCTTCCTCCTCAAGAGAGGTCTCCCCATCCCAGTAGCGGTTCAAAAGTTGATTAATGTATTTATAGTCCATTATTTTGCTGTTGTTACTTAGACGACGACGGGGCGGCTGTTTTGTTACAGTCGCCCCGTGGTATTTAACGTTTGTTAGCTTTTATTTCTCCACGCCAATCTCTTTAAGCAGGCGGTCGGCATGACCCCACTTGTCTATCATGTAGACCACATACCTGATGTCCACGCCTATGCAACGCGCGAGGTTGGTATCGAAGTTGATGTCGGAAGAGAGGCTGTCCCAGTTGCCGTCGAAGGCCAAGCCGATGAGCTGTCCCTTGCCGTCGAACATCGGTGAGCCGCTGTTGCCGCCCGTGATGTCGTTGTTGGTAAGGAAGCAGAGGTTGAGCGTGTGGCTCACGGGGTCGGTGTACTTGCCGAAATCGGTGGCAGACATGAGCGTGCGCATTATTGGCTCAGCCTGATAGTCTATTACGCCCTTGTCGCCCTTCGCCATCTTGTCGAGCAAGCTCTTCGCCGTGGTGTAATAAGCCTTGTTGTTGCCCAAGGCGAGCGGTTTCACCTGTCCGTAAGACAAGCGCATGGTGAAGTTGGCGTCAGAATAGTGAGGCTTGTCCATCTCCATCTGCACCTTGGCTTGGCAGAGATAACGCTCTTGCACGGCGATGCTGTCCGACAACGACCAGGCTCCATTGCCGCCTTCGCCCTTGATCTTGTAGTAGACCGCGTCAATGGCCTTGGCATAAGCCACGCCTGGGTCTTGGCGATACTGCTGGCTGGCGAAATAGAGCTTGCCGTTTTTCAGCATCTGTGAGTTCTTGAAGAGCCAATCCACATACTTGCGGTAGTTGCCCTTGAAACGCTTGTCTATGGTGTTGTATACAGCCGTGGGCATGAAGTCCTTGTCGCCCTTCTCGCGATAGTTTTTCAGCAGTGCCGCCATCATGTCGGCATCGGTAGCGGTATCCCACTGGTCGGCGTTGTTCTCAAACTGGTAGTACTCGCCCTTCTTTGAGCCCTTGGACTTTTGCGCGTCCATGAGGCGAATGGCGCGAGCGTTAAACTCTATGTTGCTCCTCCTGCTGAACGTCTCCGACCATTGCGTCATGGCCTTGGTCAAGCGGCTGCGACGCTCGTAGAGCTTCTGCAAGAGAGGGAAGTCGACCTTGTGGGCCAGATACTTGGCAGTGTCTTGCCATTGCGCGATCTGCTCCTCATAGGCACGCTTCTGGTTCACGAGACCGATGGAATCGATGCATTTGTTCATTCCGATGGAGTTTTTCCAGTAGTTGGAGCTTTGCGCGAACTTCGAGTCGTATTTTATCCTCACCGCCTCGCTGGCCCTCATGTGGCGCAGCATCACGTCCTGCTTCACGCCACGCACTTGCTGCCTCGGGTCGTTCTGGCAGTCGCGCATCTCCTTGATGCCGTAGCTTGAGAGATAGCGCTCGGTGCTTCCGGGATAGCCCACCGTCATGGCGAACGAGCCTTCACGATAGCCGTCCATGCTCACCTTGGCCCATGTCTTCGGGTGGTAAGGCACGTTGTCCTTTGAGTAAGGCGCGGGACCTCCTGTCTTGGGGTCGCAATATACGCGGAACACGGAGAAGTCGCAGGTCTGGCGCGGCCACATCCAGTTGTCGGTCTCTCCACCAAACTTGCCCATCGACTTTGGCACAGTGAAGACGAGCCTGAGGTCGGTGAAGTCTTGGTAAGTGGTGGCATACCACTTGTTGCCCTCATAGAAGGCGTCGATGTCCACGTGGAGCGTCTTGTCGAGCTTCTTCACCGAGTCGGTCATGGCCTGGCTCAGAGAGTCGACGAGATGGCTCTGCGCGTTTTTGTTCATCTTGTCGATGCCAAGGGCCTTAAGGCGCGGCGTGATGTCCTGCTGGCTCTTCATGAACGACACGAACATGTTCTCGTTTGGCAACTCCTCAGCGTAGCTCTTCGCCACGAAGCCGTTGAGCATGTAGTCGTGCTCAGTGGTGCTGTGGGAGCGGATGGCCTCAAAGCCACAATGGTGATTGGTGAAGACAAGTCCGTCTGGCGACACCAACACGCCAGAGCAATAGCCTGAGAAGTTCACGACATTGTTCTTGATGGCGTTGGCGTCTGAATAGAGCGCGCTTTGCGGCAGCATGAACCCATAGCCGCACATTGCCTGGTAGACCTGCGTAGGCAGGTCATAGAGCGTCCACATGCCCTCATCTGCCATCGCGGGCATAGGAGAGAGCATGGACAAAGCCAAAAGGCCAAGAGGAAGCCTCTTTTTCATTTTATTGGTCATATAATCTTTTTGTATTTGAGTTTCATTTGTGCAGTCTCGCCTTGACAAGGCTCCAGAAGTCGCGCTTCACTATCACCACGGCAAAGGCGGCGATGAGCAGCGTGTTGATGCCAAGGGCGGGCCACATGGAAAGGTGGTTGTTGCAGAAGTCTATCACGAAGAACACCACGAGGGCCAAGAACACGTAGAAGGCGATGTCCTTGAGCGGATACTTGATGGGGTAATATTTCTGCCCGAAGAAGTAGCTCAGCACCATGCTGACCGTGTAGCTCACGAAACCTGCCCACGCGCAAGCCCAATAGCTGAAGCGGGGGATGAAGATGACGTCGACGGCAATGAGCACCACCGCGCCGATGCCTGAGAAATAGGCACCCCAAATGGTCTTGTCGATGAGCTTGTACCAAAAGCTGAGGTTGAAGAACACACCGAACATTATCTCCGCCGCCATCACGATAGGCACTATCTCCAAGCCTTCCCAATAGCTCTTTCCCACGATGTAGCGTATGAGATCCATGTAGCCGATGACGCAAAGGAATGCCAAGAGGGTGAAGATGACGTAATATTTCATGACCTTGGCGTATGTCTCCTTGCTGTTCTTCTCCTTCGACTGTCCGAAGACAAACGGCTCGTAGGCATAGCGGAAGGCCTGGGTTATCATGACCATGATCATGGCAATCTTGATGCACGCGCCATAGATGCCAAGCTGTACCCTTGCCTCGTCGGCGTTGCCATCGAAGGCGTAAGGGAAGATGATTTGCGAGGCGCACTGGTTGAGCTGGCCGGCAAGCCCCATGACGAGAAGCGGCCACGTGTATGAGAGCATACGCTTGCAGGTGGCCTTGTCGAAAGGATTCTTGAAGCCTTTCAGCTCCTTGGCGAGAAGCACGAGCGTGAGGACGGAGCCGGAAAGCTCTATCCAGAATATCCAAACCACCTCAAGGCTGAAATGGGCGTCGTAGATTCCGAGGAAGTTGACGTGCATGTCGGGCAGCACGATGAGGTAGAGGCTCACGCCCACGAGGTTGACGACGATGCTCACCATCTTGAGCAAGGCGAACTTCAGCGCCTTGTGCTTCAAGCGAAGGTATGCGAAGGGTATGGCGGTGAAAGCGTCGATGGCCACGCAGGTGCCCATGATCATGATGAACTCCGGATGGTCTGGATAGCCTATGGCTCCGGCAATGGGGTGGAGAAACGCCCAGAGCAGGAGCACGAACACCAGCGACGTGGTGGCCACCATGCGCAGTGTGGTGGCATAGACCTTCTCTGGATTCTCGCCTTGGCGGTTCATGAACCTGAAGAAGGTGGTCTCCATGCCATAAGTCAGGATGATGATGAGCAGGGCGATATAGGCATAGATGTTGGTGATGATGCCATACTGCCCACCAGCCGCGTTGAACTTGGCTGTTTCTATCGGAACGAGGAGATAGCCGATGAAACGCGCGGCGATAGAGCTCAAGCCGTAGATGGCGGTTTCTTTTAGGAGTGATTTTAGATTTGCCATATATCCGAAAAGATTGTGTGTTGATTATCCGAAGAAGATGTAGGCTATGACGATTGCCGCAATGGTGCCAATAAAGTCGGCGAGAAGTCCGCACGCCACGGCGTGTCGCGTGAACTTGATGTTGACCGAGCCGAAATACACCGCGAGGATGTAGAACGTGGTGTCGGTGGAACCTTGCAAAATGCACGAGAGCCTGCCCACGAATGAGTCGGGGCCGTAAGTCTTCATGGCCTCAAGCATCATGCCGCGCGCGCCGCTTCCCGACAGTGGCTTCATGAACGCCGTAGGCAAGGCACCCACGAAATCGGTGTTGAGCCCGCACTTGTCGGCGCACCATGATATGCCGTTTATCACCATGTCCATGGCACCTGAGGCACGAAACACGCCTACGGCCACGAGAATGGCCACAAGGTAAGGTATGATGCGCACTGCGGTCTGGAAGCCTTCCTTGGCTCCCTCGATGAAAGCGTCGTAAACATTGATCTTTTTAATGAAACCGCCCACGATGAACGCCACTATCACCGACAAGAGGATGACGTTGCCGCCCACGGATGTCACCGTTGCCATGGTGTCCTTGTCCATGTAGCCGAAGGCCGCGATGATGATGCCCACAAACGCGCAAAAGCCCACGAACATGGCGAGCATGGCGGGCTTCAGGATATTGGTGCGCTGAAAAAGGCAAGTGATGATGACACCGCAGAGCGTTGCCACGGTGGTGGAGAGAAGAATGGGGATGAATACGTCGGTGGGTTGCGCTGCTCCGTAGCTGGAGCGGAAGGCAAGGATGGTCGTGGGGATGATGGTAAGGCCCGACGTGTTGAGCACGAGGAACATTATCATCGGGTTGGTGGCGGTGTCTTTCTTCGGGTTGAGCTCTTGCAACTGCTGCATGGCCTTCAGTCCCGTAGGCGTGGCGGCATTGTCGAGGCCAAGCATATTGGAAGCCACGTTCATGAAGATGGATCCCATGGCGGGATGGTTCTTGGGAATGTCCGGGAAAAGACGCGAGAAGACAGGGCTGAGCATTCGCGCCAACAGGTTGACGGCGCCTGCCTTTTCGCCTATTTTCATGATGCCAAGCCAAAGGGCAAGCACGCCCGTAAGGCCAAGGGATGTCTCAAACGCTGTCTTCGATGTATCGAAAGTGGAGTCGACTATCTTTTGGAAGATAGTCGTGTCGCCCATCAAGAGCTGCACTACGGCAAAGATGAAAGAAACGACGAAAAAAGCTATCCAGATGTAATTCAGTACCATATTGCGTGCAAAGGTACTGCTTTTATTCGATGTATAAAGTGTGAGCGGAAAGTTTTTTCCGCTCACTTCACATTAAACCTCAATCCGACGTTCAAGCTGAAACTCGTAGGGCGGTCCTTGTACACGTTGTCTATCGACGAGTGGTTGTCGAAGTAGTGGGTCACGCCTGGTTCGGCATACAGGCTGAGCGATGGCGTGAAGTGGAACGCTCCGCCCACGGCGGCTTTCACCGACCATTGCGGTCGTTTCTCCGTGAGCTTCTCTTGCTCGAAACCTTCCGTTCCCGCGGAACCCTTCACCAGTTTCTCCACCTCGCCGCCGGCGGTGACATACACCTCGGCACGCTTGGTGCGCAAGAAGCTATAGCTTGCCGTGAGGGGCACGCCCACATAGTGCAGCTTCTGACGGTCCACCACGTTGCCATCCTCGGTGAAATTGGAAGAGAGGTAACTGTAAGTGACACCCGTGTTGACCGCCCAACGGTCGGAAAGCCTGTAACCAACGCTGACGCCTATCTTCACTGGCTGGGCATGATGCTGCTTGCGCTTGGGTTGCTTGGCCATCAAGACGTTGGCCTTGCCAAGCTCCATGGGGAAAGCGCCAAAAGGCATGTCATCGGAATAGTAACCACTGGCAACACCGCCGCCCCTGCCAGCCGCCAAGCCATTGCCGCTGAACGCCCCACCATAATAGGCGGTGAGGGTGAGCTGCGATGATGTCGCTGACGAGCGATGATAAGCGTTGTCGGCCTCGCCTTGATATTGATAAGCGTTGTGGTCCGAGCGTCTCGTCGGCTTGACCTCTTGACGCGGCTTTGGCAATGGCTGCGCACTGTCATCATTGGCTGCGGCAGGAGTGATTTGCGATGACGCCTCAGCATTTGCCGCCTCCACGGTTGCCGTGTTGGTGGAAGAAGCGTCAAACGCCTTATCCATAAACGAGCCACTCTTCCGCTCCTCATCACGCTTGGAAAGCATTGCTACTTGGCGTCTGCCAGGCACCAAGCATTGGGCCTGGTTGGCATTAGTGCCGAGAGTTGAGCCTGATTCGGCACGGTTTGCCGAGTGCTGTATGGCGCGCGACACGGCTACCACGCTCGGCGACTCGTCGACCTTCAGCAGCCGCCACGTCACGGGAACGGCGATTGCCGCCACGACAGCGGCGGCAGTGAGCCACCGATACCGCCACATTGTAATCTTTCGCGCAGGCTGAATCGGCTCGGGCGAGGCAACGGGCGTGCCAGAGGCGAGTCGCTGCTTCACCTCTTCAAGGAGCCCGTCGGGTGCCTTGACCCGATGGTCGGCCATCAGCCGCTGTATGTCTTTGGTCCAGTCTTCGTTCATTGTGTTTCCTTCTTTCTCTTTCTTAGTATCCTTGCCAACATCGTCTTGGCCCTGTGATATTGTGAAGCCGAGGTGTCGGGCTTGATGCCCAACAACTCGGCAATCTCCTTATGGCTCTTGCCCTCTATGGCGTAGAGGTTGAACACCGCGCGGTATCCATCGGGCAATTGCCGCAACGCCTCATCAACCATCTCGGCAGTGAGGCCCGACGTGTCGGGCGGCTCCTCTGGCGTGTCGGGAATATCACGCTCGTTGTCAACGAACATCATCTTCTTTTTGTCGCGGAGAAACATCAACGCCTCGTTGACCACCACACGGGTCAGCCAGGCTTTCAATGAGCCTTCGCCACGATAGTTGAAACTGCCGACAGAGGAGAACACCTTTATCAGTGCCTCTTGCAACACGTCATGCACGTCGTCGGGCTGTGGCACGTATCGCGTGCAGACACCAGCCATGTAGTCGGCAAATTCAGCATACAGCACATCCATCGCGCGGGAATCGCCCCGTGCGAACAGTTGTAGAATGTGCTGTTCTTTGTTCATTCGCGATATTTGTACTTGAAGGTATGGCTCTTCTCACCCGAGAAGGAGTTCCATTTCAACGTGATGTCCTGATATTTGCTGCCGTCTGCTGGCTTGGGCACGTCGTTGAGCCTGAACGCGATAACGCCATCGCCAACGGTGCCCTTGGTGTCGCCATTGGCATCGTGGAAGAGCCTCAGCGTGCCGTCTGCCATGCGCACGAGCCTGAGCGAATGGATCTTCATGCCACCGAAATAAGTGCGGAACTGGAGGGTGAGATAGCCATCCTCGCACACCGTCAGCCAATTGTTGACAATCTCCACGGGGTCATCGCCATAGGTTTTCGTCATGTCGTTGACAATGGGCGACATCTGCTTCGTGCGAATGGTGTCAAACACGTTGACGAGGTGGACATTGCGCTGAAGGCTCTTGTCATTGTCGTCGTCGAAGATGACTGACACAAGTGCGCGTACCTCTTTCTTGTCGGTGGCATTAAACGGCCACTGCTTGTAATCCTTGTCCACAAGGGTCACCGAGTCGTTGAGCTGCATATAGACCTGCCCATTGGCTGGATCGGTCTTGAAAGTGACCAACGCGTTGGGTTGATAAGCAGGGTCAATGACATAGTTGTTGTTGTCATCGTCATCGCACGACTGCAATGACAACGCAGAGGAGAATAATATGGCCGCGAAAGCCATCATCATTAATAGTTTACTCATAGCTGTTCTTCATTTTACTCATGGGTTAAATGCCGACAAAGGCGAAACCTTGCACAGCTATAACATCTTTTAAAGAATCGGAGCCTTCTTATCCTTAAAGAATCAACGCCTTCAATCCTTCTATGTTCTCCACGACCTTGATATAATCAGTCCAATGGCCTCGCATGAAACCGCGCCGCTGCATGTCGTCGAGCATCTCTATGGTCTTGTCCCAAAAGCCTTCCACATTGTAGAGTATTGCCATCTTGCAATGGTATCCGATGTTGTGTGACGCTGCCACGGTGAACACCTCGTCGAGCGTGCCTATGCCGCCCGGCAGTGCCACGCACACGTCGGCTTGGGCGAGCATGAGGTCCTTGCGATCGGAGAGGTTGTCGCACGGTATCTCCACGTCGAGACATTCGGGACGCTGACCACTGTTCACGAGTATCTGTGGTATGACCCCTATTATCTGGCCACCGCCATTGTGCACCGCCTCGCCCACGCACCGCATGAGCCCACGGTTCTGGCCGCCATAAACAAGGGTATGGCCATTCTTCGCCATCCAGCTGCCAAGCTCCTCGGCGGCCTTGAAATAAGCCGGCGCTATGGAGTCGTTGGCAGAACAAAACACTGCTATTTTCATGTCTTTACTTTTTTGTCCGGCAAAGATAACAATAATTATCATATTTTTGTCGCTTAATCTCTTATTTTACAGTAACTTTGCACATTATTTATTTTATATAGCTATATTTTTTTGAAGACTTTTGAAGAATTGGGCGTGAGCGAGCCTATCCGCCGCGCCATTGAAGAACTTGGATTCGAGCAGCCGATGCCCGTCCAAGAGGAAGTTATTCCGTATTTGTTGGGTGAGCACAACGACGTAATCGCGCTGGCACAGACCGGCACGGGCAAGACCGCCGCTTACGGCATTCCCGTGTTGCAGAAGA
This sequence comes from Prevotella sp., assembly GCA_036743855.1. GTDB lineage: Bacteria > Bacteroidota > Bacteroidia > Bacteroidales > Bacteroidaceae > Prevotella. The sequence goes on along the minus strand of DAINOS010000076.1, from coordinate 2,046 downwards.
CCGATGCCACGACAAAAGACACGCAGGCTCTCATCTTGAGCCCTACGCGTGAGCTGTGCTTGCAGATAGCCGACGACCTCAACTCGTTTGCTAAATACATTCCCCACATGCACATCATCCCCGTGTATGGCGGCGCGTCTATCGTGACGCAAATCAACGAGTTGCGACATGGCGCGCAAATCATCGTGGCCACGCCTGGCCGTCTCATCGACCTCATGGAGCGTGGCAAGGTGAAGCTCGACAACATACGCAACGTGGTGCTCGACGAGGCCGACGAGATGCTCAACATGGGATTCTCCGACAGCATCAACGCCATCTTCGAACATGTGCCCGAAGACCGCAACACGCTGCTCTTCTCCGCCACCATGAGCAAGGAGATAGAGAAAATAGCGACAAACTACCTGCACGACTACAAGGAGATAGTGGTGGGCTCGCGCAACGAGGGCGCCGAGAACGTGAACCACATCTATTATCTCGTGAACGCCAAGGACAAATACCTGGCCTTGAAGCGCATAGTGGACTTCTACCCACGCATCTACGCCATAATATTCTGCCGCACCAAGCTGGAAACGCAGGAGGTGGCCGACAAGCTCATAAAAGACGGCTACAACGCCGAGTCGCTGCACGGCGACCTGTCGCAACAGCAACGCGACCTCACGATGCAGAAGTTCAGGCAGCACCTGGTGCAACTGCTCGTGGCTACCGACGTGGCGGCGCGCGGTCTCGACGTGGACGACCTCACCCATGTCATCAACTACGGCCTGCCCGACGACGTGGAGAACTACACCCACAGGTCTGGACGCACGGGACGCGCGGGAAAGAAAGGCACCAGCATATCCATCATACACTCGCGCGAGAAGTTCAAGGTGAAAGCCATAGAGAAGGTCATTGGCAAGGAGTTTGTCGACGGCACGCTGCCCACGCCTGAGGAGATTTGCAAGAAGCAGCTCTTCAAGACCATGGACGACATCATGAAGACCGATGTCGACGAGGACTTGATAGCGCCTTACATGGCAGACATCAACCGCCAGTTTGAGTACATAGACAAGGAAGACATCATAAAGAAGATGGTGTCCAACACGTTTGGCCGCTTCCTCGACTATTACAAGAACGCGCCGACGATAGAGAAGCCCACAAGGGGCAACGCGCGCGACGACAGGAGGAAAAAGGGCGAGAAAGGCCGGAACGGCTCTCGTGGCGACCGCCCACGCGGCCCACGCAAGGCAGAGGCTGGCTATCGCAGGCTCTTCATCAACCTCGGAAAGGCCGACGGCTTCTACCCGGGCGAGGTGATGCAGTTTATCAACCACCACGTGCACGGGCCCAAACAGGAGGTCGGACACATCGACCTGCTGTCGAAGTTCTCGTATATTGAGGTGCCCGAGAAAGACGCCAACAAGGTGATGAGCGCCATAAACGGCGTGAAATACAAGGGCCGCGAGGTGAGGTGCAACGACGCCGAGGACAAGAATGCCGGACGCGGCAACGCCCCACAGAAGAAAAGGGAATACCGCAAAAAGAACGCCGGCAACAGCGCGAAAGGCAAGGACGACTGGCGCGAGCTGATGAATGGCGGAAAAAAGAAGGACTTCACGGACGAGGAGCCGGACTTCTCGGAAGAAGGTTGGGCACGGCGCTTCCCAAAGAAGAAATAAGTCAAATCAAACAATAATAACAACAAAAAACACACAATGAAAAAGACTATCCTGACCATGGCAGCCATGGCTATGCTGACGGCTTGCGCCGACGCTGCCGACAACAAGGGCAACGTCAGCTTCTCAGGCCAGTTGGACGGCTTGAAAGACACGCTCATCGTGATGACGCCAACAGGCGAGAGGAGCATGAAAAGGGACACCGTGCTCACGAAAGACGGTAAGTTCCAGTTCACTGTCAACGTGAATGAGCCTACCACCATATACGCTTATACCCCTGGCACGCTGCGCCGCACGGAGCGCGTCGGCTTCGAGGCTATCGCCGTGCCTGGCGAGAAAGCCGTGATGACGGGCGACGTGAACAAGGCATACTATTTCAGCGGCAGCAAGTTCT
>DAINOS010000075.1:0-11391 GCA_036743855.1 Prevotella sp. | reverse complement strand
AGGCAGCCGGCGCGTGCGCCGTAATGGCGCTTGAGCGCATACCTGCCGACATACGAGCGGCTGGCGGCGTGGCGCGCATGAGCGACCCAAAGATGATCAAGGGCATACAGCAAGCGGTGTCGATACCGGTGATGGCGAAGTGCCGCATTGGTCATATCGCCGAGGCGCAGATATTGCAGGCCATAGAGATAGACTACATCGACGAGAGCGAGGTGCTCAGCCCAGCCGACAACGTTTACCACATCGACAAGACCAAGTTTAACGTGCCATTCGTTTGTGGTGCCAAGAACCTCAGCGAGGCTTTGCGCCGCATTGCCGAGGGTGCCACGATGATTCGCACCAAGGGCGAGCCGGGCACGGGCGACGTGGTTCAGGCCGTGAGCCACATGAGGTTGATGCAGAGCGAGATCCGTCGTCTGGTAGGCATGGCTGAGGATGAATTGTTTGAAGCCGCCAAGCAGTTGCAGGCACCTTACGACCTCGTGAAATACGTCCACGACAACGGCAAGTTGCCAGTGGTCAACTTTGCCGCAGGTGGCGTGGCCACACCTGCCGATGCCGCGCTGATGATGCAGCTCGGAGCCGAGGGCGTGTTTGTGGGTTCCGGCATATTCAAGAGCGGCAACCCTGCCAAGCGCGCCGCCGCCATCGTGCAGGCCGTGACCAACTACAAGGACCCGGTCAAGCTCGCTGAGCTCTCCGAGGATCTCGGTCCAGCCATGGTGGGCATCAACGAGGAGGAGATAAAGGTCTTGATGGCTGAAAGGGGCAAATAAATGCGCATAGCGGTTTTATCCCTTCAAGGTGCCTTCATAGAGCACGAGCGCATGCTGCGAAGCCTTGGAGCTGACGTGTTTGAGGTGCGCGAGCTTGCCGATTGGCATCAACCCAAGGACGGGTTGATATTGCCTGGCGGCGAGTCCACGACCCAAGCCAAGCTCCTCAACGACCTCAACCTTCTGGAGCCTATCAAGGCCGACATAGAGGCAGGGTTGCCCGTGTTTGGCACTTGCGCCGGACTCATCCTCCTCGCCAAGGACATCGAGGGCAAGCCGGATCTGCGTTTCTCCACGATGGACATCAGCGCGCGCCGCAACGCCTATGGCAGGCAGCTCGGCAGTTTCCACACCGAGGCGGAGATGGACGGCGTGGGGCGCATACCGATGACATTCATCCGCGCGCCTTATATCAATGGCGTGAGCGGCGAGGCGAAGGTGCTTGCCACGGTCGATGGCCACATCGTGGCTGCGCGACAAGGCAACCAGCTCGTCACGGCGTTCCATCCGGAGCTCGACACCGACACGCGTGTCCACGCCTACTTCTTGGGCATGATAAAGTGACATCTTTTTATAGGCTTTATATAGGCATCGGCGTTTCAGTGAAAAGCCGATGCCTTTTATGTTTTATTATTCCTTTGACAATTTGTCGTTTCTTGCTTGAAAATGCTTAATTTTGTGGTATTGATTATACGTATAGCATGAAAAAAATCTTATCGTCTTTTCTCTTCTTGACAACATTCGGCATGCCGATGTTCGCGGGCAACCATGTTGTTGGCAGTTTTCGCCTCAATGGTCCGGTGGCGTTGAGCCGCCCGTTTATGCTCGACAGCGTGGACGTGAACGGCAAGGCGTTCAGCGACGACGCTTTCTTGAGCTGCCCGTTGCGCGAGTCGGGCACGCTGACGCTCGCTTCCGGACAAAAGTTGCAGCCGCAATCGGCGCTGTCGTTGGCATCGCTCTCGTTTGATGTCGAAGCGACCATGTATACCAAGGCCAAGATTGCCGTGGCAGGTCTGAAGACCAACAAGGTCTACGTGGACGGCAAGGAGAGCGATGGCGACCTGACCCTTGAGCCGGGCAGCCACCACGTGGAGGTGCGCGCTCTTCTGCGTGGCGCGGCGAGGCCCAAGGTCACCGTCTCCACCGACAACGACGCCGCGCTGACCATTCTTGAGCCAGGCGCGAAGCGTCTCTATGGCATAAAAGACGTGCTCGTGTGCAAGCGCTATTGGGGATTGAGCCTCTCGCCCGATGGCCGCTATGCCATATCCGGATGCTACGACACACACGATGGCGGCAAGGTGGTGTGGTCGTGGACGCTGCGGGAAGTGGCGACGGGCAAGGTGTTGCGCGTTAGCGACAAGAACATGAAGTTCTACCCTGGCAGCGACGACCTGCTCACCGAGCGTGTGGCTGACAACGGCAACCGCCAGCTCGTGAGGACATCCTTGACCGATGGCAGCGAGACAGTGGTGGTGTCAAACCTGCCAAAGGACGACAGTTGGGAGATTACGCCCGACGGCAAGGCCATAGTGCTCTCGCACGAGAACAAGGGTCCTGTGGAAGACAAGGACGTGTTTCAAGTGGTGGAGCCCGAAGATCGCCAACCCGGATGGCGTGACCGCACTTCGCTCTCGCTCTTCGACATCAAGACGGGAGTGGAACAGCCGTTGACCTTTGGCTTTCACGACGTGTCGCTGCTCGACATCAGCCCCGACAGCAAGTATGTGCTTTTCTCCACCTCGCGCCGCAGGCTCACTGAGCGTCCCACGACGCTCTTCTCATATTGGCGTTTGGATTTGACCACGCTGAAGGCCGAGTGCCTCGTGAAAGACGATGGGTTCGTGGCGAGCGCGAAGTTCTCGCCCGATGGCAAGCAGATTGTCGTGATGGGCTCGCCCGAGTGTCTTGACGGAGTGGGCAAGAACGTGCCCGAGGGTCGCATCCCAAATATGTACGACTATCAGCTCTACACCGTGGACATTGCCACGGGCAAGGCGAAGGCCCTGACCAAGGAGTTCAACCCAAGCGTGAACACCTACGAATGGTCCAAGGCCGACGGCGACATTTGGTTCACCGCCTACGACCGCGACTATTGCCATCTCTACAAATGTGACCCTGCCAGCGGCTCCATAGCGCAGGTGGAAGAGCCCGAGGACATGGTCAACCAGATAGCCGTGGCAGACCATTCGCACAAGCTGCTTTGGCAAGGACAGGGCGCGAGCAACAGCGACCGCCTCTATTGCCTCGACACCGCCACGGGCAAGTCAACGCTCTTGGAAGACCTCAACAAGGACAACCTGAAAGACGTGGTGCTCGGTCGTTGTGAGCCGTGGTCGTTTGTCAGTAGCCGTGGCGACACCATCTCTTGCCGCTATTACCTGCCGCCACGCTTCGACAGCGCGAAACGCTATCCCGTCATCGTCAACTATTATGGTGGCTGCTCGCCAACGAGCCGCGATTTCGAGTCGCGCTATCCGCACCATGTCTATGCCGCCGCCGGCTATGTGGTGTTGGTGGTCAACCCGAGTGGTGCCGTGGGCTTTGGTCAGGAGTTCGCGTCGCGCCATGTCAACACGGCGGGCAAGGGCGTGTCAGAGGACATCATCGAGGCGACGCAGACGTTCTGCCGCGACCACGCCTTCACCGACAGCACCAAGGTGGGCTGCATAGGCGCGAGCTACGGCGGCTTCATGACGCAGTATCTCCAGACTAAGACCAACATCTTCGCCTGTGCCATTTCCCACGCCGGCATCAGCGATCACACGAGCTATTGGGGCGAGGGCTATTGGGGCTACAGCTATAGCGAGGTGTCGATGGCCAACAGCTATCCTTGGACGCGCAAGGATCTCTATGTGGACCAGAGCCCGCTGTTCAACGCCGAGAAGATTCACACGCCGCTGCTCTTCCTGCATGGCAACGCCGACCATAACGTGCCAATAGGCGAGAGCATACAGATGTTCACGGCGCTCAAGCTCCTTGGCAGGCCCACGGCGTTCGTGGTGGTGGACGGACAAGACCACCACATCTTCGACTACGGTAAGCGCATAAAGTGGCACAACACCATCATGGCTTGGTTCCAGCGATACCTCAAGGGCGACGACTCTTGGTGGAAGGCCATATACAAGCCCGTGATGCAATAAAACCATTTCATGTATCATTATGAAGATTTCACCATGAAGAGAAACATTATCCTGTCGGCGTTGGCGATATTGGCCATTTGCCTTGTGGTCCTCAACTTCAACGGCTACGTGCTCTTGGCGCTCGTGGTGTTCATACCCATCTTCCTCTTTCGCAAGCATCTCCACAAGGATGCCGTGCCGACATCGCGACTTCTCACCTTGGATGAGGCGCGCGCTGAGTATGGCGAGCCCGATGACTGCGTGGTGGTGGATGCCACTCGCGCCAACGAGGTGGGTGGCTGCATACTCGTGTACAAGGCCAAGAGGCTGCTGCTCGTGGCTGGCGAGCCCTTGGCCATGGACGACGTGGTAGACGTGGCTACGGTGAACACAGCCACGCCCTACACACTTGGGCAATATCAGCTCGTGATAACCACGCGCAAGCCCGGACGCGAATACGTGAGGGTGGACGCTGGCCTCGACTCCGCTTGGGCAAGGGAGGTCGCCACGCAGGTCATCGACACGTTGAGAGGATAGCCATGGCACAGAGAAAGACTTACAGGTGCGCCAAGTGCGGTTATGAGTGTTACGACTATGAGGGCACGGGCTTCATGCGCCAGCGCATAGTCAGCATGAGTTGTCCCGATTGCCACACCGTGCAGCCGCTCGTGGTGGGCGGAATCATCGGCAACAACGCGCCATCGTTTAACGGCCTTGCCGGAAGGCTTTGCCTTAACTGCGGCAGCAAACGCATAGTGGCTTGGGATCATCACACCTGCCCTAAATGCGGAGGAGAGATGAAGTTCACCGGCGAGACGGAGTTCTGGACGTGAAGCGCGCCGTGGTGTCATAATGTCATGAGAAAGTGACAGTATGGCGCGAAATATACTTGGGCACGAAGGTTGCAATATTGGGGGTGAAGTTCGAAAGAGCTTCAAGACAAAAAGAAAATAAAAAACAAAAATACAAATTAGGAGGTTATGACTATGTTATTCCCAGTATTGAACGATTGGTTTGACAACGATTTCAGTGACAACATGATGAACGGTCTTCGTCGCGTGAGCGCTACCGCTCCGGCAGTCAACGTGAAGGAAGACGCCGATAAATACACAATGGAAGTGGCCGTTCCTGGCATCAAGAAAGACTACGTTCGCATTGACCTCAACAAGGACGGTGACCTTGAGCTCTCTATCGAGAACAAACTCGAGCATCACGAGGAGGATGGCAAGGCAGAGCGCAAAGAGCACTATCTCCGTCGCGAGTTCTCTTACACCAACTATCAGCAGACTTACAGCCTGCCTGACGACGTGGAGAAGGAGAAAATCTCAGCCAAGGTTGAGGATGGTATCTTGAGCATCGTGCTTCCTAAAATCAAGAAGGAAGAGGCTAACGTCAATGGAAGGAGAATTGAGATAGGATAGTTTCATATAAGGACTTGAAAAAGATTGTGAATTGAAAAAAGCCCCGTCTTCGCGCGAGAGAAGGCGGGGCTTTTATTTTCATACGAATAAACTTTTATTTCACTATCTTTTGTCCATCCTTGATGTATATGCCGTGGGGCAGGGTGGAAAGGTCGTAGCCAAGGAACGTGCCGTTGATGGAATAGATCTTGCCATCGGCAGCTCGCTTGTTGTCCCAAACGGGCGTGATGCCGCTCGCAACGTCGTTGACGTAATCGAACGATAGCACGCCATTCTCATATTTTATGTTCCTTAGCGCCTTGTTGGTCTTCAGTTTCTCTGTCTTTGAGGTGTTGTACCAGCAGAAGTTTGGCTGAGGGTTGGCATCGCTTAGCTCCGTGACGTCCATAGTGGCTACGTTGCCAGTGCCAGGGAAAAGGTCGCCCTTCATGTTATCTTGGTACTCTTTTCTGAGTTCATCATCATCTACAGTTGGCTGAGCCTTGCAAATTCCATCAGCAGGAACAACAGCCATGCCTGGGTAGCCAGGGGTTTCGTTTAGATGCGTACCAGAAGTAATAGTTTCGCTTGGCAGGTTTACATGATAAACGAGCAGTCCATTGCCTTTCTGTGACTTGTTCCATCCCTTTTTCTGGATGTATTCGAGCATGAAATACTCCTTGTCGTTGTTGGGGTTCACTATCTTGTAAGCCGTACCGCGTTGTTCGGTTGATGTTGCCATGGATATATTCGCGTCGCTATCCAGGGTCTTGATGTCCACTTGCCACCCCATTTGCTCTTTCTCAAATGCCGTGTAAGCGGTTGGGCAGAAACCATTGTTGGCATATTCGCCACCGTCCATGAGATCCCAATATTCCATTCCCTGATTGTCAATTGAGGCTTCATCTGCTATTGGATAGGTATCTGGCAAGCCGAGCGCGTGAGAGAACTCATGACAAGCGACACCCAATCCGGTGATGGCTGGAATTGAATTTTCAACTGTTGTTTTGCAAGGGTTGCCATTGCTGTCTAAGTTGAAGGGACTGCGCTCACCGGACATGGTGTACCATCTCACTTCCTTGCCGCCCAATGTGGCACCATCAGTAGTCCGCGTGTTTGCCCAAACGGCAGTGCCTGGTCCACCGTCGTTTTGGTCTATGCCTGCGAAAATTATATAAACGCTCTCTATCGTTTTACCATCAAGGCTGAAAAATGCGAGATCTGTTGCTGGCACTGAGCTTTCTATAAGCGCGAGAGCGTCTTTTACGAGCTCTCGTGGTTTTTCGTCTTTGTTGTCTTTCTCATGCTTGCCCCCATAATATGTCTCAGGGTGGTTAACTGTCACTGGGCCGTAGACCTTAAACTTTGGAGTGAACGCGCCGTTGCTCATGTCGTTGAAATATTGAGCCACGGAGCCATTACTATGTTGGTTGCCGTTGCCAAGGTCTTCCTGCGTGTTGCCATTGAACATTTGCTCAAAGGCTTTTTGGGGCTCATTTATCGTGAATTTCACATCGGAGAAGTTCACAAGCACGACGGGAATGGTTATGCTGCCCGTATGTGGCACATATTTAGGATATGTGGTTGTGGAAATGCTTTTCTGACCTTTGCTGTTTGCCGCGGCCTCGCGCTCCATCAACATTGCCGTGCCGCATTGTCTGCGCCTGAACGTTTGCTGCGCCATGACGCTATGCGTGAGCAATAGGGTAATGATGAGTAAAACGGTGTGTTTCATTTTTCTTATTTTGAATGTTTGGTAGTTAATGTCTTGTAACTAAAAAATGTGGTTAATGTGTCGTCTTTATCCCCAACGCTTTCCTGTAAGCGTGGATTATCGGGTCGTTGTCGTCCTCGTCCATCCTCTTGAATATCTTTGCCATCTTCTTCGCGTTGCGATGGTCGCGGCGGGCCTTGGAATTGAGAAGGTCAGCGAGGTTGAAGTCTATGCCCGTGATGGGGTGTTGCAGTGCCATCTCCACGCGGTCTTCCTTGGTCCATCGGTTCACCGCCTTCTTGAAATTGTCCGACTGTGCCCCATATACCACGACCTCGCCAATGCTGTTGTAGTCCTTTATCACGGGGATGGTGTCTGCCACGAGCTTTGCCGGAATGCGCAAGGCGATGTAGCCAGGCTTCACGAGAAACAGCGTGTCGAATTTCTCGGGCACCTCGGCAGAGCCGAACACGTTTGTGGTGTCTGCCTTTTGCTTGTCAGCCCAAACGTGAAAGCCCTGCACGGGCCGGTTCACCTCCGGGTCGTAGACCATGACGTGCCGTTGAGCGCAGACTCGCTCCAATGGGAGCAAGGAGAAGAGGAGAACGCATAAATACACGACGTGCTTCATAAGAAAATATCTAAGTAATATGTTTGGGGTACAAAAATAATCAAAAAAAGTCAAGGCGTGAAAAAAAACGCTTGACTTGTGACAATTTAACGTTTCGGCAATTATTTTCTTCCGTTTTTCTGTAACGATTCGGTGAAAATGAACTAACTTTGCATATCAATTGGTATCGAGATAAAAATAATATCTTAAAATGGCTGAATCAAGACAAATCAAGACTGCGCTCATCTCCGTGTTCCACAAGGATGGACTGGATGATCTCCTCAAGAAGCTCAATGAGGAGGGTGTTAAGTTCCTTAGCACTGGCGGCACGCAGAAATTCATAGAAAGCTTGGGCTACGACTGCCAGAAAGTGGAGGACGTAACCACGTATCCTTCCATCCTCGGAGGCAGGGTGAAGACCCTTCATCCCAAAATCTTCGGTGGCATCCTCGCCCGTCGCGACAATGAGGGCGACCAGAAGCAGATGGCGGAATATGAGATTCCCTCTATCGACCTTGTCGTCGTGGATCTCTATCCTTTCGAGCAGACCGTGGCGAGCGGAGCGTCAGAGCAGGACATCATAGAGAAGATAGACATAGGCGGTATCTCGCTAATCCGCGCCGGAGCCAAGAACTTCAAGGACGTGGTCATCATCCCGAGCAAGGCGGAGTATCCTGTGCTGCTGGAATTGCTCAACAAGAAGGGTGCCGTGACCGACATAGAGGATCGTCGTATGCTCGCCGAGAGGGCCTTTGGCGTGTCGAGCCATTATGATACCGCTATCCATGAGTGGTTTGCCTCGCTTCGCTAAACCACGACATCGATAAGTCAACCAAGAAATATAAAATATATAGAAATAGGAAATTAAATGGGAATGTTTTCTTTCGTTCAGGAGATAGCGATGGACTTGGGCACAGCCAACACGATCATCATCAGCGATGACAAGATCGTGGTCGATGAGCCTTCTGTCGTTGCCCTTGACCGCCGTACTGGCAAGATGATCGCGGTTGGTGAGAAAGCCAAGATGATGTATGAGAAGACCCACGACAATATACGTACCATTCGCCCACTGCGCGATGGCGTAATCGCCGACTTCACGGCTTGTGAGCAGATGATGCGTGGTCTTATCAAGATGGTCCACACGGGCAGTCGCCTCTTCTCCCCGACACTTCGCATGGTCATTGGCGTGCCTTCTGGTTCTACCGAGGTCGAGCTTCGCGCCGTGCGCGACTCTGCCGAGCATGCCGACGGTCGCGACGTTTACCTTATCTTTGAGCCTATGGCAGCCGCTATCGGCATTGGCATAGACGTGGAAGCCCCGGAGGGCAACATGATTGTCGACATAGGCGGTGGCTCTACCGAGATTGCCGTCATCTCTCTTGGTGGCATCGTGAGCAACAACTCCATCCGTATCGCCGGCGACGACCTCACGGCCGACATTCAAGAGTATATGAGCCGTCAGCACAACGTGAAGGTCTCTGAGCGTATGGCTGAGCGCATCAAGATACACGTGGGTTCTGCCCTTACCGACCTTGGCGATGAGGCTCCTGAGGATTATGTGGTGCATGGTCCTAACCGCATCACGGCTCTGCCCATGGAAGTGCCTGTGTGCTATCAGGAGATTGCCCACTGCCTCGACAAGACCGTGGCAAAGATTGAGAACGCCGTGCTTTCAGCCTTGGAGGCCACTCCCCCAGAGCTCTATGCTGATATCGTGAAGAATGGTATCTGGCTCACTGGCGGCGGCGCGTTGCTCCGTGGGCTTGACAAGCGCTTGCAGGACAAGATCAGCATTCCTTTCCATATTGCTGAGGATCCTCTCCACAGCGTGGCCAAGGGCGCTGGCATAGCGCTTAAGAATGTAGACAGGTTCTCGTTCCTTATGCGTTAATTGTGCGATGCACAATTTAATTGATTTTATACAAAAGCATAGCCACTGGTTCCTTTTCGTATTGCTCGAAGTTATCAGTATGGTCTTGTTGTTCCAATACAACAGCTACCAAGGTAGCGTGTGGTTCACATCGGCCAATACTGTTTGCGGCAAGTTGGACTCGTGGAACTCCGCGGTGGAAAGCTTTTTCTCCTTGGGCAAGGTCAATCAGGAACTTACCCAGCGCAACCTCTATTTGGAGCAGCAGGTGAAGAAGCTTTCCACACGCCTGTATGATGTCACCAAGGACACTACATGGACCGACACGGCAGGCGTGAAGTTGCTCAAGAGTTTCAGGCTCATACCCGCCAAGGTGGTGAGTAATTCGGTGGTTCATGCCAACAACCTTATCACGATCGACAAGGGTTCGCTTGATGGTGTCAAAGTGGACATGGGCGTTGCTTGCGGCAGTGGAGTGGTAGGCATCGTTTACCTCACGTCGCCACACTATTCCATAGTGATTCCCGCCATCAACACGAGGTCCAACATAAGTTGTCGAATTCAGGGAAGAGACTATTTCGGTTATCTTCATTGGACAGGTGGCGACTCGCAGAAGGCTTATGTGGAAGAGGTGCCTCGCCACGCGCGCTTCAAGTTGTATGACAACGTGGAGACAAGTGGATTCTCTTCCGTTTTCCCTGCCGGCATCTTGGTGGGAAAGATTCTTCACGTCTACAATTCGATTGACGGAGTGTCTTATCGCCTTCAGGTGAAGTTGTCTACCGATTTCTCGCGTCTGCGCGACGTTTGCGTCATAGACAACGCGCCTGTCTTGGAACGCCTTGACGTGCTTCGTGCCGCGCAAGACTCCCTCAAGGCCAACATGGACAAGTGACGGTGATGACGGTGATTGTCGAAACGTGTATAAGTAAAGATTGTAGTAGATAAGTTTAAGTAGAATAGGAGGAAAAGGTAAAAGGATGAATATTGATTTCCTGAAACGCTTGCTGCTTTTCTTTGGGCTGATGCTTGTTCAGGCGTTGGTGCTCAACCACGTCCATCTTTTTGGCGTGGCCACACCGCTGCTTTATGTCTATTTTGCCATTTCTTTCCGGCGCGGCACGCCCAAATGGGTCATGCTCGTTTGGAGCTTCCTCTTGGGCTTGAGCATCGACGTGTTTTCCAACACTCCTGGACTTGCCGCCGCGTCGATGACGCTGGTTGCCGCCATTCAGCCTTATTTGCTTGAGTTGTTTATCCAGCGCGGCGATGACGACGAGATTCTTCCGTCGATAAGGATGTTCGGGTTGAGCAAGTTCGCCTTGTTCGCCTTGATTCTGACATTTGTTTATTGCTTTATCTTCTTCACGTTGGAGTCGTTCACGTTTTTCAATTGGCTTCAGTGGCTGTTGAGCTTGGTCACGAGCGTGATGCTGACGCTTCTCTTGGTGTTGGTCATCGACAATTTGAGGCGTTTTTAGCGCGAGCATAGGGAGGTGTAGTGATGAAGGATTTCAGTTTTGAGAATAGAAAAAGGGTTATTGGCGGCATTGCCGTCTTTATAGTCGTGCTCTATGTGGTGCGTCTTTTTGCCCTTCAGGTGATGAGCGACGACTATCGCAAGAGCGCCGACTCCAACGCTTTCTTGAAGAAGGTGGAGTTCCCCAGCCGTGGCATCATACGCGATAGAAACGGTAAGCTGCTTGTCTTCAACCAGCCTTCCTACGACATCATGGTCGTGATGAACGAGGAGCGCGGTCATCTCGACACGTTGGATTTCTGCCAGACCTTGGGCATCACCAAGGATATGTTCGTCAAGAGGATGAACGACATCAAGGACCCTGCCAAGAATCCAGGCTATTCTCGTTTCACCCAGCAGTTGTTCATGACGCAGGT
>DAINOS010000074.1:0-11502 GCA_036743855.1 Prevotella sp. | reverse complement strand
GGTTTGGTTTTATATGTTGAATAATAGTTAGAACTTATGAAAGGAGAATAGTTGAGTGGAGAAGGCCAGTCAAAGTACCTTCTCCAATTCTTCTATGCCCTTCAATGTGCAGAATCCACGGATATAGAGCATGGTTACGTTTCGGAAGACTTGAAGTACACCATACTTGTCGAGCATTCCATTTCTTATGGCGTTTTCCATGGCTATATTGTTGAATTCCATGATTAAGTCGAAGTTTACATTCTTCCTGAAATAACCATTCCTAATGCCACCTTGAAAAAAAGACAAAACCTTATCGTGATTTTTGATTTTGATACTATTCATCCATTCTACTACGACTGGGTATTTTTTCAAGTCCTTGACAAACAAGGTGGAAATCTTTGCAGTCTGTTGCATTTGGTAACGGTAATATTCCACTATCTTGCCTATCTCAGTAAGGTTTGGTGATTTTTCAATTACATTTTTGAGGTACAGGTCTTCCTTCTCCTTCATGCTCTTCATGCAATGAAGCAGTAGAGTTTCCTTATTGTTGAAAAACTCATATAGGGTACGCTTGGAGATGCCGAGCTCTTTTGATACATCATCCATCTTTACCGCTTTTTCCAGTTTTTTTGTAATTTTGCCATGAATTACATTAGTTAATTAACAAAATCGTTATGGTAAAAATTACCAAAGAAGCTGCTTTAGCTTATCATGAGAACGGACGGCCTGGAAAAATAGAGGTCAAGCCTACTAAGCCTTACCGTACACAGACAGACCTCAGCCTTGCTTATTCTCCGGGTGTGGCATTCCCATGTTTGGAGATTCAAAAGAACCCTAATGATGTGTACAAGTATACTGACAAGGGAAACCTTGTTGCCGTCATTTCCAATGGCACGGCAGTGTTAGGACTTGGCGATATAGGTGCCATGAGCGGTAAACCTGTAATGGAAGGCAAAGGCCTCCTGTTCAAGATTTATGGCGGCGTTGATGTTTTCGACATTGAGGTTAATGAGAAAGACCCTGAGAAATTTTGTGAGGCAGTTGAGAAGATTGCTCCGACTTTTGGCGGTATAAACCTTGAGGATATCAAAGCCCCAGAGTGCTTCTACATTGAGAACAGACTTAAGAAGACGCTTGACATACCAGTAATGCACGATGACCAGCATGGCACGGCTATCATATCTGCCGCTGGTTTGATAAACGCATTGGAGGTAGCCGGAAAGAAAATTGAAGAAGCCAAGATTGTCGTTAATGGTGCAGGTGCTGCCGCCATAAGCTGCACAAAACTTTATTGCTCTCTTGGCGCAAAACATGAGAACATCGTAATGCTCGATTCCCGTGGTGTCATTTATAAAGGTCGAGACCACGTGAATGAGCAAAAGATGGAGTTTGCCACCGACCGCACTGATATCAGGACGCTTGAGGAGGCTGTGAAGGGAGCCGACGTATTCGTTGGCCTTTCAAAAGGCAATGTGCTTAGTCAAGACATGGTGCGCTCCATGGCTCACATGCCAATTGTGTTTGCACTTGCCAATCCTGTTCCTGAGATTTCCTATGAGGACGCCACGTCTGCTCGTCCTGACATACTCATGTCTACAGGTAGGTCGGACTATCCAAACCAAATCAACAATGTCATAGGTTTCCCTTATATCTTCCGCGGTGCGCTTGATGTCCATGCAAAGGCTATAAATGAGGAAATGAAGCTTGCCGCAGTAAGGGCAATAGCCGACTTGGCGAAGCAGCCTGTGCCTGAGATTGTAAATCAGGTCTATCATGTCAATGATTTACAGTTCGGTCCCAAATATTTTATCCCGAAGCCTGTTGACCCACGACTCATCACTGAGGTGTCAGCTGCCGTTGCCAAGGCTGCCATCGAGAGCGGTGTGGCAAGGAAAAACATTACCGATTGGGATGAATATAAAAACCACTTGAAGCAGATGCTTGGTCAGGAGACAAAGTTCACACGTACACTGCACGCAACCGCTGCTTTGCATCCACAGCGTGTCGTCTTTGCTGAGGGCGGTCACCAAACCATGATGAAAGCTGCTGTCACGGCTCTCCAAGAGGGCATTTGTCATCCTATCCTTCTTGGCAATCCAGACCGTCTCAACCGCCTGGCAAAACGTTTGAAGCTCGACCTTACAGGCGTGGAGATTATTGATATGCGTGCTGATAAGGAGCAAGGGCGAAGGGCCACTTACGCCAAGCACTTGGCTGAGAAACGTGCACGTCAGGGCGTTACTTTCGAGGAAGCCTATGACAAGATGTATGAACGAAACTACTTTGGCATGTCAATGGTGGAGCAGGGCGACGCAGACGCTTTCATCACTGGTCTTTACACAAAATACAGCAACACCATCAAAGTGGCAAAGGAGGTCATTGGAGTGAGAAAAGACTACAACACTTTCGCTACCATGCACATTCTCAATTCTAAGAGAGGCACCATTTATCTTGCGGATACGCTTATCAACCGTCATCCAAATCAAGATGTGCTCTACGATGTTGCAAGGCTCTCTGCTCACACTGTGAAGTTCTTCAACCAAGACCCAGTTATCGCCATGGTAAGTTATTCAAACTTCGGCACGGATGAGGTTGGCTCGCCAGTTGCTGTACACCAAGCCGTCGAGAAATTGCAACACGATTTCCCAGACATGGTCGTCGATGGTGAGATGCAAGTCAACTTTGCCCTTAACCGCGAGTTGAGAGACGACAAGTATCCTTTCACGAGACTGAAAGGCAAGGATGTAAATACTATTGTGTTCGCGAATATGAATGCCGCCAACAGTAGCTACAAGCTTATACAGGCTTTGGATCCTGATTGTGAGATTGTTGGTCCTGTGCAAATGGGACTTAACAAGCCTATACATTTCACCGACTTTGAGGCAAGCGTTAGCGATGTCGTCAATGTCACAGCTGTTGCTGTCATCGATGCTTACGTGGACAAGCTGAAGAACAACAACAAGTAATAACACACTTAGCTATATAACAGTTAGCTTCTACACAGATTATAGTTAATCTGTTGAGGCTAACTGTTTTTTTTGCATTTGACAATTTATATTCTACTTTGAATATCCTATTAGCAATTATCGTAAGCATACTTTCTTATGGTGCTGTTCCAAACGATACAACCGTGAATAACGCAAAAGCTATTAACAGTGCCATAATGCATTGTGCCTGCAATGGTGGTGGAGTGGTTGAAATACCATCTGGTACCTTTACAACTGGCACTGTGTTTTTGCGCTCTGGTGTAACCTTGAGGTTAGGCAAAGGTGCTGTCTTGCTTGGGTCAAACCATTTATCTGACTATTCTTCGCTCGTGACCAATCTTGACCTCTCACGCTACGAGAGTGGTCAGGGAACGGTTAACTATAACAGTGCAACTGATGCTCAATGGTCCAAGGCAATGATAATTGGCGTGGAATGTGATGGTGCCGGCATAGAAGGCGAAGGTTGCATTGACGGTGGTGATGTACGCAATCCGCTTGGAGAGGAGCACATGCGTGGTCCGCATACCATTCTTCTTGCCGGATGCAAGAACATTGTCATGCGCGACTTCAAAGTAAGACGATCAGCCAATTACGCTTTCTTAGCCTATCGTCTTGACAAGTCATCGTTCAGCAACATTACGGTAGAAGGTGGATGGGACGGCATACATATACGTGGCGGTCACGACTTAATTATAAAAGGATGTAAACTCCACACTGGGGATGATGCCATAGCTGGCGGGTATTGGGAAAACATGAAGATTTGCCATTGCGTGCTCAACTCTTCATGCAATGGCATACGCATGATAATGCCGTCCATGGACTTGGAAATATCTGATTGTGACATTTTCGGTCCTGGGCAGTTTGAACATATAACATCACACCGCACACGCTCAGAGCATGCCATCAACCTTGAGCCAGGTGCATGGGGAAAGGCTTCTGGACGCATGGATAGCATATACATCAAGCGCATCAATATCAAGAGAGTATTGTCGCCACTTTGTGTCACTCTTGGTGACGACAACACATGCGGAAGAATAGTCGTGGAAAACATGATGGCACGAGATGTTACAAGAATGGCTCTGTCAGTGAAAAGCTGGGGACAGGCACCTACCGACAAGGTTGTTCTAAAGAATTGCGACCTTGAGTTTAATGGCATTGACAATCCATCGCTCCCAGCTTGGTTCGAGAACAAGTCAACGAGCCTATGGCCAGTGTTCCCATGCTGGGGTTTGTTTTTCCGTAACGTTGGAATTGTTGAAGCACATAATGTCACGTTGCGTGTTAAAGGTGGCGAATATCGCAAAGCGTATATGTGTCAAAATGTTGGGAGACAAAACCTTGACAAAGGAGTGCTCGTTGAAAAGACGGAGTGAAACCCCAATCATGATGATTTGCCATGCAAGTGCTTATAAATATTATCTTTGCCTTTTTTTGAGCAAATATAGAGCTGCGGCAAGGAGGGTTATGCCTGATGTCCAAGACACGATGGCACATGCGGCATAGCCCAAGCCCTGGGAAAATCCAGCCACCAAGTAAGTAAGGCATGACACCGTGGCAACCGTCAGCGCATAGGGCAACTGTGATGACACGTGATGCACATGTTTGCATTCGGCTCCAGCGCTCGCCATGATGGTGGTGTCACTGATAGGGGATATGTGGTCACCGCAAACGGCGCCGGCCATGCATGCCGATATGGATATTATGCGGAGGGGAGAAGATGCTGGGAAAACGGCGATGCAGATAGGTATCAATATGCCGAATGTTCCCCAAGATGTACCTGTGGCGAAAGCCAAGAAAGCGGCCACAATAAAAATGATAGCCGGTAAAAGTTGTTGTAATCCTGCCGCGCTGCTTGCCACAACACCTGAAACATATTCCGCTGCGCCAAGTGAGTCGGTCATGCTTTTCAGCGTCCAAGCCAATGTCAAAATTAGTATGGCGGGCACCATGGCCTCAAACCCTTTTATGAGACTGCTCATCGCGTCATGAAATGGCAATGTCTTGCGCGACACGAACATGACGACCGTCAAGATGAAAGAGAATAGTGAGCCTATGACAAGTCCCACTGAGGCATTGCTTTCCGCGAAGGCATTAATAAAATCCATATGATTTTTGCTGCCGACATCGAAAAAGCCTCCCGAATAGAGCATGCCAGCCATGCAGAAAACGATTAGCGTTAAAATTGGTACTACAAGGTCGTAAACCGAACCCTTGCATGACGCATTCTCTTTGGTGTATTTAGCATCAACGCCATGTTCTACCACTTGGAGCTTGGTGTCGCTCACCTCGTCGAGTTTTCCGCCATTGGTGCGCTCATACCATTCCTTCAGTCTGACATCATACTTGCTCATGGCCTTAAAATCGAATTTTAGCCACACAATGGCAAACATGAATATTATGGTGAAGAAGGCATAGAAGTTGAAAGGAATGGCCTTGCAGAAAAGTGCCAAACCGTTTTCTCCTCCCGACACAAAGCCCGACACGGCAGCCGCCCAACTTGAAATAGGTGATATGATGCAAACTGGTGCCGCTGTCGAGTCTATAAGATAAGCCAACTTTTCTTTCGTCACTCCATTGCGAACAGCTATGGGACGCATCACGGAACCTACTGTGAGACAGTTGAAATAGTCGTCTATGAATATCAGAATACCTAATATGATAGTTGCGATTTGCACACCTGTCTTTGTCTTTACATGTTGCGATGCCCATCTCCCGAAAGCTGCCGAGCCTCCAGCCTTGTTCATAAGCGACACTATGGCACCAAGAATGACCAGAAACATGAGAATGCCAACGTTCCAAGGGTCGGAAAGGCAACTTATCATGCCATAAGATTTGGCATCAACCCCTGTGCCAACTGTATGATTGGTGAGATGAACAAGAAATCCATCGAAACCACTGCCCACTGATAAACAATATTGCGCTGCGCCAAGTATTATGCCGATGAAGAGTGAGGAGTACACCTCTTTTGTCTTCAATGCCAAGGTGATGGCAACGACTGGTGGAAGAAGAGACCATGCCGTGCCAATCATGTTATAATCCATAAAGTTTTTTCTTTGTTCTAAATATGTGGACAAAGATAAGTCTTTTTTCCCATTTTAACAACTGTTGCCAGCAAAATGAGGCAAAAGAAAGTCAATATGACGATTTACAAACTAAGCGACATCAATTTTTCATATCATATATCAATAGGTATTGCCCTTGATTTTGTTTAGTGTTCTATTATCCCTCTTCCCGTTGAAGAATGTTGTTAGAACTTGGGCAAAGACATCATTCTGAGAGACTGCATCAAAGAGGGTCATGGAAGAGAAAAGTTTCATTCCGTCAATATGGCTGCCCATAATCTGATAGACATACTCTCCATGATGAGGCAATATCGCTGCCGTTATTTCGCGGAGTCGCTGACCAAGAACAGGATGCTCCAGGTATGCCTTTGCCTCCTCAAGGTCGGCAATGCCATAAATCCAAGAATTGCTACTGTGACCGAAACCACGCAACTGAGGAAAGATATACCAAATCCAATGGCTTTCCTTATGTCCACGTCTCATTTCGTTTAGGGCCGCGGCATAGTCATATTCCTGCATCTTTACAAATCGCTCAAGATTGAACGGATCGCCTGTGTTTATGTTCATCTTCTTTTCAAAATCATCAAGTATACGCCTTAGCTCTGGTGTCAACAATCCGTAGCAATAGCCTGAGAGAGCTTTGGGGAGGCCATAGGCTACCTGGGCGATACCTCCGGCCATGGCAGCAATCGTATCGCTGTCGCCACCGATAGACACGGCATTGCGGATACTACTCTCAAAGTCATGACTGTCTATGAAGGCCGTGATGGCCTCCGGTACACTGCCCATGCATGAAACGTCATAGGTATAGTCAGGACGTATATCGTCGATAGATCGGTGAAGGTCGTAGCCAAAAGTATCCTCAATATACGTCCTGATTTCTTCTTTCGACTTTCCATGTCGAGCAAGGAATATGGACGCTGCAATGGCTTGTGCACCTTTGATTCCTTCTGGATGATTGTGTGTCACCTCGGCCGAGATCTTTGCGAGCTCAAGGCTTTCATCCAAGGAATGGGCATACAAGCCGACAGGACTGACACGCATGCCACTGCCATTGCCCCAACTGTTGTATGGTTTGGCTTCTCTCTCAATGAGCCAACGCTTGAACTTACCACCATATCCTGCCCATGGATATTTTCTGCCTAATTCCTGCATGCATTTCACAAGATACTCATGCGTATGCTCACCATCCTCAGTCAGCCATTTTGCAACAGCCAAAGTCATCACCGTATCATCCGTGAATCTACTGTCGGGAGTCAGCAGATGAAAGTTATAATCCTTAGTATTGTTGAACTCATATACCGAGCCAACGATGTCACCTATTATTGCACCTAACATATTCAACGTTTCTTTCCAAAGATGGCATCCAGCACCATCTTCCCAACTTTTCTTTCCAATCCAGCCTTAGAAGTCGGAATACCTGTTTCACGAGCAAACTTCTGTTTTGCTTGCGTGATACCGAGTGCACGGTTTAAGGAGAATGACACTCCTGGAATTTTGAACTTTGGCAAAAGACCTACGTATTAATTGTTATACCTTATTATTAGGGACATTGGATTGAACATTAGCAGAAGGATTATCCTTCACTTTCTTCAACTCCGTTTTCCTCCATTTCTACAATAGCAACATTCAGAATATACGATTGAACCAACTTTTCATTTGTTTAAGCTAAGAGAGCTTTAACGTCTTCTTCACTGACACCAGCAATCTGGGCTATTTGAGAGACAGCCACGCCATTTGCCGCCAGTGCCTTTGCCATGCTCTTGAGCTGTTGGTTTCGTTGTTGCAGCTGTTTGCCTTGCTGTTGCAGTTTCTCGCCTTGCTGTTGCAATTGCTCGCCTTGTTGTTGCAATTGCTCGTCTCGTTGTTGCAATTGCTCGTCTCGTTGTTGCAATTGCTCGTCTTTTTCTTTTAGTTTATTTTCCTTCTCTTTTATTGTCTTATCACGCTTCATTATCGCCGTGTCTCGGTCCTCAATGGCCTTGTAGTATTCATCCTCCACGTTCATGTCCTGCCGCATTTCAGAGTCGGCAGCAGCGGCAGTAAGCATATGAAGCATATACATCATGTCGGCATCGTCCTCATATTTCTTCTCGTCGATGTTAAGCACCTGTAAGTCCTCAGAATCCTTACGCGACTGGTCGAAGACGCTGAGCACCCTTTCAAGTCGGTTGTTAATGCGACCTTTCAAGCGTGGTATCTGCACAATGATACTGTTGTGCGTAAGGCTCTCCACGAATGGCTCTTCCTTGCCGTCCTTTACCACCTTGCCGTTGTAGTCGTAGACGTCATGGTTGACATATACCACAGGCTCCTTGATGTCACCTACTTTATGACCAAGCAGATACACTGCCACCATGGGATAGGCGAATCCTTTTGGCGAGTCATCACGGATATTTATCTTGTTGCTATACTGCGCACCGAGATACTGGCGGAAGCGCAGTGTCTCGGTATCGAGCCACGTCTTCTGCAACTCTATCAGCACGACACGATCTTTCACCTCGCCATCATTGGCATCCTGCTCTCGTACTGTGGCTGCAAAGTCGATGCGGAACATCGACAGCGTATCACGCGTGGCGTTCACATATTCGTGCGGACGCATCTGCACCTTCACTACATCCTTCTTCAGCAATGCCGAAAGGATGGTCTTGGATATGCGCTCATCAGACATGATGTACTTGAACACCGAGTCGTAAATCGGATTGGCTACGTGTAGTATCATAAGCGTTGCTGTTACGTCAAACAAACATTGATTGTGCAAACTTACACATTTTTTATGAAATACCTCTCAAATCCACCATTTAAAATAAAGTAATATTTCCGATACGCCAAACTCTTTCCATGCCTATTTTAATCCCGATTCGGCTTTACGCCGTAAAGGCGTCGCGATTCAAGCGTAGAGCCGTCGCGATTCAAGCGTGGAGGCATTGCGATTCAAGCGTGAAGCCGACGCGATTCAAGCGTGAAGCCGACGCGATTCAAGCGTAAAACCCAACTCTCTGTAAATCAAGGGTTTTGAGTGATAAAACTCATGGACGAATGCGTTTGGATAGAAAAAGTTGGCTTAAAAAGAAATAATGATGAATAATTATCGTATCTTTGCAACAAGATAAATATTGCTCATTATCTAAAAAATACGACTTAAACAATGAGACAGTTGATGCTATACATCATTTTCGTGCTTGCCATGGTTCTTGGAAACCATGGAGAGTTGTCGGCTGCCTCAAGGTTAACAACGCATTGCTCAAAGGACAGGTTAGAGAAGGTTGAGCACAAACAAGACAAGCCCGAAGCACAAATAAACGACGCGACTTTCGCCGCTTATGGGGCTTGCGGCCAACGTCCGCAACGCTTGTCGCCTTCGGGTAACATTTATGCCAATCCTTCAGCAAGCAGGTTGTCGAATAATAAAATCAGATTTTTATCATATCTCTTATCAGCTCTTTCAAGTGATCGTGAGCAGCCTCGTGAAGAGTCTGCCCCAATCCACTTTGATGTCGCCAGCAAGTATTATGTCATTTGCTTGCGGCATCTGCTTTGTTAGCCACTTCTTGTCTATTAGGGAATAAGTTTAGTAATTATGGCAAAATATGACAACGTGTATTTTGCCGAGAGGTTTCATGTATCAATACAAAACAAGAAATAAGCAACAATGGCAAAGATAAACCATTTGGTGATGGGTGCCAAGGTGATGGCACTCGACAATATAGAGGTGAAGAAAGGCTTTTTAGGTTTGGGTACAAAGCTCATCTACAAGCCGACTGACAGTGAGGTGAAAATCAAGGAAAACGAATATTCTGCTGAGGACGGGAAAAGACTTGAGACCATCCTCGCTGCCAAGCCAGAGAACCTGGACGACGCGATTCGCAAAAACCCTGTTTCCGTGAAAGAACTGGGTAACGCCCGACTGGAGGCGTGCGTCTCAAGCGATCATCAATTTGCGGCAGTGATGCTGCTGAGTTTCAAGGACTTGTCTTACACGCCCGTCACAGGCTTGCACGTTTACGAGGGCAAGGCGGCTGAGGCGTTCGCAAAACTATTCAAACTCTAACCGTTTATATACACCAAGACCTCCAAGCTCTTTGTCATAAAGGCTTGGAGGTCTTTTTGAATTGTAATTGTATGGTCATTTCACGGTCACGTGCCAACATCCTTGATTCACCTCGTATTTTATGAGGCAACGGTTTCTCTTCCTCATGTCGCGCATGACCTCGGCCAGGACCCATTTCAGAGTGTCGTTTCTCACTTCACGCCTACGCTCACCTGGAGCCTCCACGGTCTTGTAACGGTTGTAAGCCACATCAAACGTGGTACCGAAAAGATGGCAACTGTTTTGCTTGGCGTTGGCATTTTTCTTTTGAAGTTTAGCCACGTCAGTCTTGGTGCGCAAGACACTCGTCACTATTATCTTATGTAGCGGAATGCGCTTCACTTGAAGAGAGTCGAAGAAGTTGCGGCCAATATCCTGAAGGAGTACGGCGGCACGCGGAACAAGGAAAGGCGAACTGTCGCGTAAGCGGTCAATGTGGAAGTATGGATTTGACCCTACGTAAACCAGCGAAGACAAGTGCTTTGAAGCATCGGCACTGTCGGCAACTGGCCTCACACCCCATTTTTCGGCAGCCAAAAGCTGCACGTCGTTTTGGTCGGGGAAAGACGCCTCAAAACCAGGAACGCTGTATATGCGACTCTTGACCTCCTTGCCGTCTTTACCGGTGAAAACCGTATGCATGTCGTTCTTGTCAATGGGCAGAGGCATGGCAGACTTGCTTTTCCGGTTGCTGTTGGCAAGAATGGTTTCGTCTTGCGACTCTTTTGCCTTTGCCTGTTTGCCGCTTCTGCCGATGCTTGGACAAATAAGCCTGACGACAGCGAGAAACAAGACGACGGCGAAAAAATATAGGGTGAATTTACGTTTAGTAATCTTCATTATTCATTTAATAATTAAACATATTGCAGCAGTATGTCCCATACAGCTATTATGTGGCACACGCTTCCAAGGAGCACAAAGAAGTGGAACACCGTGTGCATGTATTTGCGCTTGTGCTGCATATAAAACAATGCTCCGGTGATATAAGCCACGCCTTCTGCCACAATCCATGATACCGCACTTGCCGATACACTGTCTATCAATGGCTTAAAGGCAACGAGCACGCACAAGCCCATGCCAATGTAGGCTATTGTCTCGATGTTGCTATGCCCTTTGAGGTGGTGGAAGGAGATTATCGTGCCAACTATGGCGCAAAGCCAAACGAAACAGAACAATGTCCATCCCCACAAGCCTTGTTCACGAAGCGCCACGAGGGTGATAGGGGAATAGGAGCCTGCTATATGCCAATAGATGGCGGCATGATCCCACTTGCGCAGCCGTTCCTTCCATATCGAGCGGGCTGACAAGGCATGATACACGGTTGATGCGACATAACTTGAAAGCATGCCGAAAAGATAGAGTATGACACCAGCCGTTGCCC
>DAINOS010000073.1:0-11570 GCA_036743855.1 Prevotella sp. | reverse complement strand
CTGGCTCTCCTCAACTCCATGATGCGAGTGTTGATGTCAGCGTCGTTATCTTTTGACATTGGGTCGCGCTCTTCAAGCAGTGCGGCTATGTCTGTCGCCAACGCCTTTTGGGTGTTGCCTTCTGCCTTGATGAGCATCTGCGCTATTCGTGGGTGGCATGGCAGTTTGGCAAGAGCCTCACCATGCGGCGTGACGCGGTGCCTGCCATCTATTGCCCCAAGGCTCAACAGCAATTCCTCGGCCCTACGCACATTGCTTGTTGGCGGGGGAATCAGCCATGGCAAGTTCCCTATCTCGCCGCCGCCCCAGGCCGCCACGTCGAGGACAAGCGACGTGAGGTCGGCCGTCTCGATTTCCGGTTCCCTGCACTCTTGCATCTGTGCTTCCGTGGCTTTGTTCCAAAGACGATAGCAACGGCCGGCGGAGACACGTCCTGCCCTGCCCATGCGCTGGCGCGCCATGTCCATGGATATGCGAACCGTCTCCAGATGCTCAAGGGCGCTGCGAGGGTCGTATACCATTCTGCGGCAGAAGCCAGAGTCTACGACCACCGTGATACCCTCTATGGTGATAGATGTCTCGGCTATTGGCGTGGCAAGCACTATCTTGCGTTCACCGTCATGTGGAGGGGCTATCGCCGCGCGCTGTTCCTTGCTCGAAAGGCGACCGTATAGCGGATAGAGCACGGTGGATGGCGGAAAGGCATTTTCGAGCATCTCTGCGCACTTGGCTATCTCGCCCTCGCCTGGCAAGAAGGCGAGAATGCTGCCTTTGGTCTCTCTCCAAGCCTTGCATACCGTGGCTGCGACGACCTCAGCGCAGTTGTAAATCGTAGCCTCGTCGCCATACGTCACTTCCACATCATACATTCTGCCTTTGCTCTCTATGAGCGGTGCCTTGAGCGCTTGGCAAATGGCCGTGGCAGCTATTGTAGCCGACATGATGACAATTTTCAAGTCTGGTCGAATGACGCGCTGGGTCTCCAGCGCGAGGGCAAGGGCGGTGTCGGTGTTTATGCCACGCTCGTGAAACTCGTCAAAGATAATGGTGGATATACCGTCAAGCGTAGGGTCGCCCACCATCATTCTCGTCAGTATTCCCTCCGTGAGAACCTCTATACCAGTATTTTCCGATACCTTGCTCTCGAAACGCACGCGATAGCCCACCATGTCGCCCAAGACCGTGCCAGTCATCTGAGCCATGCGCTCAGCTATCTGTCGGGCGGCGACACGTCGTGGCTCAAGCAGGATGACCTTGCCTTGACCAGGCGACAGTGCCTTGTAGATGGTCAGCGGAAGCAGGGTAGACTTTCCGGCTCCCGGTGGAGCGGTGACAACAACGGCAGAATGTGCACGCAAGGCATCATTGACCTCTTGCGCCACTTGGCCTATGGGCAGAGAGTTTATATATTTGTCGAGAGGCTTGTCAGTCATGTTTATCTTAATGCTTATTTCAACGCTTTATTATAAGGCTTATATTAACTCTTGTTTGAAAGCATCTACAAAGTTAGTTATTAGTTATAACTTATATCCCCTCCTCAACATTTTTGAGTCTTTTTTATTTGCTTGTCCAAGCTAATTGCGGTTTTTTGGTTATATTTGCACGCCAAAACGAAAACACATGAAGAAAAGTGACATATTGCTTGCCAAGATACGCAACGGCGAGGAGATGACGAGACGAGAGAAAATAAGTCTTATCATCGATTTGAGCATTCCATCGATGCTTGCGCAGATAACCACCGTGATGATGTTTTTCATCGACGCCGCCATGGTGGGGCATCTCGGCGCGGCCCAGTCGGCGAGCATAGGCCTGATTGAGACAACGACATGGTTGATGGGGTCCATACTCTCTGCCGTGTCGGTGGGTTTCTCCGTTCAGGTTGCCCACTTCATCGGTGCCAACGACTTCTCCAACGCCAGGCAGGTCTTCCGTCATGCCTTGGTGTGCGGCATCGGTTTTAGCGTGTTCATGGCGCTTGTCGGTGTCTCTGTGGCTTCCCGGCTTCCCTTCTGGCTTGGTGGCAAGGCTGACATCGCGCCCATGTCTTCGGCTTATTTTCTCATCTTCAGTGTCACCCTGCCTGCCGTGCTCGTTTATCACCTCACGGCCGCCATGCTCAAGAGCGCGGGCGAGATGCGTGTGCCAAGCGCGTTGTCTATAATGATGTGCTGCCTCGATGTGATTTTCAATTACCTGTTTATTTATATCCTTGGCTTGGGCGTGACAGGTGCGGCACTCGGCACGATGACCGCGTATATCTTGACCGCGATACCCATGTCGTGGCAGGCAATGTGGAAAAACAAGATTCTCGCCCTCAACCTCGACCATGCCAAGTTCGTGTGGAAATGGAAGTTCGTGAGAAATGCCGCCAAGATAAGTCTGCCAATAGCTGTGCAAAATATCCTCATGGGGTCGGCGCAAGTGGTCTCCACCCTCATCGTCGCGCCATTAGGCAACGCCGCCATAGCCGCCAACTCGTTTGCCATCACTGCCGAGAGCCTTTGCTATATGCCTGGCTACGGTGTTGGCGACGCCGCTTCCACGCTCATTGGCCAAACCTATGGTGCTGGTCGTCGCCGTTTGTGCTACAACTTCGCCCATCTCACCATCGGCACAGGCATGATTGTGATGGCCTTCATGGGAATGGTGATGTTTGTCTTCGCGCCCGAGATGATTGGTTTCCTCTCGCCTGTGGATGAAATCAGACGACTTGGCACGGAAGTCCTGCACATAGAGGCCTTTGCGGAGCCTTTCTTCGCCGCGGCAATAGTCAGCTATTCCGTTTGCGTGGCCGCTGGCGACACCTTGAAGCCCGCCGCCATGAGCCTGTTCTCCATGTGGTGCGTGCGTCTCACGTTGGCTTGGTGGTTGTCTCAAAGCCTTGGCTTGCGAGGCGTATGGATTGCCATGGCCACGGAGCTCACCTTCCGCGGCTCCATTTTCCTCTTGCGAATATGGAAAGGTCGGTGGAACAACCTTAAAGCAGTGGCGTGAGTCATTAGCCCCTTCCTATCATCTATTTGTTCCGCACGTCCATCTCGCCGTTTTTCATCCCTGCCGTGCTTGTAAGCTCCATGAGCTTGTCGTATTGCCTGCTTTGTCACTTAACTCGTTATTCAAACATAAAGTTTTTTAGCATTTTTTCATCCCCCAAGTGAACAACGAGTGCATATTTTCCATATCTTTGCAATATCTACATTAAAACCAAGGCTACGACATACATCAACATGAACCTATACATACTTAAAAACTTAAACTATGATGGTACAACAACAACGATCCTCAGCGGCATGTTGGCTATTCGCCTTGCTGCTCATGGCTTTGTTCTCCACGGCCGCTTTCGCCCAAACCGGCAAGATTTCGGGCACGGTGGTCGATGCTGACAACCAGCCTATCATTGGAGCCTCCGTCATCGCGGTAGGCACTCACACGGGTACTGTTACCGACCTCAATGGTCATTTCTCCCTCGATGCCCAAAAGGGAGCCCCCCTGCAAATCTCCTATGTTGGTTTTAAGACCGTCACCGTGAAGGGCAGTGCCAAGACCCACGTGGTGATGCAAGAGGAAAACAACACCCTCAACGAAGTGGTGGCCATTGGCTATGGTTCGGTCAAGAGAAAAGACGTGACGACGGCTGTCTCCACGGTGTCTGCCGAAGACCTTAGCACTCGCCCCATTGTCTCAGCCGTTCAGGGCATGCAAGGCAAGGCCGCCGGCTTGCAGATTTTGCAGGCAAGCGGCACCCCTGGGGCCACGCCCACCATTCGCGTGCGCGGCACCACGTCGCTCAACGGAAGCAACAACCCCCTCTTCGTGGTCGATGGAGTGCCCATGACCGACATCTCCTTCCTTGAGGCAAACGACATCGACAATATGCAAGTGCTGAAAGACGCTTCCTCGGCTGCCATCTACGGCTCGCGTGCGGCAAACGGCGTGATAATAATCAACACCAAGAAAGGTCGCAAAGGCGTGGCGAAGATTGAGCTCAACGCCCACTATGCTTTCAACACGGTGCGCGACAACCAAAAGTCGCTCAATGCCGCTCAATACAAGGAACTGATGGACGAGATTGGTCTCATCAAGCTGCCCGACGGTCTCACCGACCAAACCAACTGGAAAGACGAGGTCTACCGCACTGGAGGCGTGCAAGACTACCAATTGCAAGTGACCAACGGCAACGACCGCCTTCGCTATATCATCTCCGGTGGCTACACTGGTGAGACAGGTGTCATCGTGACCTCAAGTTTCCGACGCTACAACATGCGCGCCGCCATAGACAACGACATCAAGCCTTGGCTCAACCTCAGCACCAATATCTACTATTCCGACTACGCCTCAAAGGGCACTGGCATTATCAGCGGCACTGGCGCCAACCGTGGCGGCGTGGTGCCGGCAATCGTGGCCACGCCTACCTACGCGCCGATATGGGATCCAGAGAATCCGGGACAATACTACACCACATTCTATGGTGCCAACATCGACTCGCCCCTTGAGAGCTTGGCCCGCACGAAAAACAACAAGAGCCAAAACAGCCGCATCCTTGCCACGGGCAAGGCCACGGTCAAGTTCACCAAGGAGCTGAATTGGACCACGAGCTTCACCCTCGACCGCACGCAGACAAACAATTTCAACTTCCTCGACCCTCTGTCGACCCATGATGGCCGCGACACCAAGGGTGAGGGCGACGACAATCGCTATACCGACCAAGTGCTCGTTTGGGACAACGTGGTCAACTGGAAGCACCAGTTTGGCAAGCACTCTCTCGACGCCATGGCTGGCTCGTCATGGACAAAGAGCGATTGGAAGC
Organism: Prevotella sp.; assembly: GCA_036743855.1. Lineage (GTDB taxonomy): Bacteria > Bacteroidota > Bacteroidia > Bacteroidales > Bacteroidaceae > Prevotella. The sequence goes on along the minus strand of DAINOS010000073.1, from coordinate 6,763 downwards.
ACAGCTACATCGTGGGTTACGATTATGCCGACGACAAGATTCAAACGCTCAATGGTGCCAACCGTATCTCGTGGACGGGCACTGGCACGGAGCAATCGCAGTGGGCCATCATGTCTTATTTCGCCCGCTTGCAATACAACTGGAACGACACCTATATGTTCACCGCCAATATGCGTGCCGACGGCAGCTCCAAGCTCGCACCCGGGCATCGGTGGGGCTATTTCCCGTCGTTCTCCGCGGCATGGCGCGTCTCCAACGAGAAGTTCATGCGCAACGTCTCTTGGATCAACGACCTCAAGATTCGTGGCGGCTGGGGCGAGACCGGCAACCAAAGCGGCCTTGGCGACTACGCCTATCTCGCTAAATACAGCATCAACCGTGTGCAGTGGTTTGGCGAGGGCCACGACCAAAACGCCGTGCCTACACGCACGCAGAACTCGCTGAGCAACCCTGAGCTCACATGGGAGTCCACGCACCAGCTCGACATTGGCTTCGACCTCACCATGCTCAACAACCGCCTCACCATCTATGCCGACTACTACTACAAGCGAACCAAGAACATGCTCATGAGCCTCGTGTTGCCAGCGGGCTCGGCGGCGGCTCGCAACCTGTCATACAATGGTGGAGAGATGGAAAACAAGGGCTTCGAGTTCACCATTAGCTCCAAGAACCTCACGGGCGCGTTCAAGTGGAACACCGACTTCAACATCTCCTTCAACCGCAACAAGCTCAAGAGCCTCAAGTTCGTGCCCATCCAGTGGGCAGCTGGCACCTCAGAGGTGGTGGCGGAGTATGTGGTTCGCAACGTCCCGGGCCGTCCGCTCGGCAGTTTCTATGGCTATGTGGCCGAAGGCGTTGACCCGGAGACAGGCGACATGATTTACAAGGATGTCAACGAGGACGGCATCATCTCCGCCTCGGACCGTACCTATATCGGCGACCCCAATCCCGACTTCGTTTATGGCCTCACCAACAGCTTCTCCTTCAAGGGCTTTGACCTCAGCATCCTCATCCAGGGCACCTATGGCAACGATGTCTACAACGTGTCACGCATGGAGACCGAAGGCATGTATGATGGTCGCAACCAGTCCACGCGGGTGCTTCGCCGCTGGCAAATCCCTGGTCAGGTGACCGACGTGCCTCGCGTCAACTGGAACATCAAGAATTCCAGCTACTTCGTTGAGGACGGCAGCTATCTCCGCGTGAAGGACATCTCCCTTTCCTACAATGTGCCTTTGCGACTCATCAGCCGCGTTGGCCTGACCAAGCTCCAGCCCTACGTCTCGGCTACCAACCTCATCACGCTGACCAAGTATAAAGGTCGCGACCCTGAGGTCAACCAATATGGCAACAGCGGTGCCGTGCAGGGGCTCGACTGGGGTACGTATCCATCAAGCCGCTCCTTCGTCGTGGGCGTTAAAGTGGAATTCTGAATCTCAACCTTTAAACAGCAAAAACCATGAAAGCTAAACATATCTTTATATTCGCCACGCTGCTGACGGCCTTGTCGGGATGCTCCCTCGACTATGAGCCCATCTCTACGCCGTCGGAAATCACGGAAGGCGTGCAAACAGACACCACCAAGGCCGTGCTCGCCACTCGCGACGCAGCCATCTCGCAGCGCAAGGCCATCTATGAGCTGCTGCGCAACCGCCAGGAGCACATGCACCTCGACTTGGTGCTTCTCGGCGACTGCCATTCCGACAATGCCTATGTGGGCACGGTGGGTGCCGAGGTCGTGCCTTACGAGACCAACTCCATAGATGCCAGCAACCCCGACATGAAGCGCGACTGGGACAGGTATCTTGAGGACATTGCCAAGTCGAACGTGCTCATCAACGGTGTGGACCAGCTCATAAAGGAAGGCAAGGTGACAGAGGCAGAGGGGCGCCAGTGGATAGCCGAGGGCAAGATTTTCCGCGCGCTCGACATGTTTCGCATGACGCGCATCTGGGGCTCGCTGCCCATGGTGACATCCATCCCGAAGACCATCACCTCGGAGAACATCGATTCCGTTTATTCCTCTTACTTCCCGCCAAGGGCCACCACGGAGGAGTGTTACAAGCAGATCGTCAGCGACCTCACTTATGCCGAGCAATACGCGCCCGACTTCAACGATGCCGACCGCACGCTGTTCACCAAGACCGTGGCGCAGGCCCTGCTTTGCAAGGTCTATGCCGAGAAGACCTTGCAAGACTACGACAAGGTCATCAGCTACGCCGAGAAGGTACGCTCCGCCGCGGGGCTCAAGTTGGAGCCCGACTTCGCCACCCTGTGGGGATGGGATGCCGACAAGAAGGATTGCGTGAAGCGCAACACCTCCGAGGGCATTCTCGAAGTGCATTGGCTCCAAGGCGCTGGCAACTGGGAGTCGTGGATGTTTGGCCGTTGCCTGGAAAACTGGGATCAATCGTTCTCTTGGGCAAAGTGGGCCACGCCCTCTCGCGACCTCATCAAGGCGTTCGACGACGAGGGCGACGTGGTGCGTCGCGACCAGACCATTGTCTATTACGAGTGCGGTTGGTCAAACTATTACCCTGCCGACCACTATCCGTTCATGTACAAGTGCCGCTCAGGTTACAACAACGAGTATGTCATTCGCCTTGCCGACATCATCCTTTTGGAGGCTGAGGCTTACGCCTACAAGGGTGACCTGGCGAAGAGCGCGCAGCTCGTCAACATGATTCGCGAGCGCGCGAAGCTCAAAGACCTTGACGCGTCGAAGACGGGCAGCAAGGATGCCATGATAGACGCCGTGCTCCATGAGCGCCGTCTCGAACTCGCCCTTGAGGGCCAGCGATGGTTCGACCTCGTGCGCAATGGCAAGGTGGAGAGCGTGATGAACGACCTCAACGCCCGCGACTCTGGCAGGTTGCCACTGGCGAAGGCTTACAATGCCAATTCTTACCTCTTGCCGCTTCCGCAAACGGCTCTCGACGAAAACGAGAACTTGACGCAGAACCCGGGTTATTAACAATCAGTCAACGCAACAATAATGAATAGGAAATATATGATAATACACACATTAGCCTCGGCCTTTGCAATGGTGCTCATGGCCTGCGGCAGCTCTACGGACAATGGCGGAGGGGAGACTCCGGTGACTCCCGTTGACCCACCCATCAGCAAGCAACTCGCCACGGTACTGACCACCAGCGCCAACAAGACCTATGACCTCACGTCCTCGCAAGCCGACATCACGAAAGGCTCCACCATGGCGGCCACCGTCCTCCAGCTCGATGCCACGAAGACCTACCAGACGATGGACGGGTTCGGCTTCGCGCTCACTTATTCCACGTGCTACAACCTGCTGAAGATGAGCGCCGCCGACCGTGCCGCCTTTCTCAAGAAGACCTATGGCACCACTGATGGCTATGGGGTGAGCTACGCGCGCATATCCCTGGGCTGCAACGACTTCTCAAGCACTGAATACTCGCTTTGCGATGAGAAGGGACCTGACGGCGACCTCTTGCGCTACTTCGCCTTGCAAGGCGATGAGACCAATTATGTCATACCCGTTATCAAGGAGATTCTCGCCATAAACCCAAACTTGAAGATTATCGCCTCGCCTTGGACTTGCCCCAAGTGGATGAAGGTGGGCGACATCACCACCAAGAAGGCTCACGACGCTTGGACCGATGGCCATCTCAACCCCGACTACTACGACACCTATGCCGACTATTTCGTGCGCTTCGTCAAGGCCATGCAAGCGGAGGGCATCAGCATTTATGCCGTGACCCCACAAAACGAGCCGCTCAACCATGCCAACTGCGCCTCGCTCTACATGCCTTGGGAAGAGGAGGCTCCATTCGTGAAGGCTTTGGCGGCAGCGTTCCGCAAGAACAGCCTCAAGACGAAGATATATGTCTTCGATCACAACTACAACTACGACAACGTGCCAGACCAGCAAGACTATCCCATAAAGGTATACAACGCCTTGGGCAACAGTTTCGAGGGCTCAGAGCTCGTGGTCGGCGCGGCCTATCACGACTATGGCGGCAGCAACACGGAGCTTGACGACATCCACAAGCAGGCACCCGACAAGGAACTTATCTTCTCGGAGAGCTCCATTGGCGAGTGGAACGATGGTCACAATCTCTCCACGAGGCTCATGGCCGACATGAAAAACATCATGCTCGGCACCGTGAACCGCCACTGCAAGGCCGTGCTCGTGTGGAACCTCATGCTCGACGACAAGCGTGGGCCCAACCTCGACGGCGGTTGCCAGACGTGCTATGGCGCGGTGGACATCAGCAACAACTACACCACCATCTCGCGCAACTCTCATTATTACGTCATCACCGAGGCTTCCGCGGCGGTGGCGACTGGAGCCAAGCGCATAGGCACCAGCAGGGATCCCAAGTTGGCGGGCGTGTCTCACGCCGAGTTCTTGAATCCAGATGGCACCTACGCCGTGGTGCTCCTCAATGAGGGCGCGCAAGAGCAAACGCTGACCGTCAGCGATGGTGAACAATATTTCAAGCTCACGATTCCCGCATCGAGCGTGGTGTCGTGCAAATGGAAAAAACAATAATCAACACAACCGACCATGAAAACACTAAGGATATTCGGCATTGCACTGCTGGCCATTGTTGGCCTCTCTGCCTGCAACAACGATGACGACCCGTTGCCACGAGGCGACGGCAACCCCACAATCACCATAAAAGACGTACCCTCTGAAGCCTGCTTTGGCGACAGCCTCACGTTCACAGTCAGCTGTGCCGACGAGGGTGGGGTGCCCCTGTCCACCCTGAAAGGCTTTCTCTATTTCGACGACGAGGTAGTGGGGCAGACCACGCTTCGCACCAAGACCGACGGTGAATACACGGGCAAGATATACGTGCCCTTCCTCAAGGACATCCCCAACGGCGATGCCAAACTGAAGCTCACGCTGCAAAACACCCATTTCACCACCACCGAGCAAGAGGTCAACATCGCGGTGTCGAGACCAAAATACGACTACATCAACCTTGTCGTTGGCGACAACACCTACAAGATGACTCCCGACGCTGCCAACCCCTACCTCTTCTCCGCTACCGTTCACTCGCAGAGCAACCTCCTGTCCGGCTACATCTCAGCGCCTGCCCAGGGCGCGCATGGCAACGTCATCACCTTCGGCGAGGGCAACGACGGCTGCACCCAAGGCGTGACGACGCCGCTCTCGTTTGTCAGCACGACGATTGGCGACATCAAGGTGACGTTCAACACCCTCACCTATGAGTATTCGCCCGTGCTCGACCCCGACGCGCCGCCCGTTGAGGTCAACATCGGCAAGGACAACGCGGTCTACGTGGGAGGGTTTATCCAAGGACTGAAATACAAGTTCACCGACAGTGAGATAAACTCTGCCAGTTGGTATTACGACCCCGACTTCTTCACCAAGAACGCTGACGGCTCGTTCACGTTCAACGCCGTGACGGGGACCTACACCATTGCCGCAAGCTATGAATACAAGGCGTTCCGCATCTGGGCGATGAACGGCGTCAATCCTGCCACGCTCAACGACGACGGCACAGGCGCGGTGTGGATTATAGGTCAGGCAAGCCTCAACAAGCCATCATTCTTGCCGTTCTACCAAAACGGGGTCAACTGGTGGACAGGCGTGGAATATGACCTCTGCATGGCGCAAGTGAAAAACAAGGTCTATCAGCTCACGGTGACCATTGACCAGCAGCTCTATCACGACCCGACGTTGGTCAACTTCAAGTTCTTTGGCCAAGCGGGTTGGGGCACTGAGTTCAAGGGCTCTGGCGGCGACCACTGCATCACCTCCACGAGCGACGTGTTCAAGATTGGCACGGGAGCCGATGGTCACGACGATGGCAACGTATATGTGCCCAGCGACAAGGTGCTCACCCCAGGCGACACGTGGGTGCTCACCCTCGACCTCACCCAGGGCGTGGGCAAGGGTGTGCTCTCGGCAGAGAAGAAATAACCTAACTTGATAAACCGAAAGGGCGGCCGTTTTTCGACCGCCCTTTTTCAATCGCCTTTTTTCATGCCGTCACTACCATGGCGTGGTACTCGCAATACCACACCGTGGTACTGTCGCTACCGCACTGTGGTACACTCGCTACCACGCCGTGGTACTGCGAGTACCAAACCTACGCTGATTTTTGGTACCGCTGTCGTGAGGGGAAAATAATGTTAAATTATCATCGCGCGAAAAACGGCGTATTCATTTTTTTCCTATCTTTGAGGTCGGAAACCTGCTAAACGAATAGTTAACCTTTTCACATAAATTCTTGCGCTATGAAGATAGGAATACCCAAAGAGATGAAGAACAACGAGAACCGCGTTGGCATGACACCCGCGGGCGTTGCCGAGTTGAAAAAACATGGTCACACTGTCTACGTGCAGCACACGGCTGGCGTGAACAGTGGCTTCAGCGATGAGGAATACGAGAAAGTGGGCGCGGAAATCCTGCCAGACATCAAGGATGTCTATGCCCAGTCGGACATGATCGTCAAGGTCAAGGAGCCCATTGAGCCAGAGTATGACTTGATAAAGAAAGGCCAGTTGGTTTTCACCTATTTCCATTTTGCTTGCGACAAGCCTCTCACCGATGCCATGATCAAGAGCGGTGGCGTGTGCCTCGCCTATGAGACCGTGCAAAAGGCCGACCGCTCTTTGCCGCTGCTCATACCCATGAGCGAAGTCGCCGGCAGGATGGCGGCTCTCAACGGCGCGTTCTACCTGCAGAAGACCAAGGGCGGCAAGGGCAAGCTCATAAGCGGCGTGCCTGGCGTGAAGCCCACCAAGGTGC
>DAINOS010000072.1:11529-11751 GCA_036743855.1 Prevotella sp. | reverse complement strand
TAATAAAAAACGCCGTCCCTAACAAGGACGACGCTTTTGTTATTCTTCAGTTTCTTCTTGGGAACTTTTCCCAAAATCCTTTATCAACCTACGTATATAAGGACCGATATTTGTCTCATGCTCATTAATACCGAGTTTCATTCGAATCTCATGACTTATGATATAATGGCGTTTTACTTGAATATATTCTCCGACCTCTTTACCACGCAATCCGATAGCATA
>DAINOS010000072.1:0-11478 GCA_036743855.1 Prevotella sp. | reverse complement strand
TGTCTCAATCCATTTATGATATGGCTTTGCATAACTGTCATTTTTCGTTATTTCTTTTGCCAATAGTCCATTGAGCATGTCAATTCGGTTCTTTATTACATCTTGGATAGGTTTTGCCAATTCCAATTGTTCTCTTTGTAAATCCTTTAGATGGTCACGCTCGTTTTCCAATTGCATGATTTCTAATTTGAGATTTGCATTCTCCAGTTCATGTTGTCGCTGCTCTGCTTCAAGCTGTTTCTTTTCTTTACATAAGTTGTCTTGTTCCAACTTCAAATTTGTATTCTCTTTTTCTGTCAAGATACGCTTGACTCTACTCAGGTGTATCCGATAGCATAACCAACCTACAAGTATTCCCAATCCCAATATACAACACAGTGTTCCCAAAATTATTTTATTTCTTTCTTGAACATCTACAAGTCTCTTTATTTCAAGCTGATGCTTTTCGTCAGAAAATAACAGGTCTTGTGAAAACAACTTTTTTTGATAGCGCTCAAGCATTGCCGAGTAGTCCTTGTACAAACTTAAAGCTTCTGTGCTCTTGCCTTGCTTTTCCAATATACCAATTTTCACAGAAGCATATTTGAGTGAATCCAATGTGACTGATTTCCGTAAGACACTTCATGGCCTTGTCATATTCTCCTATTTTGAAATAGCCTTGGGCAAAATCCATCATCTCGTCTTTGGTCAGATCAAAATCTTGATGTTCACCTAAAAAGGCTTTGATGTCATGTGGAGAACCAAATTCTATTGTATAGGACAGCAATGAGGGAAACATATATTCCTCACCATCATGATTCTTTTGCACCAGAGGAATGCAAATAGCCAAAAGGCTGTCTGCCGCAATTTTGTTGTTCAGCATAATGTAGCCATCAATGGCATTCGTGTAACTCTTGATTTCAAGCAAGTTCTTGCCAACAGATCCATACAATTTTGCTGCTGCCATATTATTATGTATAAATTCGGTTGTCTTATATTGCTTTAAATACAACGTGCCTTGCGCCACAAGTGTATGAGCTAACAATAAAGAATCCGTCACCGATTGTTTCAAATCACAACCATTCATAAAAGATTGCATTGCAGAATCATCATCACCACGGTTTTGATAAATCCTGCCTTGATAGTAATATGTTCTAAGTTTCTCATCTGGAGTTCCATTTTGTACATAATAGTCAATGGCAGGTTGAAGAATATCAAAAGTTGTCGTGTCAATATAGTTCTTGTCCAATGCCATAGATTTCAGCAGCGCATATCTAGCACAAGCCTCTTTGCCTTTGATGCTTGAAACTGGGATATTTTCTAAAATGCCAAGGGCGGAATCAGGTTTGTTATTCATGAGTTTTTCTGCTGTATCCATCTGTTCCCATATTTGGGAATGTCTTTCACAAGCGAACAATAGAATAGCAGAAACCAACATAATCATAAAGTTTCTGGAATGAATCATATATGTAATAATCATTCCTTCAACACAAAGACGCTTGTCTTTGGTGGTATGCTTAAAAGGGTTAATTTTTGAATTTATATATTTTATCATTGTCAACATTTATATTTAGTTTATACCATATTTATACACAACCACAATAAGTTTTGATGGCTCGTTCTTTAAAAACCAAGGCTGCGCAAAGGCTTACGCAATGCTGAAACTTTAAAAGTTCCAACTTATTGTGCAATGATGTGCGCTCGCCTTCGGCAGTCTTGGCAGGGCAGACGATGTTATGAAAGCCGGATATGTCTGCCCTTAATCCTGAATAGTTGATAGCTCTAACAGCTATGTTTGCATAAATTTACGGCAACCTTACTTATAACCATAGTTCTGTTTGTATTTCTTGTTCAAGTCCAGACATTTCTGCGGAATAGGGAATACGGTTGTAAAGCCTGTTTCCTCGCCGTCAGCAGGAATGCGCTGGTCGTATGCCTTTGTGTATTTACCGAATCGGATGAGATCCTGCCTTCTCCATCCTTCCCAAACCAATTCCAAGAGACGCTCTTTTAGAATGTTGTCCAAGTTGGCTTCCACATGAGGCATGCCAACTCTGTCCCTTATGGCGTTCAGCTCCCTTGAACCATCCCCGCCATTGCGAACTTTCGCCTCGGCTTCCATCAATAGCGCATCACCATACCTGAAAAGGACAATATCGTTGTCAACCTGCCGTCCGTCCGAATAGGCGGTTCGGTCAACCTCGTATTTCCCTACACGAGCGCCTGCCGTCTGTTTATACGGACTGTCGCTGAGGTTCAGTTTCAGCTCCAACGGCATATACACCAACGGCTTGCCATTGTCCAAATAAATCTTCTTGCCGTCAACAAACACGGTGTCGGCATAGAAGTTGGTCTTGAATCTGTTGTCAACATAGTCCGTGCCGTAACCGAAAGCCTTGACGGTTGAGACGGTTGCACAGGTGCCGTTCTCGGAAGATCCGCCGTAAGCTCCGCCATGCTTGTAGTGGCGTGAACGGAAGAGATAGTGGTATTCGTTCTGATAGAGATTCTTGTCCAATGGAATGGTGAAAATGTTCTCTTTGGAACTCTCGTTATGCACGGCGAAGTTCGAGGCATAGTCGCTTTCCAGCTCATAGCCTTCTTGTCTTAGTTGCTCACAATACCAGATGCAGGTTTCCCAAGCGTTCTTCTTTTCGCCATTCACATTGAAGAAGATGTCCTTTCCATCCAATTGCTTGCCGTCTGTCCAGTTGTCATCGCCATAAATCTCTGCATTCAGAGCCAGCTTTGCAAGCAGGAAGTTTACGACCGGGCGTGTCACACGTCCGTAATAGTCCCCCTCCTTGTTGGAATGTTCGTCGGCAAGCAGTGGGGCAACATCCTGCAACTCGTCGATGATAAACTTGAACACCTCACTTCTCTCGCTTTGCACCACTTGCTCCAGCTTCACATTGTATGATGTCACAATAGGCACCCGTCCGAATATGTCCATCGCATAGTAGTAGAACAAGGCACGCACAGCCCTCACCTCCGCCGTGAAGTCCCTCGCTTGCTCTACAGTGAGCAGACTCTTATGACTGTCTATAACAGATAACGATTGGTTGGACAGCACTATCACCTTGAACAGATATTTCCACACATCATAGAAATATATGTCATTGGCGTTCCACTTGTGCTGGTACATGTTCTCCCACAGACCGCCGTCATACCAGTCGCCGCCACGGATAGGAATCATAGCCTCGTCTGTCGTGAGCGTGTTGTAGTCGTATATGCCACGGCAAGTGCCTTGGAGACCTTCCGACTCTTGGTTGCTGCCGATGTAGTTGTACAGCGAAGCCACGGCATTCTTGTATATGTTGTCCGCATTGTTATAGATAGCCTCCTGGTCGAGCTGGTCCTTTGGATGCTCGTCTAGACAACCGCAGAAGCACAGTGTCATTGACGCTGCGAATATGTAGCTTATTATCTTTTTCATGTTCGTCTCGTTTAAAATTGCACACTCAGTCCCAATGAATAGGTACGGTACAACGGATAGTTGCGCTTGTCGTCGATACCCATCGTGCTGTTCACGACATAGCTGTTTATCATTGGTGTCAGTCCCTTGTAGCCTGTTATTGTCCCAAGGTTGCTGATGTTGCAGGACACACGCAACGAACGTACAACCTTGCTCCTCAAAGGCACATCGTAGCCTATTGTCAGATGCTCGAAGTTCAGATAGTCGCCCTTTTCAAGCCAGTAGTCAGATACTCTCTGGTCGGTGATGTTCTTTTGCGGAGCGCCCTTCAGCACATTGTAGTCAGGGAAGCAGGCCATGCTTGTATAAGCCAGCCCTGTTCCGTTGAATATCTTATGCCCGAACGCACCATTCATCTGCAAGGCTACATAGAAGTCCTTGTATCTGAAACTGATGTTTGAGCCAAGAGTCACCTTTGGCGTGGCTTGTCCGGCAATGTACCGGTCACCGCCGTCGCTCAAATCAACCTTGCCGTTGTGGTCAAGGTCCTCGATGTCGTAAGAGTAGCTGCCATTCTCGTTCTTGACGAGTCCCTTGCAGTGCGGAAGGTAGAACACGCCAAGAGGCTGTCCGACTATCTGATAGACGACATTGTTGTCGCCACCGTTCTGACCTGCGCCGTCCAATGAGCCGATGGCGGTTATGTCTGCAGCCGTCATGCTCATCCCCTTGTAGTCTCCGCTTAGGGAGATAAGCTTGTTGCTTTGGAACGACAGGTTCATGTTGATGTTCAGCTCCATGTCTTTCTTGCTTATGGGCTGCACGGACAAGCCAATCTCAAATCCACGGTTGGACATGGAGCCGATGTTTGCCAGCAATGTGTTGTAGGCGAATGGCGGGACGGGAACCTCGTAGGCATAGAGCATGTCGGAGGTCTTTGAATAGTAGTACTCTGCCGTGAGCATGAGACGGTTGGCGAAAAAGCCAAGGTCTGCACCGATGTTGAAGGTGGTCTTGGTTTCCCATTTCAAGTCGGGATTGTTGTTCCTCACCATTCCGAGAGTCACCGTGGGCGAGCTCTTGACAGGTACAATGCCCGTCTGCCTTACGGTGTTCATGGTCGTGTAGGCGGAGATGCCGCCAAGGTTGCCAGCCTGTCCCAAACCTGTGCGGAGCTTGAGCATTGACAACGGCTTCACATTGGCAAGAAAGCGTTCCTTCTTCATGTCCCAAGTGAATGATACGGACGGGAAGAATCCCCATGTGTTGTTGTCGCCAACCATTGACGAGCCGTCACCACGGGCATTAACCGACAGCGAGTAGCGGTCAAGCAAAGAGTAAGTGACACTTCCCATCACGGATGCCAACGACTGGTCCTCGTATGTGCTTTCGGTTCCGCCATAAGGCCGGGCGGCGGTAGTACCCAGATTGTCGTAGCCGAAATCATTCGTCGGGATGCCCTTGGCATATACCCAAAAGGCTGTCTTTGTCAATTTTCGGTATTCGCCGCTCGCCTCTACCGAGATTCTGTGTATGCCTATCTGCTTGTTGAAATTGAGGGCCACATTGCCCAGCCATTCCTCCTTCTTGAACTCGCCACGGTACACGTTGCCCTGTGCCCATACCCATGTAGGGCAGAACATGCCGTTTTCCGTAGAGCCGTAAAGGTATGATGCGAATGTGGATATGCGCCAGTTTGGGTTGAAGTCATAGCTCAGCTTTATGTGTGCGTCAAAGTTCAAGTCCTTGGAGTCGTTCTTCTCGTCAAGCACTATGCCCGGAGGGTTGATGTGGGTGGCTGACTCGTTCTTCAGCCAGTTTCCATTCTCGTCAGTTCCTGCCGGCAATGTAGGGTTTTGGCAGGCTGCGGAATAGAACAGCATCTGTGTGTCGAAGATGTCATGGTTCTTGAATGACGAGCCGAACACGCCGAAGTCTCCCGTAAGCCTGTCATTGAAGGCTTTCTGCGTCACGTCAACCTTGGCGACAAAGACATTATAGTCCATCTTCTTGATGATGGTGTTGTGGTCCATCACTCCGAAAGACGCACGGTAGTTTGACTGTGGCGTGCCGCCGCTGAAAGCAAGGTAATGGTTGTTCACCATGCCCGTGCGTGTTATCACCTTATAATTGTCGGTATTGAAACCTCCGTTGTTGCAAAACACCCCCAAAGCCTTTGCCGTGGCAACGTATTCCTCGGCATTGAGCATTTCGAGGTGCTTGTACATCCGCTCGAAACCCACATTGCCCTCATACGAGATTTGGAAGCCCCGCCCTGTGCCTTTCTTGGTTTTTACCTCAATCACACCCGATGCTCCGCGTGAGCCGTACATGGCTGTCTCTGCGGCATTCTTCAAGATGCGGAAACTCTCGATGTCGGCAGGATAGATTGTCGAAAGCGTGAGCACGTCTGACGTCACGCCGTCAATCAGCACCAGAGGGTCGTTGCCTCCGATGATGGAGGTCGTGCCACGCACACGCACACTGTTGAGCATGGCCATACGGTCCAGACCGTTGGATGTCACGTAGACACCGGCCGCCTGACCGCTCAGTACGTCAAGGGCGTTGTTCACTCCGCCCTTGGAGGAATGGCTGTCCGCCATCTTTATAATGTCATTCCTGTTATCTATGGAATCCTTCCGCTCTGCAGGAACCTGCTTTTGCGCATGAGCCAGAGAACTGCAAAAGAGAGCAATGAAAAGGAATGTAAAATCTTTTTTCCTTTTTGCCATATTCTATTTCTCTATCTGTGGTTGTTGATGAATTGAAAGAGCAAAGTTAAGGTGCAACCAAGGAACTTGTACCTTTTATACGCTAAATTTATGCAATATTAACCATAAAAATCGGAATGCGTTGAGCAATAGTCAACACCAACCGTATTTTGCTCGAATATAAGCGTTTACGGTGTTTTGTAATATGTAAAATATTTGTGACACGTTTGCACAAATACTGCATTTCTATGTAATTTTACAATGTAATAAACACTTAATATTGATGTAATGAAACTGCATTTGAAAAGCCGTACTTTTGCAGCCCCAATTTAAATGACAACTGTGCTGAAAACACAAGCGTCATTAGTGTGTGGGCAATACAAAACAATCAATAATTTATATTAAAAGGTATGGAAAAAAGATTTCATTTGCTCGTTGCTCTGTTGGCCTTTATGGTTACCACAGCAATGGCACAAATTACAACTTCCGGCGTGAGTGGTCTTGTAACCGCTGACGGAGAAGAGGTGATTGGTGCGACAATTACGGCGACCCACTTACCGACGGGGTCCGTTTATCGTTCTGTAACCAATGTGTCCGGCCGTTTTACCATTCAAGGCATGCGTGCGGGAGGTCCTTACTTGGTAAAGATTTCTTACATCGGTTACAAGGACAAGGAAATAAAGAACGTGACTCTCAAACTTGGCGAGGTGGCGGACCTCTCCGCTCAGTTGGAGGAGGACGCACGCGCTTTGGATGAGGTGGTCGTTTCAGGAAAGTACGGATTGAACGCCAGCAAGACAGGCGCGGCTGCCAGCTACAGCGCCAAGGACATTGCCAATATGCCTTCTGTCACCCACAGCATCGCCGACATCACGCGCATGAACCCGTTGGTCAGCGTTTCCCAATCGGGAGCCATGTCTTTTGCAGGCATCAACAACCGCTATAACAGTTTTCAGGTTGACGGAGCTGTAAACAATGACGTGTTTGGTCTGACATCCAACGGTCAGAATGGTGGTCAGGCTGGCACACAGCCAATCTCTACTGAGACTATCGACCAGGTACAGGTAAGCGTGGCTCCTTTCGATGTCCGTCAGAGTGGCTTTACTGGCGGTGCCATCAATGCCATCACAAAGTCTGGTACCAACGAGTTCCATGGCTCTGTATATGGCAACTGGCTGAACAAGGACTTGATTGGTTCCAAATATACCTTGATGAATGGCAAGGACAGCGAGAAGTACAATGACGAGACTGATTATCGCTATGGTGCAACCCTCGGCGGTCCGATTGTCAAGAACAGGCTGTTCTTCTTTGCCAACTATGAAAAGTCAAACAAGGAATATCCCAACAATTATGGCTATGGCTCTGACGCTTCCCAACTTGGTGAGGAAGGTTTCAGGATTGCCGACGAGGTGCTTGCCATCCTGAAGGGGAAGGGCTATCCTGAGACCTCTTTCAACAACCCCAAGAACTATACCAAGAGCGACAAGGCAGGCATCAAACTTGACTGGAACATCAACGACCGACACAAGGCCACGTTCGGTTGGCGCATGGTGAATGCCAAGCAGTTGAATTCCAATAGTACTGCGTCATATCTCAACGCTTCCAATTATCAGTATGACTTTGTCTCCAAGACGAATACTTTCACGGCTGAGTTGAACAGTACCTTCAATGAAAAGGTAAACAATCAGTTTCAGGCTTCTTATGTGAGAGTGAGGGACCATCGCGCCCCATACGGTATTGCCCCGATGATTCAGATTAAGAATGTGGGTGGTGGCACTCTGTGCCTGGGTACGGAACGATCTTCCACCGCAAACTCCTTGAATCAGGACATCGTGTCGTTCACGGACAACGTGAACTGGTATCTCGGCAACCATAACTTGACTTTTGGTACGCATGGCGAGTATTACAAGTTTAAGAACTTGTTTATACAGGACAACTATGGCACCTACTATTTCAATAACTTTGACGACTTCAAGATGTTTGCCAACGGTCAGACCACTGCCGCCAGCACCGACAAGAATGGCGAAACGACCTATTACAACACCTTGAACCAGTATCGCTTCAGCTCTGCCAATGTGAGCGTAACGGGCGCCCCTCGTTGGGCACCGGAATTTGCTGCCGGTCAGATTGGTCTTTACGCACAGGACAAGTTTAATGTCACGCCAAACTTCGAGTTGACTTATGGCTTGCGTGTGGACATTCCTTTGTTCTTTGACACTCCTACGGAGAATGCCGACTTCAACGCCTCCGCCGAGAAGCAGGGTTGGAATGTGGTGACAAACCATAAGCTGAAGAGTACGCCGATGTGGTCTCCGCGTGTAGGCTTCCGCTGGAATGTGGAGAAAGAGCATAACATGGTGATTCGTGGTGGCGCAGGCATCTTCACGGGTCGCATCCCATTCGTTTGGTTGAGCAACAATTTCAGCAATACAGGTGTGCAGACATCCTCATATAATGTATATGGCTCTACAGGTCTGGCAGAGGACAAGCAGTCCGATGGCAAGTTTTCCAACGTAAGTTTGGTTACCGACCCTTATGGGCAGGACGCTAACACAAGCAGGTTGGCTGCCTCCGGAAGTCAGACCATCAACGTGTTTGCCAAGGACTTCAAGTTTACCCAAAACTTGCGCTTGGACCTCGCCTTGGACTTCACCTTGGCTGGCATTGACTTCACTCTCGAAGGCGTGTATTCCAAGAACTTGAACGACATTTACTACAAGGACTTGACGAGAACAGCCACAGGCAAGACTGTCGGTGAGACTTACGGAAGCCTGTCTTTCGACAATCGCCCGATGTTCACCAAGATTACGGATGCCAATGACGCCAACTTGTCCAAGTTTGGCAATGTTTACGAGCTGGACAATACAAGCAAGGGCTATAGCTACAACTTGTCTTTGTCTGCCGTCAAGCATTTCTGTTTCGGATTGGATTTGGCCGCTTCTTACACTTACTCTCGCTCCAAGTCTGTCAATTGCGGTACGTCTTCGGTTGCCCAGTCTAACTTCAATTATAACTACACGCGCCAGAACCCTAACGATCCAGAGTTGGGTTTCACGGCCTTCAATGTGCCTCATCAGGTTAAGGTGTCGGCTTTTTACCACAAGGATTACGCCAAGCATTGGGGTACAACGGTCGGACTGATTTATACTGGCAGCTCAGGCTCGCCTTACAGCCTTTACTATTATGGCGATTTGAATGGCGATGGTTCCAATGGAAACGACTTGATGTTCATCCCTACCGATGCGCAGATTGACCGGATGCAGTTCAAGGCTACATCTGCTTATACCGCCGACCAGCAGCGGGCCAACTACAAGGAGTGGATAGCACGTGACGGTTATCTGAGCAAGCATCGTGGTGAATACTACGAGCGTTTTGCCGACAATGAGCCTTTTGAGAGCCATTTCGACTTCCATCTCGCCCAGACCTACAAGTTCAAGGTGGGCAAGGAATTCCATGCGGTAGAGTTGTCCTTCGATGTGTTGAACATCGGTAATATGTTCAACAAGAAGTGGGGACGCTATACCTCTACAGGAACTGCCGTTTACTACTCTCCTGTGACCTACACGGGCAATGGACAGTTCCAGTTTTTGCACCCTGGTGATTATAACATGCGCTCTTACAGCGACTACTACAGCCGTTGGCGTGGTCAGATTGGCTTGAAGTACACATTTTAGTATATATCATAAACAGTAATGGGGATATGTTTACCGCTTTGTGCGGCATATCTCCCTTTGTGTCTTAATTATAAATATAAAAAGCGATGAGAAAAATAGCATTTATCATTTTGCTGCTCTTGTCCCAATTGGGCATGGGCTTAGCGCAAGAACACCGCACCGTCATCATTTCCCTTGATGGCTGTCGCTGGGATTACCCAGAGATGTATGACACGCCATTCCTTGACAGTTTGGCCAAGGAGGGAGTGAAGGCTGTCATGCAGCCTTCTTTTCCTTCGGTAACCTATCCGAACCATTACACGTTGGCAACAGGCTTGGTGCCTGACCATCACGGCATCATTGCCAATCGGTTCTTGGACAAGGAAAGCGGCTTGGAGTTTAGCTTGGGCAACAAGGAAACCAAGCAAGACCCACGGTTTTGGGGCGGCGAGCCAATCTGGCTTACTGCCAAGAAACAAGGCAAGCGAGTTGGGGTTGTGTATTGGCCTGGCTCGGATGTAGCCATCCAAGGCTCTTATCCTGACATTTACTTCAATTACGAGCAGAAGCCTCTGCTTACCTATGTGGAGCGAATTGCGGAGATAGAAAGAATGCTCAAGATGCCGGAGGACAAGCGCCCACAGTTGATTATGGCTTACTTCGACGAGCCGGACCATTCGGGGCATACCTTTGGACCGGAGAGTAAGCAGACCCGCAAGCAGGTGGAAACCTTGGATTGCTTGTTGGGGCAGTTGTGGAAAGACGTTAGGCAGATGCCTGACGGCAAGGACATCAATCTCATCGTTACAGCCGACCATGGCATGGGGCGAAACTCAAATGAGCGAATTGTCAACTTGGCCAACTATCTGGACAAGTCATGGTACAAAACCATAGCCAACGGCTTCCCGGCCATGATTTATCCCAACAAAGGCTGCGCAGACAAAATTCTGAAGGCTTTGGCGAAAGTGCCTCACATTAGGGCTTGGCATAAGAATGAGATGCCTGCTTACTTCAACTATGGAACAAACAAGAATATTGCAGACATTGTCGTTGTTTCTGATATTGGTTGGGTATTCAGCGACCAAGACAAGGTGCTTGCCGGCAATCATGGCTTTGACCCCAATTATAGCGATATGCACGTGATGTTCCGCGCGGCAGGGCCTGACTTTAAGCAGGGCTATGTCAAGCCCCTCGTTTTCAAGAATGTAGATGTCTATTCTTTACTTAGTCATCTTCTTGGCATAACTCCCGCCCATACTGATGGCTCATTGGATGGTGTGGCCGACTTGCTGAGATAAGTTGTCAAAGATGCAGCTCTCGGATGTCATCCTATGGGCTGCATCTTTTTGTCTTTTCCTTTCGTCGTTTTTTTCCATTTGTTTACTACTTTTCTTTCGTTGCATCATTTCCTTTGTGTCGCCCGAATCATCATTGTTGCCATTTACATTGTCCTTTTAGCGCATTTGAGATTCTTAAAAATCTGCAAAAAACAAACAGATATGTATGTTTTTCAGAAATTAGATTTATCTTTGCAACCGCAAGAGTTGTTTGAAACATTATGCAAGGCAAAGCAGACAAAAGCAATCTGACTTTCGCTAAATCGTTACCAAAAATTATCCAGTCGCAACAACTTCTCTGATTATTAGACTGATACAACTTTTTTGATTATCCGTGGCAAAGATAATGAAAAGCACTTGAAGATTCAAATAATTATTGGATT
>DAINOS010000071.1:0-11943 GCA_036743855.1 Prevotella sp. | reverse complement strand
ATAGATGAAAAAGATAACAATAGCCATCGACGGCTATTCCTCATGCGGTAAAAGCACGATGGCCAAAGCCCTCGCCAAGAAGATTGGATACGTATATGTAGACACTGGCGCGATGTATCGCTCGGTCACGCTTTTCGCCCTTCGCCACGACCTCTTCAATGCCGACGGCAGCGTGAAAACCAACGATTTGAGAGAGCTGCTCCCCCAGGTCAACATTAGTTTCAAGCTGAACGCCGACACTGGCTTGCCCGAGACCTATCTCAACGGCGAGATGGTGGAGCGAGAGATTCGCGGCATGGAGGTGAGCTCACACGTGAGCCCGATAGCCGCCATACCATTCGTGCGCGAGGCTCTCGTGGCGCAACAAAAGGCTATGGGCAAGGAGAAAGGCGTGGTGATGGACGGACGCGACATCGGCACGGTGGTCTTCCCAGATGCCGAGCTCAAGATTTTCGTCACCGCCTCGCCCGAGGTGCGCGCCAAGCGTCGCTTCGATGAGTTGAGAGGCAAGGGGCAGCCTGCCGACTATGACGAGATATTGGAAAACGTGCAGAAGCGTGACTACATAGACACGCATCGTGAGGTCTCCCCCTTGCGCCAAGCCGATGACGCCATCGTGCTTGACAACAGCCACATGACCATAGCGGAGCAAGACGCATGGCTCATTGATAAATACGAGAAGAGGTCGCATTAAGACACATAAAAGCCTGAAACACAGTCGGTTCGGTATTACGCTTGAAAGGCGTTGGGATTCAAGTTGAATCCCAACGCCTTTCAAGCGTAATGGCAACGCGATTCAAGCGTTAAGCCAACGCGATTTAAGCGTAAAGCCGATGGATACTCAGTGGCAAGCCGAGAGGGTGGTTTTGATGCCCCGCGCTCTCGGCATAATGTTTATCCGAAATAGCCATTTCTCACTGCCTCCATAATGTTGGCAGGGGGGCGCTGGTTGTCCAGTTCGCGCTTCATGAAATCCATGTATGGAGCCACATGCTCAAGGAACCTGTAATAACCCTCGCACAGATAGTTGAGACCCGGGTTGCCATATTTATCACGCGCGAACCTGTTTTTGGGGCATTCTCCGTGACAAGCGAACTCAAACTTGCACTCTACGCACTGGCGTGGCAGCGATGCGTGCTTGAGCTGGCTGAACTGCCGTTGTTTCTCCCCATAGAGCATTTCCGCTATCGACTCGTTACGGATGTTGCCAAGTTTGTATTCTGGGAAGACGAAGTGGTCGCAAGAATACACGTCACCATTGTATTCCATCACGCCGGCATGACCACACTCACGGGCATAAACGCAAATTCCGGGGTCTTGCCCTACCCAATTGGCGAGGATGCAATCGAAGGTCTCGACATAAAATTTTCCCACGTCGGCGCGCACCCATTCGTCGAAGATGGCACAAAGGAAGTCGCCCCACTGCTCTGGCGTCACCGAGAAGTCGGCAAGCGGACTTTGCTCAGGGTCGTTGAGGTCAGCCAGATGGCGCCCATCGGCGTGGTTGACAATGCGCTCCACGATGGGCGTGATTTGCAAATAGGTGCAACCGTTTTCCTTGAAGAAATGATAGAAGTCGAGAGGATAATCGGCATTGAAATCGTTGACCACAGCCATGGCGTTCCATTCCACCCCGTGTTTTTTCAACAACTTGATGCCATTCATCACCTTCACCCACGACGGCTTGTTGGTCTGCGTGCGGCGGTACTCGTCGTGAAACTCCTGTGGACCGTCGATGGAGATGCCGACAAGCCAATTGTTCTTGGCGAGGAAATCGCACCATTCATCAGTCAACAGCGTGCCGTTGGTTTGAATGACATTGGCTATTTGCCGCCCACCGGCATATTTGCGTTGCAGCTCAAGCGCCTTCTTGTAGAAAGACAGCGGCTTCATCAGCGGCTCGCCACCATGCCAGGTGAAAAGCACTTGAGGCGTGGTCTGGGCTTCTATATACTCACGCGTGAATCGCTCAAGCATCTCATCCGTCATGACATGGCGCTCACCCTTGTCATAGAGGTTCTGCTTCTCCAAATAGTAGCAGTATTTGCACCTGAGGTTGCAAGCGGCGCCAATAGGCTTGAGCATGACGTAAAGAGGACGGCCAAAAGGCGCTATGGTATTTGGCATATTCGCTATAGTGATTGATATTCTAATTTGTTTTCAGCAACTTCACCATGAGGCGGGCGGCATTGTCGGGCGCGCTCTCCGTGCCAAGCCTCTGGCCAACCAGCTCATAACCGGCGAGCATCTTCTCCCTGTCGGCATTGCCTGGCAACAAGGCAAGGAGATGCCTCCTGATGTTGTCGACGCTGAAACGGTCGGCAAACAGCTCTGGCACCACTTCCTCGTCGGCAACAAGATTGACAAGGCTGATGTATTTGCACTTGATGACGTGGTTGAATCCCCATCTTATTATCTTTGGCAACGGAGTCTCATAGCACACGACCTGAGGCACATTGAACAAAGCCGTCTCAAGCGTCGCCGTGCCGCTCGTCACGAGTGCTGCCGTGGAATGGGAAAGAAGAGGATAGGTGTCGTCGTGGACCATGAGCACGTGTTCCTCGCCAATGACCTTCCTGTAATAGCTGTCATCGATGGACGGAGCACAAGCGAGAACGCACTGGTAATCAGCTGCCACGGCCTCGACGGAAGCCAACATCGCCGGAAGGTTGTCTTTGATTTCCTGCTTTCGGCTGCCGGCAAGCAAGGCTATGATAGGCTTGGATGGCTCAAGGCCGTTTCTGCGGCAAAAGCCCTCCTTGGTCTCGGCGTAGCCAGACTTGAACGCGCGCACCTCCTCGGCGGTGGGGTTGCCAACATAATGTATGGGGTAATGGTGGCGACCCTCATAAAACGCGACCTCAAACGGGAGTATGGAGAACATCTCGCTGACATCGCGCTTGATGGACTTCACGCGCCATTCCTTCCAAGCCCAAATCTTCGGCGAGATGTAATAATAGACAGGTATCGACGTGTTCTTGTGCAGGAACTTGGCAATGTCGAGATTGAAGCCAGGATAATCGACCAATATCACCACATCGGCGTGCCATTCCACGATGTCACGCTTGCAAAAAGCCATGTTCTTGAAGATGGTGGGCAAATGAAGCAGCACGGGAACGAAGCCCATGTAGGCCAATTCGCGATAATGGCGCACGAGCGTGCCACCCTCGGCCTTCATCAAGTCGCCGCCAAAGAAGCGGAACTCCGCCTTAGCATCGTATTGCTTCAACGAGCGCATAAGGCGCGAGGCGTGCAGGTCACCGCTCGCCTCGCCAACAATCAGATAGTATCGCATCTAAGTTGCTCTAAGAACTTGAAATCGGTCACGTCGACCGTGGTTGGCGTTATCGCCACATAGCCATGATTCAGAGCCCACTGGTCCGTGTCGGTGGCGTCTGGCTCATCGTTGCGGTATTGCCCCACCATCCAGTAGTAATCGTAGCCACGCAGATGATGGCGCTTGTCCACCTCGTTGACCCATGAGCCCCACGTCATGCGACAAGCCTTCACGCCCTCAAACTTCTCCCTGGCAGGGAAGTTGACGTTGAGGCATGTGCCTTTGGGCAGACCATTGTCGAGGACTTTCCCCACGATCTTCTCAACGTAGGGTCGCAAAGGTTCAAGGTTGGCATCCTCATTGTAATAGCACGATGAGAACGCCACTGACGGGATGTATTTCATGCAACCCTCCATGCAGGCTCCCATGGTGCCACTGTAATGGCTGTTCACCGTCGAGTTGTCGCCATGGTTGATGCCACTGAGGATGATGTCGGGACGGCGGTTCTCGCACAACTGGTCAAGGGCAAGTTTCACGCAATCCACAGGGGTACCCGTGCACGACCACACCTCCGCCTCGCCAATGTCCTTCCGACGCTTCAACCTCAGGAAGTCGGCAGCGGAGAAAGCGCATGAGTATCCTGAGCGGGCACTCTCAGGAGCGCACACGAGGACATCGCCAATACCGCTGACAAAGTCCACGAGCTTGTGAATGCCATTAGAGTGATAGCCATCATCGTTTGAGATGAGTATAAAAGGTTTCTTTTCCATTATGCTTTTTTTGTTATTTCTATCAGTGGGATTAAAATCACATTATTAAAATCCATGGGCAAAAGTACGAAAAAAGGTTTAAAAATAGAATGTTTCACGCAAAATATGTATCTTTGCAACAAACTATGCCACATCCGTTAAAAGAAGATGTGGGTAAAAGACGATAACAATGGCAAAAATCATTGCTTTAGCCAATCAGAAAGGCGGTGTAGGAAAGACCACTACCACTATCAACCTTGCCGCCTCGCTCGCGACATTGGAGAAGAAAGTTCTCGTGGTGGACGCAGACCCCCAGGCCAACGCGTCGAGCGGACTGGGTGTTGACATCTCGCAAGTGGACTGTTCCATATACGAGTGCATCATCGACCACGCCGACGTGCGTGACGCCATCTACACGACCGACATCGACGGACTTGACATCATACCAAGCCACATTGACCTCGTGGGTGCCGAGATAGAGATGCTAAACCTTGATAACAGGGAAAAGGTATTGAAAAACATTCTCGACCCATTGCGCGAGGAATACGACTACATCCTCATAGACTGTTCACCATCGCTCGGACTCATCACCGTGAACGCGCTGACAGCGGCAAACTCCGTGATAATACCAGTGCAGTGTGAGTATTTCGCGCTGGAGGGAATAAGCAAGTTGCTCAACACCATCAAGATCATCAAGAGCCGCCTGAACCCGAAATTGGAAATCGAGGGTTTCCTGCTCACGATGTACGACTCGCGCCTGCGCCTCGCCAACCAGATTTACGACGAGGTGAAACGCCACTTCCAGGAGTTGGTCTTCAAGACGGTAATCCAGCGAAACGTCAAGCTGTCCGAGGCCCCAAGCCATGGACTCCCCGTCATACTCTACGACGCCGACTCGTCCGGCGCGAAGAACCACCTTGCCTTGGCAAAGGAGATAATCGACAAGAACGTGTAAAGAAACGACAATGGCAGTACACAAGAAATTCAACGCGCTTGGCCGTGGCCTCGACGCCCTTCTCTCCACGGAGAACGTGCGCACGGAAGGCTCATCGACCATCAGCGAGATACCACTCGACCAGATAGAGCGCAACCCCAACCAGCCACGAAGCCTCTTCGATGAGGACAAACTGGAAGAGCTGGCGGCGAGCATAAGGGAGATTGGCATCATACAGCCCATCACGCTCAGGCAGACGGCAGAGAACCGTTTCCAGATAATAGCCGGCGAGCGACGCTGGAGAGCCTCGCAGATAGCGGGACTGAAGACCATACCGGCCTACATACGCACCATCAAGGACGAGAGCGTCATGGAGATGGCTCTCGTGGAGAACATACAACGAGAGGACCTCAACCCCATAGAAATATCGCTTGCCTATGAGCACCTCATGGAGGGCAAGAACATGACACAGGAGAAAGTGGCGGAGCGCGTGGGCAAGAGCCGCGCCAACGTCACCAACTACTTGCGATTGCTCAAGCTGCCGGCACAAGTGCAGATGGCCTTGCAGAAGAAAGAGATAGACATGGGGCACGCACGTGCACTCCTCGCCATAGACAGCCCTTCGACGCAGCTGCAACTGTTCAAGGAAATAATAAAAAACGGTTGGTCGGTGAGAAAGGTGGAGGAAATGGCACAACACCTTAAAAACGGAGAGGACATTGATAACAGCAAAAAGGCCATAAAGGCAAAGAGCACGCTCTCCGAGACCTTCTCCAGCCTGAGAGACCACTTATCCGACTTCCTTGGGACAAAGGTTCAACTGACGTGCTCCAACAAGGGCAAAGGGAAGATAAGCATTCCGTTCAACAACGAGGAAGAGCTTGAACGCATCATGAGCGTCTTCGACGGAATGAAGCAACAAAACGCACAGGCAGATTGAAGCCTTAGCAACTTATGTCATCACATCACTCGACACATTATATAATAAGCATATTCACCGCGGCCATCTTCTCACTGTGCTATCCACAGCACTCGCAAGCGCAAACGGTAAACCAAAAGCACGGCAACGACACCATCAGAGCCGAGAAGCTTGTGGAAGCTGACACCATGGACAAGGCTGAGCTGCAAAGCCAAGCCGACGTGGCGAAATCTGGAAAGCAAAAGCGCGACTGGTCGACATGGAAGCCTGACCCTAAAAGAGCCTTGTGGCTCGCGCTCGTCGTGCCAGGAGCCGGACAGATATACAACCGCAAATACTGGAAGCTGCCTATCTTCTATGGCGGATTCGTGGGTTGCGCCTACGCGTTGAGATGGAACAACATGATGTATCGCGATTACAGCCAAGCATATCTTGACATCATGGACAACGACCCAAACACGCAGAGCTACAACCAATTTCTGCACCTCGGCACGCAAATCACCGCTGAGAACCAGCAGAGGTGGCAAGAGGTGTTCAGAAAGCGCAAAGACCGCTATCGCCGATGGCGCGACTTGAGCTTCTTCGTAATGGTTGGCGTGTATGCCCTGTCTGTCGTTGACGCTTATGTGGACGCGTCACTGTCTGAGTTTGACATTTCACCAGACCTTAGCTTCCACTTTTCTCCGGCAATATTCGACAGTCAGGAGAATGGACAATACAAGTTTAACAAGCCCGCCATAGGACTGCAATGCGGCTTCACTTTCTGACGGTGACACAGCCAAAGAAACGACAACGCATTCAAATCGCACTCAAAAAAAAGAATGAAAAAAGAGAGACTATTCATAATATCCGCAATATTCGCGTTCAGCCTTTCGGCAAACGCGCAAACCGATGACAAGACCGTAGTGGTCAAGGACAATGGCAAGGAAGAGAAGATAGACTTGCCAGAGTCGATGACTGCTGATCTCGACAGCCTGATGCTTCAGTACAACGCCAAGATGTATCTGCAACCAGACACGGATTGCAACATGCCAGACATCAACCCCGTGTACGACGCGAGTGTCTACAAGGAGCGACTCTCCAAGTTGCCCACCGTGATAGAGATGCCTTACAACAGCATCGTGCAGGCCTTCATAGACCACTATACGGGGCCATTGAGACGCAAGGTGGCGGCAATGCTCGGAGTGCAAAACTTCTACATACCCGTTTTCGAGGAAGCCCTCGAAAGCTACGACCTGCCATTGGAACTGAAATACCTTCCCGTGATTGAGTCGGCTCTCAACCCCATGGCAAAATCCAGGGTGGGTGCCGTGGGATTGTGGCAGTTCATGCTCAACACAGCGAAACGTTACGGGCTCAGTGTCAATTCATTGGTCGACGAGAGACGAGACATAGTGAGAGCCTCTTATGCCGCAGCCCATTACCTCAGCGACTTATACAATATTTACGGTGACTGGAACCTCGTCATCGCCGCATACAACTGTGGCACGAACGCGCTGAACAAGGCCATAAGGCGTGCTAATGGCGAGCGTGACTATTGGAAGATTTACCCGAAGTTGCCAGCGGAAACCCGTGGATATGTGCCAGCGTTCATCGCCGCCAACTACGTGATGAACTATTAT
Source organism: Prevotella sp. (assembly GCA_036743855.1). GTDB lineage: Bacteria > Bacteroidota > Bacteroidia > Bacteroidales > Bacteroidaceae > Prevotella. The sequence continues at coordinate 4,442 of DAINOS010000071.1, read as the reverse complement.
TGCGACCACAATATCTGCCCATTGACGACCAAGGAGCTGCCGGCGTCCACCGACACCGTGATGGTCGACAGGGATTTGCATTTCGAGCAGATAGCGCAAGTGCTTGACATCAGCGTAGACCAACTGAAAAACCTCAACCCACAATATCGACGCAACATCGTCAACGGCAAGTCGGGTGAAGCCTCGCTTCGCTTGCCAACAACGCTCATACCTGCCTTCATCGACAAGGAGGATTCCATCTGCGCCACGAGTTCAAAGAATTACAAGCCTAAACGCACAGAGGTGGAAGTGGCTGGCGGAAGCGACAAGTATTCAGTGAACGACAACAAGGTTACTTACGAAGACACGGAGGCTGACGAGCAAAAGACGACCGTGAGAAAGAGCCACCAACGCTCCGATAGCTCATCAAAGAAGAGCAGTGGCAAGAAGGGAAAGAGCAAGAAGAAGGACAAGAAGGACACGCAAAAACCTAAAAACGTTTCCGTGCGCAGCGGTGACACTCTTAGCGAGATAGCCGAGCGCAACCATACCACGGTATCGAAACTGAAGAAGCTGAACAAGATAAGTGGCAGCAACATCAGGGCAGGAAAGAAGATACGTGTGAAGTAAACGACAAAAAACCAGTGGGACAAACCTATTAATTATTGATTGAGTATGGACGACCAGGAGCTGAAAAACAAAGAAAGAGAGCAGGCCGACAACAAGATGATAACAGACGCGTTCAATCATCTCATCGACACATACCTGCATTCTTCCCACCGCCGCAAGGTGGACATCATCACCAAGGCTTTCAATTTTGCCCGTCAAGCCCATAAAGGCGTAAGGCGGCTTTCGGGCGAGCCATACATCATGCACCCTATTGCCGTGGCGCAGATAGCGTGCGAGGAGATGGGGTTAGGCTCCACGAGCATCTGCGCCGCCCTTCTGCACGACGTGGTTGAGGACACAGACTATACCACGGAGGACATTGAGAACATCTTTGGCCCAAAGATAGCGCAAATAGTTGATGGACTTACCAAGATCAGCGGCGGCATCTTTGGCGATCACGCTTCGGCTCAGGCGGAGAATTTCAAGAAGCTGCTGCTGACCATGAGCGACGACATACGCGTAATCCTCATAAAGATATGCGACCGACTGCACAACATGCGCACCCTCGCCTCGCAGCCGAAAAACAAGCAATACAAGATTTCAGGTGAGACGCTATACATATACGCGCCAATAGCCAACCGCTTGGGACTCAACAAGATCAAGACAGAGCTTGAAGACTTGAGCTTCAAGTTTGAGCATCCAGAGGAGTATGACCGCATCATCAAGAAACTGTCGATGACGGAGAAGGAGCGTCAAGATCTCTTCGACAAGTTCACGGCTCCAGTAAAAGAGTCGCTCGACAAGATGGGCTTCAAATATCATATCAAGGCACGCGTGAAGAGCCCCTACTCCATCTGGTGCAAGATGCAAAACAAGCACGTCACCTTCGAGGAGATTTACGACATCCTTGCCGTCAGGATAATTTTCACGCCCAAGGACCGCAACGATGAGATAAACGAGTGCTTCCAAATTTACGTGGCGCTCAACCAGATATACAAGAGCCATCCCGACCGCTTGCGCGACTGGGTGAACCATCCCAAGGCTAATGGGTACCAGGCGCTTCACGCGACCATGATGTCAAAGCAAGGCAAATGGATTGAAGTGCAAATACGTTCCGACCGCATGGACGACATAGCGGAACAAGGCTTCGCGGCTCACTGGAAATACAAGGAGCATGACTCCACCGATGAGGACACGGAGCTCAACAAGTGGCTGGGCACAATCAAGGAAATCCTCGATGACCCACAGCCCGACGCCATGGATTTTCTCGACTCCATAAAGCTAAACCTCTTCGCGACTGAAATATTCGTTTTCACGCCAAAGGGCGAGGTCAAGACATTGCCATCTGGAAGCACCGTGCTTGATTTCGCGTTTCAAATACACACCTTCCTCGGGAGCCATTGCATTGGCGCCAAGGTGAACCATAAGCTCGTGCCATTGAGCCACAAATTGCAGAGCGGAGACCAAGTGGAGGTTCTCTCGTCAAACTCACAGCACGTGCAGCCATCATGGATCAACTTTGTCTACACGGCAAAGGCTCGCTCCAAAATACAAGCAATACTCAGAAGAGACAGCCGCGAACAGCAAAGCACGGGCGAGGACATCTTCAAGCAATGGCTCAAGGACAATGACATCCAGGCTTCACCCGACATCATCGACAAGCTCTGCGAATACCATGAGATAAAAACCCACGAGGAATTCTTCGCCGATTTGGGCAAGAAGGTGGTGATTCTCGGTGATGGAGATGCCGAGGTCCTCAACGAGAAGAAAAGCTCGCCAATGTCGGGCTGGAAGAAATTCGTGCCTTTCATAGGAAGGAAAAAGAAGGAAGACACCACTCATCCCGTAAGCAACGAGTTGCTTGTGGCAGACAAGAATTTCAACAAGAAGATACCTTGCGTCATATCCGAGCGAACCATCGGAATGTATATATTCCCGCCATGTTGCCACCCCATTCCGGGCGACGACATACTCGGGTTCATCGACAGCAAGCACCATGTGGAGATTCACAAGCGCTCTTGCGCTACGGCCAACAAGCTCAAGGCAAGCTTCGGCCCACGCATCCTCGATGCCACGTGGGACATGCACCGCCAACTCTTCTTTGACGCCACGATAGAGGTGCAAGGCATAGACCGCAAAGGTATCCTTCACGATGTGACAGAGGTCATCTCAAACAAGATGAACTTGAACATCCACAAGGTTTCATTCACCGCCGACCAAGGCATATTCAGCGGGCAGATTGAGCTCCGTGTCCACGACCGCGACGATGTCAAGACCATCATCGGCAGACTGAAAAAGGTTGATGACCTAAAAGACGTAAGGCAGATTCTATAAGCAAGAGTGCTTCCCCGGCTTGGGGAAGCACTCACAATATATGTAACCGAAAAAAGACGAGGCTTAGAGAAGGTCGAGGTGCTTTTTTATACTTTTCAGTTCGGAGAGTGTGTCCTGCAAGAGGGTTATAATCTCCGAGCTCTTGTCCACGCCTTCACGATTATTACGCAGGTAGTTGCGAGCGGCTGATATTTTGAAGCCACGCACCTTGATGAGGTTATAGATGACTTTAAGATCCTCTATATTGCGCTCAGTATAGTGGCGCACCTTGTTGGCACCCGCTGTCTTGGGCTTGATATTAGGGAACTCCTTCTCCCAAAAACGAAGCGTGCTCTCCGTGACACCTACCATTTGAGCCACTTCCTTGATGGAATAATACAGTTTCTTATTCTTATCGCTATCTGTTTCCATAATTAATATTCTTTCTGTCTGCAAAGATACTTAAAAAACAAAGAATTTAGTAACTTTGCATCTGATTTCGATACATCATTTTCAAAATACAAGAACATAATTAAAAAAATCAAGATACAGATGATGACAGCAAATGAAATCCGCGACTCGTACTTGAAGTTTTTCGAGTCAAAAGGACACGTCATCGTGCCTTCTGCCCCAATTGTGGTGAAGGACGACCCAACGCTGATGTTCACCAACGCTGGCATGAACCAGTGGAAAGACATTATTCTCGGCACAAAAGACCCTAACCCATGCCGCCGCACGGACTCACAGAAATGCCTGCGCGTCAGCGGAAAGCACAACGACCTGGAAGAGGTGGGACGCGACTCTGCCCTGTCCCACCACACCATGTTTGAGATGTTGGGCAACTGGAGCTTCGGTGATTATTTCAAAGAGGGCGCTATCGACTACGCCTACGAATATCTTGTGGACGTGCTGCACCTTGACCCTAAGGATTTGTATGTGACAGTATTCGAAGGCGACCCATCCGAGAACATCTCTCGCGACGACGAGGCTGCCAAATATTGGGAGAAGCATTTCCCCAAGAACCATATCGTCAACGGCAACAAGCACGATAACTTCTGGGAGATGGGAGACACGGGACCTTGCGGCCCTTGCTCTGAAATACATATTGACTTCCGCCCCGAGGAAGAAAAGAAGAAAATACCTGGCGAGCAACTCGTCAACAAGGATCATCCACAGGTCATCGAGATTTGGAACATCGTGTTCATGCAGTTCAACCGCAAGGCCGACGGCTCGTTGGAACCTCTGAAGATGCACGTCATCGATACGGGCCTTGGCTTCGAACGCCTCGTCCGTCTGCTTCAAGGAAAGAACTCCAACTACGACACCGACATCTTCTCACCCATCATCGAGGAAATAGAGCGTCTGTCTGGTCATAAATACAACCACACGTTCCCGGAGGGACGCAATGGTGAGGGCGTGAACGAAGAGGAGAAAGTGGACATCGCCATTCGTGTTGTCGCTGACCACTTGCGCGCCGTGGCTTTCGCCATCGCCGACGGCCAGTTGCCAAGCAACGCCAAGGCAGGCTATGTCATTCGCCG
>DAINOS010000070.1:0-11991 GCA_036743855.1 Prevotella sp. | reverse complement strand
GCCTCCAATCCAGCGTCCTTTTGCTTGAGCTCACAGAGAGCGATGCCTTTTATGACGAAGAAGTCGGCAACCTTGTCAGTGCCATTGATGGTGAGAGCCAAGTCGCAGGTCTTCACGGCATCGTCGAGGTGGTTGACGCGAAGCTGAAGGCTTGCCATCTCCGCGTAATAGAGCGGCTCGGTGCGCGTGAGTACAATGGCATGGGCTATGTCGTTGAGAGCTGGCTGAAATTGCCTTATCTTCATCTCGCACTTGAATTTCATGTAATAGAAATCAGCCGTAGCATTGTAATTCATCAAGGAGTCGTATTTCAAGTAATCGAGAAACGCCTGACGGTATTTGCCGTCCACGTCGTATTGCCTGCCGCGCGCGAGCACATAAGGAGCCGAAGGCAGTCCTGGCTGCACGTTGATGGCCGTGTCGAGCAACGCCATTATTTCCGGCTTGGGAGCGTTGAGCTGTGCCTTGCACTGTGCCGACTCATAATACACCTCGCCCGTCTTGCCGAGGTCGGTCTTCTGGAGAGCCGTGAGCAAGTCGAGTGCCTCCTTGTATTTGCCCTTGGCGAACAACACCTGCGCCTGCTGGTGCTGGTAAGCCGGCAGCGGGTTGACCTTGTAAGCCTCGCCCGCCAAATCGTAAGCCTTGTCAAGGCTCCACTTGGTGAACGTGGTGTCAACACGATAGAGTGAAGCGCGGTAAACGAGAGCGGCATAGTTGCTGAAAGCCACGTCCTTGCTGGAGGCGCGCTTGGTCTCGGTCTGGAGCATGTTGTCTGCCTCGGCGAGCTTGCGCTGGTTGACGAGTTGCGTCGCCCTGGCGTTATAACCATCGGTGGCAGTTGGGAAGTAATGAATGAAATCGTCGATATACTCGTTGTATTTCACGCTGTCGGTCAGGCTCGCGGCAAGCACAAGCATCAGCGATGCCTCCTTTTGTTCTGATGGCAAGGCGACACGTACGCCCGTGGCACGGAAAGTCTGGTCGTTGATGGAAAAGCCATAAAGCTTGAAAGTGGTCGTGAGGCGCGCGTCGGCAGAGAAAGCCTCACCGCCGTCGTCGGGGCGCTGCACGATGCCCAGCAGCTTGCCGTCGGCACTCACCACAGGGCAACCAAGCATGGAGCCCGACACGTCCTCATCCTTGAAGACGTAATAGTTGAAGTTGGTCATGAACTTCTCCGTGCGGACTGGCGATATGCTTTTTATCTCGGGCTTCTTGAGGTCGTAGCCGACCAAGAACATCGATGACGCCAGCGAGTTGTCAGCCGTAGGCATAAGTCCATTGCCGCCATTGGGGTATCCCTTAATCCGGAAACGGCACACGTCGTAGTTCTCAGACACGCCGAGCATGGCATCCACGTCATACTGCTTGCCCTTGCTGTCGATGATGACCGCACGCGCCGCGCCCTTGAAGGGATGCCACATGGCAATGGCCTCGCCGTTGGTTCCGGTGAAGACGCCATGCGATGAAGAATGGATGGTGCCATCGGCATTGTATGTCGTCAGCGAGAAGACGCTTTGCGCGGCCTTCTTCACGGTGGCAGGCTGTGCCATGGCCGACATTGGCAGCATGAGGGCCAAGGCCAATAGTAGTCGTATAATCTTTGTTCTCATTATTGTCTTATTTGGATTTATCATTGTCTGTATATCTTATCTCGCGTTATCAAGCAGGGTACGCGCGTTGTCTATTGCCGCCTGCGAGATGCTGCTTCCGCTAAGCATCTGCGCTATCTCGTCCACCCTCTCGGCTTGTGTCAGCAAGCGCATGTGGCTCACTGTCCCCTCTGGGGTTTCCTCCTTGCTCACCTTGTAATGAGTGGTGCCCATCGCGGCTATTTGCGGCAGGTGGGTGATGGAAATGACTTGGCGGTTGTGGTCGCCCATCTCGCGCATGATTTGCGCCATTTTCTCCGCAACCCTTCCACTCACGCCCGTGTCTATCTCATCAAAGATGATTGTAGGCAACTTCACGGCACCGCTGATCATCGCCTTGAGCGACAACATGACACGGGCTATCTCACCGCCCGACGCCACTTGCGCCACAGGCTGCAACGCCGTGCTGCTGTTGGCGCTGAAGAGGAACTGCACCCTGTCGATTCCCGACGCCATGCATTCACCCTCCTTGAAATCGATGGCGAAACGGACCTTGGGTATGCCCAACGGCACGAGCCTTTGCTTCATCTCCTCCTCCACCTTTACGGCTGCTTTTTTTCTCACCCCGCTAAGTTCCTTGGCGACATCAAGGCAGTCGGCATAAGCCTTATCGCTCGCGGCCTTGAGTTCCGCGAGCTGCTCTGAGCCCCCATCTATGCTGTCAAGTTCACTCCTTATCTTCTCTTGCTCAGATATGAGCTCATCAGACGAAGAGACGTGGAACTTCTGTTCCAACGAATAGATGAGATCCAGCCGCTCGTTGATGGCCTCCAACTCTTGCGGGTCAAAATCTACGTTTTCGAGGTATCCATCAATTTCGCCCGATATGTCCTTAAGGTCAATATAAGCGGAGTCGAGCCTGTCGGCAATAGCCTTGGCCTCAGGGTAGACCTCGGCAATGTCGCGCATGCTGTCGGCGGCGGCGCGAGTCATGGCCATTCCGCCCACGTCCTCTTTCGACAAGGCTTCTGATGCCGTGAAAAGCGCGTTCTTTATGTCCTCGGTGTGGCTCATGGTCTGTGAGCGTTGCTCAAGCTCTTGCTCCTCGCCCTTCACGAGTTTTGCCTTGTCAAGCTCAGAGAATTGGAAACGAAGAAACTCCTCGTTCTCCTTGTTTCTCTGGCACGCCTCCTCATAGTCGGCATAAGCCTTTTTCGCTTTCAGCCAAGCAGAGTATTTCTCCTTATAACGCGATTGAAGGGCGGAGTCGCCAGCGATGATGTCCACGACATTGAGCTGGAAGTCTTCTTTCTGGAGCAACAGGTTCTGATGTTGACTATGGATGTCGATGAGTTGGTCGCCAAGGTCACGCAGAGTGGCGAGCGACACGGGGGTGTCATTGATGAAAGCACGACTTTTCCCCTTCTCGCTGACCTCACGCCGCAATATGCAATCGGTGGCGTCGTAGTCTATCTCGTTGTCGTCAAAGAATGACTCCATGTCGTAGCGTGACAAGTCGAAATGCGCCTCAATGACGCATTTCTTCCTTCCCAATTTCACTTGCTTGGAGTCGGCTCGCTGTCCCAACAACAGATGCAGCGCGCCTATGACGATGCTCTTTCCCGCGCCAGTCTCGCCAGTGATGACAGAGAAGCCAGGGTTGAACTGGATGTTGAGCTCATCTATCAGCGTGAAGTCCTTTATGTAAAGTTGTTTGAGCATTTTTGTTTTATTGCTTTATCTTTTCCCACGCGTTGTTTTGCGAGGCATTGATAGAGAAAAGTATGTCGTAGACCGTCTCCTTTTCCTTCGGCGTGCCCTTGCCTTTATATATGTTGGCAAGCTCATCGCGCTTGTAGTCGGTCCATATTTGCGGTAACAAGCTCTGCGGTCGATCCTCGTGGCATTTCTTCAAGTCGTTTTCTATCGCCGCTGTTATCTCCGCCCTGCCCCTGTCGGCGTTAGCCGCCATCTCGTCAAGACCCTTGCGGTAATAATCATACTGCAACTGCCTGAACGGTTGCATGCCTCCATTAAGATAATCGTTGATAATGGCAAAGCGGCAACGGTCGTTGTCAAACGACTTCCATCCAGTGAAATCGAGGTTTTGGGCGTTGTTCACGAGGTTCATGCAACGCTCCAATACATCATTTCCGCCAAGAGGCGAAAAGCTGTCGAGGTTGATGCCAATGATGAGATAAGCATAATAGGCGAAGAGAGCCGTGAGCTGGTTGTCCACCGTCTCTTCGTTGAATTCCAATTGGTCAAACTGCCTGAAAACGAAATTGAAATCGTTGTCGGTGTTATTATATAATGTAGAATTGTAAGAGGCGTTGTACACTGGCCTGTTTGCCTGTATGATGGCCTTGCACGTGAACATTCCGCTCGACTGGTCGTATTTGGTCACCGTGATGTTGAAGTTGCACGTGATGCGTTCCCTCTTAGCGAACTGCAAGTTTGTCCACTGCCTGTCGTTGACAAACTGCGTCAAGGTTTGTTGCAGATTGTCAAAGACAGACGCGTCCGTGCCACTTATCTGATTGTGGTTAATCGTGATCTTGGCGTTAAGCTCTTGGCTATGTGCCGACAAGACCATCACCATGGCGACCAACACGAGCAGAAGCCTACGCATTCATGTTAAGTTTTGCCTCCCTAAGTCTAATGCGTGTCAGCACCTGCTTGGTGTTGAGCGTGAAGTCGGCATTGAGCATCCAACTGTAATAACCAGGGTCACGGTGAAGCACGTCAGTGACGACATGCCCCTTGTACTTTCCGAAGTTGAAAACCTCATGACGCACGGGCTTGCCGTCCTTGTCGGTCACGACATTGCCATTCTTGTCTTTCACGTCTTCCCACACTATACGGCCAGCGAAATCCACATTGTTGTTCATTCTCGACTCCTCCGCCAAGACATTCATGTCGTTTGGAAGCGCCTGCGATGGCTCTTCAACGGTCGCCGGGTCATACTTGTCGAGCTCACCCATCAGCACACGGTAAGTGGCCTCAGCGTCCTGGTCGGCACGATGAGCGCGGAAGTCGTCTTCCATCTTGTGGCCTGTGTAGAACTTATACGCCGCGGCGAGATTGCGTGGCTCTCGCTTGTGGAAAATGTTTTGCGCGTCGATGAGCCGGCATTTTGAGAAGTCGAAATCAATGCCCGCCCTCAAGAACTCCTCCGCAAGCATCGGGACATCGAAACGGTCGCTGTTGAATCCGGCGAAGTCGCAACCCATGAAGGAGTCGGCAAGCTGCTTTGCCAACTGCTTGAACGTTGGCGCGTCTTTCACCATGTCATCGGTTATTCCCGTAAGCTGCTGGACGAAAGCCGGTATTGGCTTGCCAGGGTTCACGAAGATGCTCTTTCGCTCCTCCTCGCCGTCCTTGTCGCCAGGGGATACCTTGACATAGGAAATCTGGATAATCCGGTCGTTGACCAAATCGAGGCCTGTGGCCTCCAAATCGAAGACCACAAGCGGTTTAGTAAGATTCAAACGCATGGCTCTACTCACCCAAAAGCAATGGCATAATCAACATGAGCACGTCTTGGTCCTTGGGCTGCTCGGTGGGATAGATGACACCTGCGCGACTTGGGTCGCCAAGGAGCATCCTGATTTCATCGGTTGTTATGCTGTTGAGTATCTCGGAGAAGAAATCGCCTCGGAATCCGATTTGCAATGGCACGCCATTGTATTCACAAACGATCTTCTCCTTGGCACTTGTGGCGAAGTCGAGGTCTTCCGACGACAGTTCAAGGCAACCATTGTCGAGATGGAACCTGATGAGTTGAGAGCTCATGCTCGCGAAAGGCAACACACGGCGTATGGCGCCTAAGAGAGCCTTGCGGTCTATCACCAGCTCATTGGCGTTGTCTGTAGGGATGGCGGCGTTATAGTTTGGGAACACGCCTTCGATGAGCGTGCTTGAAAGCATGCCACCCTGGAAGTGGAACTCGGCGCAATTGGAATTGAACTTGACCACGACATCGTCCTCGCTCTTGTCGAGTACGGCACGAAGGAGCATTGCCGGTTTCTTGGGAAGGATAAACGAGTCGTGGTTCTCGCTCTTTATGCCCATGTAGCGACAACGCACGAGCTTATGACCATCCGAGGCCACGAAAGCGAGGCAATCGGGCAGAAGGTCGAAATAGATACCGTTCATCACGGGGCGAATGTCGTTGTTGTCGGTAGCGAAGAGCGTGCGGTTGATGTTTTCGCACAGAATCTTGGCATTGATGGTCAATGTCTTGGCATCATCACCGATAGGCGACTTCTGTGGATATTCCTCGGCGTTTTGGGCGGTGAAGTTGTATCGTCCGTTCTGATATTCAATCGCCACCTCATAGGTCTCGGGGTTGACCTCGAAGGTGAGAGGCTGTTCGGGAAGTTCCTTCACCGCGTCAAGTACGGTGCGGTTTGGAATGGCGAAATCGCCCTCGGAGTCACATTCATCAAGGGGGATGATTGTCCTCATAAGGTTTTCACTGTCGGAGGCCGTGACTTCCATCTTCCCATCGTGGACCTGGAAGAGGAAGCTCTCAAGGATGGCAAGAGAGTTCTTGCTGTTGATGACCTTCGCAAGGGTTTGCAAGCGGCTGTTGAGAACCGTGCTGGAAAGTGTGAATCTCATCGTATCTTAGTTTTTGTTATATTTTACTTCATTTATATCGCACAAAGATACATATTATTTATTGAAATGGTCAGAAAACTAAAAGGCTTTTTCACTTTTTTCATTTTTTAATCGCCAAACGCTTTGCCATAAGCGATTTTTTCTCTAATTTCGCATAATATTCAGAAATCACAAACACAATTCATACAACTATGGCTTTACAAGGAATAGAAGTAGAAGGCGTAATCATAAAAGAGTATCCTGCCAAGGAGGGCGTGTCACAACGCTCTGGCAACGCATGGAAATCGCAAGAATACGTCATTCAGACAAAGGACCAATATCCTCGCGCTTGCCTTTTCCGCGTGTTTGGCGCCGACAGGATTCAGCAATTCAACATTCACCAAGGCGACACCGTTCACGTGTGGCTTGACATCAACGCCCGCGCGTGGCAGGATCGCTATTTCAATGACATCAATTGCTATCAATGCGACCACGTTGACCCCAACGCCGTGAACACTGGAGCTCCACAACCACAAGGCCCTCAATTGGGCGGCCCGGCACCATCAGCTACAACAGGTACCACGCCACAACCGGCATCTGACCCTCTCAGCAGCGGCGATGACAGCGCTTCTGGGGAAGACCTGCCATTCTAAGACAAACGAAAAGAAATTAACCACGACCCTACCAAGACCCAACAGCCTTGATAGGGTTGTTCATTTATAGAGACGATACACTCATGTGGTTATTATTAGCTTTCATGTCGGCGGCCCTTTTGGGATTCTACGACTCGTTCAAGAAAAAGTCGCTTCAGGGCAATGCCGTCATACCTGTGTTGTTTATCAACACCGTGCTTTGCTCACTCATCTTCTTGCCACTAATCATAATGTCAGCCACTGGCGCGCTGCCGTCAAGCAGTCCCTTCCATGTCGGAGGCGGCGGTTGGGAGATGCACCGCTACGTCATTCTCAAGAGCGTAATAGTGCTTTTCTCTTGGCTGGCCGGATACATCGGGATGAAGCATCTGCCCCTAACGATAGTGGGGCCAATCAACGCCACTCGCCCCGTGATGGTTCTCGTGGGAGCCTTGCTTGTCTATGGAGAAAAGCTCAACGCATGGCAATGGGCAGGTGTTGCGGTGGCGGCAACGTCTTTTCTCTTGCTCAGCAGGTCTGGCAAGAAAGAGGGCATCAATTTCGCTCACGACAAATGGATAGGTTGCATCGTGCTGGCGGCAATACTTGGAGCCGTCAGCGGACTCTACGACAAATACCTCATGGCATCGCCGTCGGACGGCGGCGTGGGGCTCGACCGCATGGCCGTGCAATCGTGGTACAACATCTACCAGTCGGCAATGATGCTCATAATGCTCGCCCTAATCTGGTTTCCACGACGCAAGATTGACAAGTTTCATTGGAGTTGGTGGATAATCGGGATAAGCATATTCCTCTCCGCGGCCGACTTTCTCTATTTTTACGCCCTCAGCGTGCCAAGCGCCATGATTTCCATCATATCCATGATAAGGCGAAGCAGCGTGCTCGTGAGCTTCCTCTTCGGAGCCGTTTTCTTCCATGAGCGCAACCTCAAAGGCAAGGCCATAGACCTGTTATTGGTGCTTTTATCCATGGTTTTGTTATTTATTGGAAGTAAATAGGCTTTTTTCTTTGATATTAAATACAAAAAGGCTAACTTTGCAAAAAGACCGACGCAAGGCGTCGATGAGATAACATAGCTTCTTACATTAATGGCACAGAACATTTTCAAAGGATTAGGCATTGCACTAATAACCCCGTTCACAAAAGAGGGAGAGGTTGACTACAAGGCACTCGCCAAACTCGTGGACTATCAAATAAACAACAACGCTGACTTTCTATGCATACTCGCCACCACGGCTGAGGCGCCATGCCTTACACGCGAGGAGAAGGACAAGATAACCGAGGTCATCAAGGATGTCAACAAGGGCCGCGTACCACTGCTCAAATATTGCGGCGGAAACAACACGTCGGCTGTCATCGAAGAGATGAAGGCCACAGACTGGAGCGGCATAGACGGAATACTGAGCATTTGCCCATTCTACAACAAGCCATCGCAAGAAGGCTTATACCAGCACTTCAAGGCCATAGCGCAAAACGCCCCGTTGCCAATAGTTATGTACAACGTGCCTGGACGCACAGGTGTCAACATGAAAGCCACCACTACCGTGCGTTTGGCGACAGAGTTCCCCAACATTGTCGGCATCAAGGAAGCATCTGGCAGCTTGGAACAGGTCGATGAGATATTAAAGAACAAGCCGCGCAATTTCGAAGTCATCAGTGGTGACGACGCGTTGACATTCTCCATGATAGCAAGTGGAGCGGTAGGCGTCATCTCTGTCATCGGCAACGCCCTGCCCAAAGAGTTCTCAAGGATGATACGCCTGGAGTTCAATGGCGAGTACGAGCCCGCGCGCAAGATTCACCACATGTTTACCGAGCTCTATAAGCTGCTCTTCATCGACGGCAACCCTGCCGGCGTAAAAGCGCTCCTCAACGACATGGGGTTCATCGAGAACGTGCTTCGGCTGCCGCTTGTCCCAACGAATATTGAAACGAAGCAAAAGATGGCCGACATTCTCAAGGAACTGAGATTCTGACCTCGCCATAGGTTAAAGCAAATCCCAAAAGAGATTATTCCTGACAAGCAAACAAACACTTCAATAAACGTTTTCTATGAAAAAGGTTCTCACTCTAATCTTCGCTGTTCTTGCCACGATCACGGCAAGCGCACAGTTTGAACAGGGAAAGACATATATCGGCGCGTCACTCTCCGGACTTAACCTCAGCTACAACGGCATGAACGAGGCCAAATTCGGCATTAGCGCGCAAGCAGGTGTCTTCGCCGCCGACAACTTGTTGGCTTATGCCCAGGCAGGTTTCGACCATCCGGGCAAGGATCAAAGCAACAGCCTCAACGTTGGCGTGGGCGGTCGCTACTACATCACGCAGAACGGCATTTTCCTCGGCGCAAACGTCAAATATGTCCACTCAAAAAGCTACAACGACTTCATGCCTGGCATTGAGGTGGGTTACGCTTTCTTCCTCAGCCATACCATCACCATTGAGCCAAGCATTTATTATCAGCAAAGCATAAAGAAACACTCCGACTACTCCACCATCGGCCTTCGTCTTGGCTTCGGCATCTATCTTGGCAAATGATGGAGCAGTACCCTTCCGTGCTGCTTGCCCGCGCCACCGATGAGCTTGGCAAATTGCCTGGCGTGGGGCCAAAAACGGCCTTGCGTCTCGCCCTGCATCTTCTGAAACAGCCTGTGGCTTCGGTCGATTCTTTCACCGATGCCATCAGCAAGCTAAGGCACGAGATAAAGTATTGCCGCATTTGCCACAACATAAGCGACACGGACGTGTGCCCTATCTGTTCTGACGAGCGACGCGACCATTCCACGATATGCGTAGTGGAAAACGTGCAAGACATCATGGCAATAGAAAACACCCAGGCATATCATGGACTATACCATGTCTTGGGAGGCATAATATCACCAATGGATGGCATTGGCCCTGGCGACATTGAGATAGAATCCCTCGTGAGCAGGGTGGCAGAAGGAGGCATCAAGGAAGTGATCCTCGCCCTAAGTTCCACGATGGAGGGAGACACCACCAACTTTTACATCACCCGACAGCTCAAGCCTTTCAATGTCAAGCAAACGGTCATAGCGAGGGGCATAAGCGTGGGCAACGAGCTGGAATATACCGATGAGGTGACGCTCGGTCGCTCCATCGTGAACCGCACGCCGATTGAATAATTGTCTCACAACCAATAAACCATATAACGTCTTGATGAACAATTCCCGAAAACTACTCCTCGTAGAGTTTTGGATGCCTCTTTTCATCTGCCTCTGCATCATTATCCTATTCGAGAACGACATACTGCTCTCTGGCGGCTGGACTGAGAACAAGGTGCAAGAGTATTATGTGGCAATTGCCATGGAGCTCCTCACCATTATCCTGATTCCACTGTCCTTGAGATTGTTCAAGTTTGGTTTCGTCAAGCGCCAGCTATCATCAAGTCCTATCCACGCTCTTGGCGTGTGGGGCTCATTGCGCCTGTCCATGCTTGTAGTGCCCATGATGGTCAATTGCTGGCTATATTACATGTTCATGAACGTGGCTTTTGGTTACATGGGTATAATAGGTGTCCTTTGCCTGTGTTTCGTGTATCCGTCAAAGGACAGGTGCCAAATGGAGACTTCAGTAAAATAGATGTTGTTATCCGTTATCATAGTAAGCTATAACGTCAAGGACTATCTATGGCAATGCCTCACATCGCTACGGAAAGCCCTTAGGGACATTGACGCTGAGGTGATAGTGTTTGACAACCATTCGCACGATGGAACCGTGAAGCGGCTGCAGCCACAGTTTCCCGACGTGAAGTTTATAAGCAGTAACCACAATTTAGGATTCGCCAAGGCCAACAACCACGCTATAAGGCAAAGCAAGGGCAAATACGTTCTATTGCTCAATCCCGACACCATTGTGACAGAAAACTCAATCCTGCGCGCCATCGCGTTCATGGAGGCAAATCCCCAAGCTGGCGGTGCTGGCGTGAGGATGACCAACCCTGACGGGACCGATGCCAAGGAATCACGGCGTGGCACCCCCACTCCATTGACGGCATTGTTCAAGTTCACTGGACTTTGCTCCCGTTTCCCCACGGGCAAGCACACGGGTCGTTATTACATGGGATGGCTTCCGTGGGACAAAGAAGCTAAAATTGAGACCATCAGCGGCGCTTTCTTCCTCCTCAGGCATACAGCCTTGCAACAAATAGGCTTGCTCGACGAGAGCTTCTTCATGTATGGTGAAGACGTGGACCTAAGCTATCGACTATTGGAAGGCGGTTGGGAAAACTGGTATCTGCCCTTGCGCATTCTTCATTACAAGGGAGAGTCCACCCAAAAGTCAAGTTTCCGGTATGTACACGTGTTCTATAAGGCCATGCTCATCTTCTGCGAGAAGCATTATAAAGGCATGGGCAGATTGTTGCTGCCGTTTCTTAGCCTCGCCGTAAACGCGAAAGCACTGATG
Organism: Prevotella sp.; assembly: GCA_036743855.1. Taxonomy (GTDB): domain Bacteria; phylum Bacteroidota; class Bacteroidia; order Bacteroidales; family Bacteroidaceae; genus Prevotella. The sequence goes on along the minus strand of DAINOS010000070.1, from coordinate 713 downwards.
GCGCTTTGCGCTGTCGCTTGCAAGAAGACGCGAAAAAACTTGGGCTTCGTCGACGCTAACGTGCAAGACTCATTCTTCATCATCCATGTCAGCCCTAACAACATGAAAAAATGCCAAAGGCTCGTCTCTGAGAAAGGCTTGTGGGCAGAGTTTCATGATGCCAACGCAAACTTCCTTAACACCACTTTGCCACATCTGAGGACCCAAAAGACCTACATTGCCTTTGATGCCTCTACATTCTCCTACGCAGAGATGTTAGATGCCATGCACGACCACTATGCGGGCAAGGCGCTGATCGCAGTATACCACCCGGAAAAGAACATGATAATCACCGAGCACGAGGCTATTAAGAGTGAAGAATGAAGAACGAAGAGGGAAGAATGAAGAGTGAAGAGGGAAGAGGGAAGAGTGAAGAGGAAAGAATGAAGAATGAGGGAAAAACTAAACGTGACAAATGACAAATGACAAATCAGAAATGAGAGAAGACAAATTGCCTTCCATCATCCTCAGGGCTATGGAGCCTGAGGACCTCGACATGATGTATGCCATAGAGAACGATCACGACACGTGGGACGTTTCCGATGTCAACACGCCATATTCCCGCTTTGTTTTACATGAGTATATCGCCAACGCCACGGGCGACATATTTACCGATAAGCAGGTGAGGCTCATCATCACCAACAATGACGAGGAGTTTATCGGCATGATAGACT
>DAINOS010000069.1:0-11992 GCA_036743855.1 Prevotella sp. | reverse complement strand
CAATTAACGCCTCTTGGCTCATCTCCAACTCGTTCAAGTTGCCGAAGGTCATCAGTTTCTGGAAGGTGCGCGCCTCTTACGCCCAGGTGGGTAACGACTGCGAGCCATACTATATCAACTCGGCTTACACTCTTGAGAACTACACCAACAACAACGGCAAGTCGTTCTCGACGAAGCTCCCAACCACGTTCTACAGCCATGACCTCAAGCCAGAGCGCAAGAAGTCGTGGGAAATAGGTACCGACTTCCGCATGTTCAACAATCGCGTAGGTCTCGACTTCACATTCTATAAGGAGAACACCACCGACCAGATCATGACGGTGTCCATACCTTACGCCTCTGGTTACAGCAGCGCGCTTATCAACGCCGGCGACATCCAGAACTCCGGTTTCGAGGTGGCTCTCAACACCACTCCCATACAGACAAGGAACTGGCAGTGGGACTTGAACTTCACATGGTCCAAGAACAACTCAAAGATTAAGGAGCTTTCACCTCTTTGCGCCGATTACATCAAGTTGCAGGGTGACCCAGCCTATGGTAACTACCGCATCGGTTCCGTGGCACAGGTTGGTGGCACCTACGGCATGCTGATGTCCGACGCCATGCCAATGATCGACGAGGAGTCTGGTCTCCAGGTGCTCAGCATGGGTTACTACAACGCTGGCTACAATACGCCAACCGTGCGTCGCTCGGGCGTGGTGCAGAAGGTTGGCAACATGGTACCCGACTTCCTCGGCGGCATCAACACCTCTCTCCGTTGGAAGAACTTCACTCTCTCCGCAAGCTTCGACATGCGCTTCGGCGGCAAGGTGGCTTCCTACAACTCTCGTTACGGCACGGCTTACGGCTACACCAAGACGTCTCTCGCCGGTCGTGGCACCAAGCACGGTGGCGCGGAATACACCTCAAAGTGGGACGGCGTGAAGTATGACGACGGTGTCATCCCAAGCGGTATCGTACTCTCGGGCACGACTATCAACTTGCCTGGCGGCGGTAAATACACCGTTGGCACAGGTGCCTACAAGTCGGGTGAGACATACCAGGAGCTCTTCGACAAGGGTATGGTCGACTACGTTCACGCCGCTGGTTGGAACTACTTCCTCAACTCTTGGGGTCAGGGCGTGGTCAATGACAGCTGGTTCAAGACGCTCAACTACATTGCCTTCCGCGACCTCTCGCTGTCTTACATGTTCGACAACAAGATCGCCAACAAGATTGGTGTGCACAACCTCAGCATCACTGCCGCAGGCCACAACCTTGGCTACCTGCTCAACACCATGCCAAACAAGGAGAACCCTGAGGCCGTGGCAGGTACCACTACTGCTGAGTTCCGTATCCGTCAGTTCTCTGGCGTGACATCAAGCTTCACGCTTACCCTCAGGGCCACAATAGGCAAGTAAGCCAAGGGTAAGAAGGAAACAACGAGAAGTTACAATCAATTATTAAACGACATGAAAATGAAAAAGATATTTTCCGTGTTATTTGCTGGATTGGCTGCCATATCGCTCACCGGCTGCGCCGACGATTTGGTCAACACCAACACCGACCCGGCAAACGTGACCAAGACATTGCCAGAGGGCTTGCTTGCGGCTGCCATCAACGATTTCCAGCCGAACGACTACCTCATCTGGTTTTATAATGTGAAATACTTCAACCAGTGGAGCCAGATGTGTGGCGGCAGCTACTCAAGCGACTACACTGGCCAGACCGAGAACGGTGGTCAAGGTAGCCAGTATATCGCCACGCTGAACTATCGCAACAAGATTCAGCAGTACATCGACGAGACCGGCAAGGTGGAGAACAACGGCTTCCTCGCAGCCACAGGCATCATGACTATATATCTCGCCATCTTCGACACCGACATGTATGGTTCCATTCCTTACACTGAGGCTGGCCACTACGATGACAAGGGCATCCTCACGCCTAAGTATGAGAAGGTGGAGGATCTTTACAACCTCTGGATAGAGGAGCTCAACAAGTACATCACGATGCTTCAGGCCGGCGACCTCGTCTCCTTCAAGGCTCAGGATGCCGCTTATGGCTGCGACTGGAAGAAGTGGGCAAAGTTCGCCAACACCTTGAAGCTCAAGATCGCCACCCGTCTCTACAACAATGAGCCGGAAAAGGCTATGCAACTCGTGGAGGAGGCTGCAAGCAACGCTGCCGGGCTGATGACATCTACCGACGACGACTTCCTCTTCTGCAAGGCCACGGCCAAGTCATCGGGCAACGACGACTACGTGTATGGCACTGGCAATGGCATCCTCTCGCTGTCGGCTTCAAGAAACGTGATGAACTTCATGCTTGGTGCCAAAGACCCACGCGTGCGCTTCATCTACACCAAGAACAGCTTCAACTCTTCTGTCGTGCAGGCCTTCATCAACGAAGGACGCTACGACGACCTGCCCTCAGAGGTAAAGGCCAATGTCATCCGCGACAAGGACGGCAACTTCGAGAAGTGGGGCGGCATGGGCGAGCCATGGGTGCGCTATACTTCCGTGCCAATCGTCCTGGAGGCCAAGGCCGCACATGCGGCTGGCAAGATGTCCGACGAGGATTACGAGGAGTACTACAACTCTGGCTTGCGCTATGAGATAAAGTATGACGACGACCACGTGAAGGATTACTCACCGTTCAGCTACTACTCGACCGAGATGCGCAAGGGTCGTGACGACTTCCAGCTTCCTACGGCCATGACAAAGTCGGCCAACGGCAGCGTTGACATGCACATCCTGCAAGACACCGAGGACAATCCTCTCTACTCCATGTACATGACAGCCGGCGAGGTGAACCTCTATTTGGCTGAGTTCGCTTGCTTGAAGGGCAGTGCCATCGCTGGCAAGACTTATCAGGAGTGGTACTACGCTGGTGTGCGCGCTTCCGTGGAGGAGTATGACAAGCTCGCCAAGTCGAACAAGATTCCTTACTACTATGATGAGAGCAATCCTGGCATCTACGATTACGACAAGTTTGAGAGGTCCATCGCCTTGCAGAAGGGCGAGATAGACACCATGCTCGCTACCGACAACGTGAAGCTCACGGGCTACAAGTCGGCCGACCTCGAGAAGATTTATCTCCAGTTGATGATGCACTTCAGCGAGCAGCCCGACGACCAGTATGTCACCGCGCGTCGCTCAGGTTATCCCAAGGTGGGCTCAAAGCTCCTGCCTTACAAGAAGTTTGACGGCATCGCCCTTTCAGCCATTCCTCGCCGCTTCGTGGTCACAGAGCCCACGGTCGATGACATCATGCACGACATCGTGATGAAGGCTTACGAAGAAGAGGGCTTCAAGACCTTCGGCACCAACAGTCAGGGCGTACAGTACAACGGCGGCAACGCTCCTCTCAACGTGGAGCGCGTATGGCCAGACAAGAACGCGCCGCAGTGGGGCACTCCTAAGGAGTAAGCCTTTTGGGAAAGCGAAGGAAAGATATTCCTAATCCATAACAAACGGGGAGGGGGAGCGACAGTCGTCCTCCTCCTCGTTTTCGTTTTAAGCAATGTTCACCTATTAAATATTGACACCAATATGAAATTGAAAAGAGTTCTTGTTTTTGTCGCCTTCGCCCTTTGCTCCGTGCTGTCGGTGTCGGCACAGGGCGAGCGTATATTCCTGTTCGACAACTTCGCCCAGGGACTTATCAAGTTCAAGACGGGAGCCGTCAACGCCAGCAAGATGAACTACGACGCCAACAACGGCAAGATGTATTTCATGCAAGGCGAGACCCTCATGGAGCTCACCACGCCGGAGGAGATTGACAGCATAAAGTTTGGCGACCGCAAGTTCGTTGGTCGCGATGGCGACTTCGTGGAGCGTTGCTCGCTCAAGCACGGCACCGTGGACATCCTGTGGCGCATCCACAAGGTTCACGAGGGCTACGTGGGCGCCTACGGCCAGACATCGCAAGTGGGTGCCAAGAAGATTGAGCTGCAAGGCAACTTCGGCATGGGCGGATTCGCCAACGGTGGGATGTACAACGGCTCTTCCGACTACAATCGCGACGGCAACGGCCGCAATCTCGACGTTTGGAAGATGAAAAGTGCCAACACCTATTATTTCGAGAAGGACGGCAAGCAATACGCCGTCAGCAGGCTGAAGGGCCTCTACAAGCAGTTCCCCAAATACAAGGCGCGGCTTGAGACCTTCGCCTCGGAGCATGGCCTCGACTTCATGTCGGCAGACAAGGCGGTGACCATCATCGACTACCTCCTGTCGCTGTAAGCTGCCAGAAAGTGAAACATAAAGAAAAAAGGACTTCCGCATCAAAGCTGAAGTCCTTTTTCGTTGTCGTACGCGGATTCGAACCACGACAAACAGAACCAAAACCTGTTGTGCTACCATTACACCATACGACAAGCATTGCATCCGTGAATCGCATATCTGGATATGCTTTTCTCAAATGTGTTGCAAAGTTATACTTTTTAGATAAAACAACCAAAAAAAAGCCAACGTTTTTGCTTATTTTTGCCTAACTTTGCCATTACATAGCCCATAACCTGCCCCTTTAGGGGGGTGACAAAAGACTTTAACCATGAGAAAACTATCTATATTCATAGTGGCCCTTTTGACGTGTGCCGCGTCGAGGGCATCGATTCGCTTGCCTCACGTGCTCTGCGATGGCATGGTGCTTCAACAGCAAGACTCCGCCCGGCTTTGGGGCTGGGCAACGCCCGGCTCCACCGTCACCGTAGACCCGTCGTGGAAGAGCGGCAAGCCATACGTCGCCAAGGCGCGGCAAGACGGCAAGTGGCAAGTGGCGGTGCCCACGCCTGCCGCCTCGTTCACGCCGCGGACCATCACTTTCGCCGAGGGCAAGGGCCCCAAGGTCACGCTCCGCGACGTGCTCATAGGCGAGGTGTGGGTGTGCGCCGGACAGAGCAACATGGAGTTTCCAGTGAGAGGGTTCGACAACTGCCCGTTGAAAGACTATAACAATGTGGTGGCTGAGGCGCCGCGCTACGACGGCATACGCTACGTCAAGATTCCGTCGCTAAGGAGTGCCACGCCGCTCGACGACACGCCGTGCCACTGGGTCGCCGCCGACATGGACAACGTGGCTGAGTGCTCCGCCGTGGGCTATTTCTTCGCCAGGCAGTTGCGCGTGGCGCTCGGCGTGCCCATAGGCCTCGTGCTTGCCAACAAGGGCGGCTCAAGGGTGGAGAGCTGGCTCGACAAGGACAACCTGCGCGAGCACACCGACGAGCCTACCGACTCGGTGGAGATAACCAAGAAATACACTACAGACTGGGTGCAGCCGTTGCTGTGGGGCAACGGCACCTTCCACCCCATTCTCCCCTATACCGTCAAGGGCATCATCTACTATCAAGGCTGCTCCAACGTCGGCGCGCCGGGCAACCAGTATTCCGACCGTCTCGCCTTGCTGGTGAGCCAGTGGCGGCGCGACTTCGGCAAGCGCGACATGCCGTTCTATTTCGTGCAGCTCGTGCCCTATGCCGATGGCGACGACCCCAATGGCACGCAGCGCGCCCTCCTTGAGGAACAGCAGATGCGCGCCGCCGACATCATCCCGAACAGCGGGCTTATTTGCGCCAACGACCTCGCCTTCCCCTGGGAGGTGAACCAGATACACCCGAGCAACAAGAAACCCGTGGGCGACCGTCTGGGATGGCTCGCCCTCAACAAGACCTACGGCATGACGGGCTTGCATGCCATGAGCCCGCGCTTTGAGAGCATGACCGTGCGGGGCGACACTTGCTACGTGCGCCTGAGAGACACCTACGGTGGCATCTCGCCATGGTCGGGCATAGAGGGCTTCGAGGTGGCGGGAGCCGACAAGGTGTTCCACAAGGCCAAGGCGGGCCTCTTCTTCAGTTCCGACGCGAGAAACCACAGCGTCTACGTCTACAGTCCGGAGGTGAAAGCGCCCGTGGCGGTACGCTATTGTTTCCGCAACTTTCAGGTGGGCAACTTGCGGGGCAACAACGACCTGCCGCTCTTCCCCTTCCGCACGGACAAGTGGTGAAAACCAAACGACAAAATATATAATAGATATGACAACTTTAGCAATAAACAAACTGTGGAGCTTTCTCCAATCTTTGTCAATGACTGCAAGCAATGAACGTTGGCTCGCTGAACGTTTGTTGGAGTCTGCAAACGCCAAGTCGGTTGCTAACAAGCAAAAAGAGCAAGGTCATGTTTGGGACAACTACCAATTGTCCCCAGAAATAACAGAGATGACTCTTAAAAACCGCAAAAGGGTTTCAAACAATATTGAAAAATCATTGTTGACGTCAATTGAGGAAAAATACAAATGAAAGTTTTCTTAGATACGAACATAGTTATCGATTTCTATGACAAGCGAGGAGAATTTTATTATCCGGCCGCTATAATATTTGATCTTGCTCATAAAAACAAGATAACTGTTTTTGTTTCGGCTATCACATTTGTTAATGCATTTTTCTTGCTGCGAAAATCTTATTCTCATGAAGAACTTTATAAATCAATGAGGGAGCTCTCAACCCTTTGCGAAATAACAAAAGTAGATTCGACTATTATAAGAAAATGCTTAAAAGAAGAAAGAAAAGATTTTGAAGACGGAGTGCAGTATGAGTCTGCGTTAATAAAGGATGTAGATGTTGTCGTGACAAGAAATGTAAAAGACTTCTTGGACTTCGCAAACAATGTACAAACGCCGAGCGATTTTTTAGACTCTTTCTTTGAGAAAAATAATGGTAATAATATAGATAAACTTTAAACTTAAACACATGAAAGTACACGAATATCAAGCCAAGGGCTTCTTCGAGAAGTATGGCGTGCCCGTAGACCGGCATTACCTTTGCCGTACCGCCGACGAGGCGGTGGAGGCATACCGCGCCTTGGGCGGTGGCAAGGCTGTGGTGAAGGCGCAAGTGCACACTGGTGGCCGCGGCAAGGCGGGCGGCGTGAAGCTCGGCTCAAGCGAAGAGGAGATACGCGAGAAGGCCAACGCCATCCTCGGCATGAAGATAAAGGGATACACCGTGGACAGGGTGCTCGTGTCAGAGGCCGTGGACATCGCCGCCGAATACTATGTGTCCATACTCGTGGACCGCAAGTCGAAATACCCCATGATGATGCTCTCGCGCTCTGGCGGCATGGACATCGAGCAGGTGGCGCGAGAGACGCCGGAGAAGATAGAGAAAATCATCATCGACCCCACGATAGGCATGGCAGACTTCAAGGCCAACGAGGCGGCGTGGAAGCTCTTCGACGACAAGGCGCAGGTGAAGCAGGCCGCCAAGATATTCAAGGCCCTCTACAAGCTCTTCGTGGAGAAAGACGCGTCGCTCGTGGAGATAAACCCGCTCGTGTTGCTCAAGGACGGCACGCTGAAGGCCATCGACGCAAAGATGACGTTCGACAACAACGCCCTCTTCCGCCACGATGACGTGAAGGCGTGCTTCGAGCCCGACGAGGACGAGAAGAAGGAGCAGTGGGCCAAGGAGCACGGCTTCAGCTATGTCAACCTCGGCGGCAAGATAGGTTGCATGGTCAACGGCGCCGGACTCGCCATGGCCACGATGGACATGATAAAGCTCTATGGCGGTGAGCCAGCCAACTTCCTCGACATCGGCGGCTCGTCGAACCCAGAGAAGATAGTGGAGGCCATGAAGCTCCTCATCTCCGACAAGCACGTCAACACCATCCTCATCAACATCTTCGGCGGCATCACGCGTTGCGACGACGTGGCTAAGGGTCTCTTGGAGGCCTTGAAGGTGGTTGGCACCGACATACCAATCGTCATCCGCCTCACGGGAACCAACGAGAAGGAGGGCCGCGAGATCCTGAAGGGAACCCACTTCACCGTTGCCACCTCGATGGCGGACGCCGGGCACAAGGCCGTGGAGATTTCCAACGCCAAGTGACTTGGGCGAGCATGACAAGGATTTCAATCAAGACATCAATTAAGCTAATCAATCAAGATAATGAGCGTACTTATAGACAACAATACGAAGGTCATCGTCCAGGGCATCACCGGGCGTGACGGCAGTTTCCACGCTGCCAAGATGAAAGAGTATGGCACCCATGTGGTCGGTGGCACGTCGCCCGGCAAGGGCGGCCAGGAGGTTGACGGCATTCCGGTGTTCAACACCGTGAAAGAGGCGGTGGCAGCCACAGGCGCCAACACGTCCATCATTTTCGTCCCTGCCCCGTTTGCCAAGGATGCCATGCTTGAGGCCATTGACGGCGGCTTGAAGCTCGTGGTGTGCATCACCGAGGGCGTGCCGGTGCTCGACGCGGTGGAGGCGCAAAACTACGCCCGCGTGAAGGGCGTGAAGGTCATTGGCCCCAACTGCCCCGGACTCATCTCGCCGGGCAAGTCGATGGTGGGCATCATGCCCACGGGCGTGTTCAAGCAGGGTCACACGGGTGTCATCTCGCGCAGCGGCACGCTGACCTACGAGGTGGTCTACGACCTCGTGGAGAGCGGTCTCGGCATATCCACGGCAGTGGGCGTGGGCGGCGACCCAGTGGTGGGCCTCTATTTCGAGGACCTGCTGCAAATGTTCCAAGACGACCCCGACACCGACTCCATAGCCATGATTGGCGAGATTGGCGGCGATGCAGAGGAGCGCGCCGCTGAGTTTATCAAGGCGCACGTCACCAAGCCCGTGGCGGTGTTCATTTCCGGTCGCCAGGCACCCCCGGGCAAGCAGATGGGCCATGCCGGAGCCATCATCTCCGGAGGCTCAGGCTCCGCCGAGGGCAAGATCAGGGCGCTGGAGGCGGCTGGCGTGCCCGTGGCCGACGAGACCCGCATCCTGCCTGAGTTGCTGAAGAAACGACTGTAAAATAGCCGGAAACACGACATACACACATCGTGCGGAGGGCGGCTACGCTTTTGTCAGCGAGTAGCCGCCCTCCGCTTTTTTTATGACAACAAGGAAAATGACACAAACAAGCAGCCTCCCCACCGAGCGACTTTGGAACGCCAACTACATCAAGGTGATGACGACCAATTTCCTGCTCTATTTCGCCTTCTATCTCCTCACCCCGTTGTTGCCGCTCTATCTCAGCGAGGAGTTTGGCGCCACCAAAGACGTGATAGGCATCGTGCTGAGCGGCTACACCGTGGCGGCGCTCATCGTGCGGCCCTTTTGCGGATACGTCGTCGACAGCTTCTCGCGCAAGAAGGTGCTCATGGTGTGTCTCACGGCGTTTTTCGTGTGCTTCGCCGGCTATATCGCCGCCGGCACCATACTCATGTTCGCCATCTGCCGCACGCTCCACGGCGCGCCTTTTGGCGCCGTGACGGTGGCCAACAGCACCTGCGCCATCGACGTGTTGCCAGCCTCGCGGCGCAACGAGGGCGTGGGTCTCTACGGGCTCAGCAACAACTTCGCCATGGCCATAGCCCCGTCGGTGGGCATTTGGCTCCACGACGCCATGGGCAGCTATGCCGCGCTGTTCTGGATAGCCCTTGCCGTGGCGGGACTCTCGGTGGCCATAGCCGGCACGCTGCGACTGCCTGAGAAGGAGATAGTGAAAAACAAGAGCAAGATTTCGCTCGACCGCTTCTTCCTCACGCGGGCATGGCTCTTGGCGGTCAACATCGCCATGTTCGGTTTCTGCTGGGGCACGCTCAGCAACTATCTCGCCATCTACAGCAAGGAGACGCTCGGCATAACGAGTGGCACGGGCACCTATTTCGCCATACTCTCTTGCGGCTTGTTCCTCTCTCGCCTGCAAGGGCGCAAGGCGCTGCGCGACGGCAAGCTCACCCACAACGCCGCCGAGGGCATGTGCCTCTCGCTCGTGGGTTTCATCCTCTTCGTGGCCGTGCCGCATCCCGTGGCCTACTACCTCTCGGCGGTGTGCATAGGCCTTGGCAACGGCCATCTATACCCGGCTTTCCTCAACATGTTCATAGCCGTGGCGCGACACGACGAGCGAGGCACGGCAAACTCAAGCATACTCACCGGCTGGGATCTCGGCTTTGGCCTCGGCTGCCTTTTGGGTGGCGTGGTGGCAGAGCGCTGGGGCTATGCCGCGGCTTTCTGGATGGTGGCGGTGGAAAACGCCGTTGGCGTGATGCTGTTTTTCCTCTTCGGCCGCCGGTTTTTCATGGCGAGGAAGAGGCGGTGATGAAATCATTTTTTTTGTCTTTTTTCAGTTCCCCTTCTTGCGTAGATTATTATCTTTTCATAAATTTGTAAACAGAAAGAAACGATTGAAACATGACAAAAACCTATCGCCATATCAAGACCGCCCTCGCCATGATGCTGTGCCTCACGTTTCACCTGCTTGGTTGCCTGGCGCAAACGCGACAAAGCGTTGACTCGCTGCTCCGCTGCATAGACAAGGCGGTGGACAACTCTTCCGTGTATGTGGGCAAGAGGGAGCGGCGTATAGGCCGGCTGAGGCGCGACCTGGCAAGGGCGAGGACCGATGGGGAGCGCTATCGCGTGTCCTTCGCCCTGTATGAGCAATACGCGCCGTTCGTCAACGACTCGGCTATTTATTACCTCGACAATTGCGTTAAGGCCGCCACGCGCATGAAGGGCCAGAAGTCGAACCTGTGCAAGTGCGAGGCGCTCATCGCCTTGCGCCACTCCAGCACGGGCATCTACGTGGAGTCGCTCGGCACGCTCCGTGGCATCGACACCGCGGGCGTGTCAAGGGAGGCCAAGGGCGTCTATTTCCAGGCTTACACTCATGTCTATGGCGAGATGGCATACTACAACCACTTCGCCGAGGCAAAGGCGCGCTACGAGGCTATCCAGGCGCGCTACCGCGCGCTGATGTACGCCAACTTGCCGGCGACCGACAACGCCGTGTTTCAATACCGCCAACTGCAAACCCTCAACCCTAAGCAGTGGCGCGAGTCGTTGCGCATCAACGACGACTGGATGAGGCACGTGAAGAAAGGCTCCTATCCCTACGCCCTCGTCACGCTCTACCGATACCTCGCCTACAAGCATGGCAACGACACCACGCGCATGATGTACTGGCTGGGACAATCGGTGCTCACCGACATCCGCAACGGTGTCCTGGACCAAGGTTCCATGTGGGAGATGGCAAACCAATTGATGGTGGCCAACAACGTGGACCGCGCTTACAAGTATATCAGCTACACCTGCAATTGCGCCACGAGGTTCGGCTCGCGCCAGCGACTGGCACAGATAGCCCCGTTGCTGGCCGACATAGCGGGGAAGTACAAGGCCGAGAACGACCGCTACAACCGCCAGCAGACCATGGCACTCAGCGTCATCAGCGTGCTCGCCGTGGTGCTGCTCATCGGCCTGTTCTACGTGGTAAGGCAGGGACGGCGGCTCGCCGTGGCCAAGGACGAGCTGGCACGCTCCAACAGCCAGTTGCAGCAGCTCAACGTCAAGCTCGAGTCGCTCAACGGGCAGCTGTCGGCGGCAAACGTGAGGCTGTCGACGGTCAACAAGGAACTGACCGATGCCAACCGCGTGAAGGAGGAATACGTGGGGCAGTTCATGCGGCTTTGCTCCGACTATATCAACAAGATTGAGGCATTGCGAAAGAAGGTGAACAACAAGGTGAAGACCAAGCAGTATGCCGAACTCTACGAGATGACGCGTCCGCAGGACAACAAGGAGGAGCTGGAGGCGTTTTACGCCAATTTCGACTCGGCCTTCCTCCACCTCTTCCCCCACTTCTTCGAGTCGTTCAACGCCCTCCTGCGGCCCGAGGAGCGCATAGAGCAGCCCCGCAAGGACCAGCTCACCACGCCCATACGCATCTTCGCCCTCATACGCTTGGGCATCAACGACAGCAGCAAGATAGCCGAGTTTCTGCACTACAGCGTGAACACCATCTACAACTATCGTGCCCACATCAAGAAGGGCGCGCTCAACGACAAGGAGACCTTCGAGGACGACATCAGGAAAATAGGCACCTTTTGATGGGCGATGCAAGGGCTTGTCTTACCCTGTTCGGCTTAGCATTGGCCTGCCGTCGGCTTTACGCTTATATCGCGGCGCGATTCAAGCGTGGAGCCGACGCGATTACGGCGTAAAGGC
>DAINOS010000068.1:0-12005 GCA_036743855.1 Prevotella sp. | reverse complement strand
TTGGCGGCGTGCTCAAGAATCAGAGCATCGGCGTAGCATCAACCGATGGCAAGGCCTACATCCACACCGCCGGCAAGGTGCAAGACGCCTCAAAGCTATGGGGCAACTTGCCTAAGCAAGACGATTTCTTGGAGAGCATGGCGGCGGCAGCCCAAGGCGTGCATGAGTATTTCAATCATGGCAAGGACATCATCTATATCAACGTGATGAACAACATGAGCGTGGATTGCGATTGCGACAGCCACCCTGCCGACCCGAAACTCAAGGACATGGGCATCCTCGCAAGCACCGACCCCGTGGCTCTCGACCAGGCTTGCCTCGACCTCGTGTTCAACCACAAGGCTCAGCCAGGCGATGATGAGAAGCCTCTCATCGAGCGCATCAACCGCCAGCATGGCACTTATATCACCGAATATGCCGAGAAGATAGGACTTGGAAGCAGGAAGTATAAGATAGTGATGATAAAATGACGAGCAGGTATCCTTTTTTACTCGTGGCTGGCATGCTCTGTTCCACTTCCTACGCCACGCTAAGAGACTCGACCACCGTGCATAGTATTGAAGAGGTTGTTGTCACGGGCAGCAACAAGGCCATGTCGCGCAACCTCTTGCCCTATACGGTGTCGGTTGTTGACAGCCGCCAATTAGAGGCTACCGGCAAGACGCAGCTTCTCTCTGCCCTGTCTGGCATGGTGCCAAGCCTTTTCGTATCCCAACGCGGCATTTTCGGCTTTGGCGTGAGCAACGGCGGCAGTGGTGGCATAAAGATACGCGGCGTGGGCGGATCGCCAACAAGCGGAGTGCTGATGATGGTTGATGGCCAACCGCAGTTCGCGGGATTATACTCTCACCCTGTGGCCGACTTCTACGGTACAGAAAATGTTGACCACGTGGAGATATTGCGCGGCCCCGGGTCTGTACTTTATGGCTCTAATGCCATGGGGGGCGTGATAAACGTCATAACAAGGCAGTCGCGACAAGACGGTGTCCACACCACGTTATCATCGCAATACGGAAGCTACAACACTTGGCAGACAACGCTCACCAACATGGTGCGACACGGCAAGTTCTCTACGTTGGTCAGCCTCGGCTACGACCGCACCGACGGCACGGAGAGCAATTTCGACTTCAAGCAGTCGAGCCTTTACGCGAAAATAGGATACGACTTCTCACGCCAATGGGGATTGACAGCCGACTACTCGCTGATGAACTTCCGCGCAAATGACCCTGTCTACGCCCGCCTGCGCGGTGCAGAATACATAATACACCAAAACGTGACGCGAGGCGAGTCTTCCCTCGCTCTCAGCAACCTTTATAAGTCTACCGATGGTGTCGTGCGCCTGTACTACAGTTATGGTAATCATTATATCGACGATCCAAGGCACTTCCACAGCCTTGACGATCGCTTCGGAATTCTTGCTTATCAGAATTTCAGTCCTTGGCGCATGGCTACCTCAACCGTTGGCTTCGACTTCAATGTATATTCAGGCAAGATACCAATGTCTGGCGGCAACACTTCAGGCAACGGGACCCTCAGCCGCAAGAACATAACAGAGTATTCGCCTTACGTCACTTTGCAACAATCGCTTTTCGATGGCTTGCTCATATTGAACGGAGGCCTGCGCATGGCCAACAGCGACAAGTTTGGCTCACATTGGCTGCCGCAGATTGGCTTTGCCTTGCATCCAGCACAAGGATGGGCATTGAAGGCATCCTTGGCTAAGGGTTACCGCAATCCGTCTTTTCGCGAACTGTATCTGTATCCTCCACACAACCCGGACCTTGACCCTGAGAGTATGATGAATTATGAGGTAACGCTCAGTCGTCGTTTCTCTCGATACCTTGACATCGACCTGATAGGTTACTTTGCCGAGGGCAGCAACATCATACAGACCGTGAGCGGAAAAAACGTCAACACAGGCAGTTTCCGCAATAAGGGAATAGAAATTAGCGCCACGAGTCATCCGCTCGACGCCTTGTCGTTGCGTGCGTCATACAGCTATATGCACACGTCACTCGACGGATTGACGGCAGCTCCGAAGAACCAATACTTCCTTGGCGTTGACTACGACGTGTTGCCACAGCTCACCGTGAATGCGGAGTTGACAGGCGTGAGCGGACTATACGTCGCCGACGACGTGGAGCACCAAAACTATGCGCTGCTCAACATGCGGTTGACTTACAGGCCGATAAAACATGTCGACATATTTGTCAATCTCGACAACATCACCAATGCCAACTACATGATAAACAACGGCTATCGCATGCCTGGGTTTGCTGTCATGGGAGGATTCAAGGTGAATTTTTAAGGCATGGGGGCCATTACAATTCACATTTCCGATAATTACATTTTTATAATGAGAGAACGATATTTTAATTCCGTGCAGGAGTTCAACGATTGTTTCGGGCTTGAGACACTTCATCCATTGGTGGGTGTCGCAAGCTATGAGCATCATAGAGTGATTGAGGAAACTGTAGACCATTATGGTCTCTATACCCTCTTCTTGAAGGAAAACAAGGGTTGCAAACTGTCGTATGGCCGCACACCTTACGACTTTGACGAGATGACGGTAACGAGTTTCGCACCTGGCCAAGTAGTCCACGTGGAGCCTGTGCCTGATGTCATTTACCCTCGGTGGACCGCACTCGTGTTCCACCCGGACCTGCTCAATCGCACTGCTTTGGGCAGGAACATTGGCCGATACGAGTTTTTCGACTACACGTCAAATGAGGCTCTTCATCTGTCATGTGGCGAGATAAAGATTTTCCGTAGCGTTCTCGACATGATAAATCAAGAACTTCACCGCGGCATAGACAAGCACTCCAAGGAGTTGATCGTTAGCAATATCGAGCTTTTGCTCAACTATTGTCTTCGGTTCTACGACAGGCAGTTTGTCACTCGCGAGGAAATCAACCATACGGTAGTCAAGAAGTTCACTTCGCTCCTTGACAGTTACATCACCAACAATGCCGAGCATGACGGGCTTCCGTCTGTGGGTTATTTTGCAGACAAGTGTTGCTATTCGGCCAAGTATTTCGGTGAACTGGTAAAGACGGAGACAGGGCGGACGGCAAAAGAGTTTATCAATGACCGAGTGCTGCGTCAAGCCAAACAATTGCTCAGCGATGAGTCACTGTCAATCACCCAGGTGAGCATACGCCTCGGGTTTGAATATCCCCAGCATTTCGTTCGCTTCTTCAAGGCACAGACGGGACACACACCATCCGAATACCGCAAGATTGCCTAATATTATGTAGCAATATAACATCAATTAAACATTGCGATAGCTTCTTATCGGCATTACATCGTAAGGTCATCGCGATTCAAGCGTAAAGGCATCGCGATTCAAGCGTAATGCCGCTGCCTTTCAACCGTAAAGGCGGCGGCATTCAAGCGTAAAGCCGATGTCATTCAACAAGAGGGGCAAAAGTCGCTGAGTATTAACGACTTTCAGTCTTGCTCCGCAGTATTCAAGATGATTGTGGTGACACCTATGTTGAATACGGTACCATTGTCCAAGGCACGCCTTTCGCGTGGCTCTATTCGTTCGCCATTGACAAAAGTGCCATGGTTTGACGGACCGTCTCGAAGCACGTATTTGAGTTGACCACGCTTGTTTCGCGACACGTTGATGACACAATGCAACAAATCCATTGTCAAGTCGCCAGTCTCTATTGGCATTGAAATCTTGTTGCCCTTCATGTATCTGCCTATCGTGTTGTCCCCCATTTTCAATGGCAACACTTGCTTATAGCAATAATCATTCTCTATGACGGTTATGCTTCCGCATCCATTGTCGTTGGCCTTGGCCTCTTCCTCTGGGTTTTCATCATCTTGCCTTGGCCGCACCTTTGACGTGCCAAGGCGTATGCCGAATTGCTTGCCACAATAAGGGCAAGTGAATATAAGGGTGGAAGATGAATTATACTTTGTCTCGTCGAATGTGATAAACTCGTCACATTTAGGGCAGCGTACTCGTTTCATTGCAATGTATTAAAACAAAATATCAGTATGCCTGAATCATTTTACCTCAATGACCCAAGCCCCGGAAAACTCTTCTTTGTCGCGAAGCTTCTGAAGTGATTTCATGGCTTCTTCATGTGTGGAAAAATGTCCCATCAAGACCTTGACGTGACTGCCTTGGTGAACAAACACATCGCTAAAGCCTCGGCGAGCCAATTCCTCAGTGTAGGCTGAAGCGTTGGCCTTGGAAACACGGCTTGCCACCACAATTGAAAACTTGCCTTCTGATTGGCTCTTATCATTTAATGTGACAGTTGAGCCAATTGCTTCATTATCCTGACCATCAGCTTGCTTGGCGATTTGATAACTATTCTTTATGGCATTTTCCACATTCTGTTTTCCTGTAGTTATCTCATGAGGCATGACACGATTGAGCAAACTGTAATCAATCTTGTTGCCTGCCATTTGCGCACTGTTAACCAAAGGAGAAGGAATGAGCAAGAACAAGATCGCGGCAATGCACGCAACTGCCACATTTCGCCAAATTGCGATCACTCGTTGCGTATGCTCCTTGTAATAATCACTTTCATCCTTAACATCACTTTCAGCTTTGTCTGTGGCAGTTTGCTCGGTGCTGACAACAGTCCACGGTTTGACCGCAATATCACGAAGCTCATCCAACGTCTTCATGCTGAAGCTGTCGAGACCATAAAGTTCAGGAGTAAGAATGCCAGCCTTGCAAGGGGTAAACTCATAGTTGCCCTCCGCATTGACGCTAACCGTCCCAATACCATTGAACTCATAGTAGCCGTCAATGGATATACGCTTTTTCAGCTCTTCGACATCTTTTTCAACCATTTGGCTCGCCTCTGGATAACTTACGTCATAAGAATCAACGTATGATTGAGCCAACAACGAGTCGTTGACCGTAACTTTGGGGTTGAAGCCAATGTTGCGGATTGGCGGAAGGAAACTGCCATCCGCCTCATCCTTTCGAGCGTCAACATAGTGGGCCATAAAGCCGCCAAAACCAGGCACTATGACACAATCGTTGCTCAAAAGTAATATCTCAATATGTCGATTTATCTCTATCACTTTTGCAAAATTAAGAAAAAGGGTAATATCCTCCAAAAAAACATTGGCCAAAATAAATAAAAATAAAATATTGGTTGCTTGTGTTGCTCGTTATAAAAAAGTTTGTTATCTTTGTGCCAATCTAAGTTTAGAAAAAGATAAATAATGATTTACGAAGAGACGCATATCAAAGGAGTTTGGACAATAACGCCAAAGGTTTTCAATGATGAGCGAGGCTACTTTTTCGAGGTTTGGAAGCAGTCCGATTTTGACAGTCATATAGGCTATCACGTCGATTTCGTCCAAGACAACGAGTCGAAGTCATCCTATGGAGTGCTTCGCGGTCTCCACTACCAAAAAGGCCCATATTCACAAGCCAAGCTTGTGCGTGTCATAAAAGGGCGTGTAATAGACGTCGCAGTGGACTTGCGTCGTTCATCGCCAACGTTCGGTCAGTATGTTGCCGTGGAACTATCCGAAGACAACAAGCGGCAGTTGTTCATTCCCCGTGGCTTTGCCCATGGTTTTCTCGTTTTGAGCAAAGAAGCCATATTCACCTACAAGGTGGACAACTTGTATGCCCCACAACATGAGGCAAGCATCAGGTGGAACGATGAGACCATAAACATAAAGTGGCCAATCGCTCCCGAAGACGTGTTGACAAGCGAGAAAGACCTTAAAGGCAAGAGCTTTGCCGAGGCCGACATGTTTGAATAGAAACAATGCTATGAAGTATTCTGTATTGTTGCTTTTCGCCGTGCTGCTGTTGGGCGTGAGCTCATGCCGGAAAAGTGGCAACCAACCTCAGGAAACACAACAAGAGGACTTGGCCGCAAAAAAGATGCTTCAAGGCATCTGGGTGGACGAGGATGAACAAGACGTGGCTTTCAAGGCGAAAGGAGACACTATCTTCTACCCTGACTCCACGTCGCAACCAGTCTATTTCCAGATAATAGACGACACGTTGGTGCTGCACGGAGCTAATGAGGCTAAGTATCCCATTGTCAAGCAAACGAGACACCTCTTCGTGTTCCGCAATCAAAACGGTGACGAAGTGAGGTGCGTGTTGAGTGACGATCCTGACGACGCGTCATTCTTCTCCTCAAAACGCCCTTTGCCCATAAACCAAAACCAACTCATTAAGCGAGACACGGTAATCGACTATAACGGAGAGCGTTATCACTGTTATGTACAAGTGAACCCTACCACGTATAAGGTGATCAGCCCCTCATACAATGACGATGGAGTGGAAGTGGACAATATCTATTATGATAATATTATCAACCTCAACGTGTTTCATGGAGCCCAAAGGCTCTTTGGAGGCGACTTCAAGAAACGCCAGTTCGCAAAGTGGGTACCTTCACAATTCCTACAAGGGAGCATTTTGAGTGACCTTACTTTCGACCATTGTGACGAGAAAGGCATACACTATACTGCCTCATTCATAAAGCCCGGGGATAGCATGGGCAGCTATCTGGTGGACGTAATGGTAAATTACAAAGGACATCTGAAAATAGAGTCAAAATAATAGGCATATAACATAATTATATCATAAAGCGCTTATGGGAAAACGTTTACTTTTTATCGCCTTTATGGGAATGGTGATGACACCTTGTTTATCAAGCGCGGAAACAGTTTCCTCACCCTTGCTGACAGAGGTGTCTTTATCTTCCGCTGTCAACATATATTTTTCCGGTAGCACGCTACGTGTCACGGGGGGAGCCAACCTTACCCTGTCAATATATAGTCTCACTGGCACAAGGGTAATGTGCCAAAAGATTGATGGAGATGACAAGAGCTGGAACTTAAACCTTCCAAACGGTTGCTATATTGTTAAAGTTGGCAATGTTGTCAGAAAAATTGCTCTCGCTTAAGTTAGCGTTGGCAATATTGTCGTTGTTGGCTATTGGCGTATCTTGCGATGAGAGGAAGATAAGCCCCAACAAAGATTTGACACTGTCATATTACGACTCACTGTCCACACCCGCTTATCACATTTCCACTGTCAAGGTGAAGCGGGAGTTGCGCCGCATGATTGGCAATGACGGCGACAGCACTTTAAGCGACTACTACGCCAAGACATATTATGACAACGATGGCACATTGGTGTGGATAAGTCGTAAAGGCGTGAGCGATAGTGCTGACAGCCTGCTGGCAAGGTTAGGCGAGGTCAAGAGGATAGGCTTTAACCCAAGGCAATTCCGAATAAGGGAGATTAGCCAAGACTTGAAACGTGTTCACAATCTCAGTTTTGACAAGGCTCACCCCGCCGCGAAAGTTCTTGCCAGATTGGAATACAACCTCACCAAGGCCTTGTTTCGATTTTCATCTGGTCAGAGGTTTGGATACACCAACCCGTCAAATCTTTTGAATCGCCTTGATCCAGTAGACCCACACGATTCATCTTGTAAGTCGTATCGACAGCTTTATGCCCTTGACAGCCCAAGACCTAACAAGGAATTTTATGAAGACGCCTTGCGGCAGGCAAGGCAAGGTGAGCTAACACAATTTCTTGACTCTTGCGAGCCACAATCTCCTCTATACAAGAAGTTCCTCGCCACGCTCAACAGCAATTCATCGGAACATTTTAGCAAAGCATTGCTGCTTGTAAACCTTGAACGAAGTCGTTGGCGGCTGAAAGACTATCCATGGAATCATGACAAATACGTACTCGTGAATCTGCCGACACTTCATCTTATCGCGAAAGGCAAAGACGGTGAGCTGGCACTGCGTATCGGCTGTGGCGCGGCCAAGACAAAGACTCCTCTGCTTGATGGTTTTATAAACAGGATAGACATAAACCCACAATGGATAATGCCACGAAGCATAGTCAAAAAAAGCATTATCCACCGTCTGGGCTGCGTTGGATGGTTTGCTTCCAAACATTATTTCATTCGTGACCGGGCTTCTGGAAAAATAATAAGCCCTGCTGCCGCTTCCGCCGAAGCATTGCTTAATGGCAGTCAACTTGCCATTCAAGAAGGAGGTCAAGGCAATGCCCTGGGCAGAATGATATTCCGTTTCAACAATGGGCTGTCAATATATCTTCACGACACGTCATCAAAAGAAGTATTCGACAAGTCGGACAGGGACGTGAGCCATGGATGCATTCGTGTAGACAAGCCTTTCGAGCTTGCCACTTTCCTTCTTGGCGACAATAGCAAGACCCTCAACAAGATATGGTATTCCATTAATGCAGACGTGTCGTGCTTAGGCAAAAACAAGAGTGAGCTGACTGCGGAACAACAAGCTGTAGCCGACACGCTAAGACGTGACATGCTCATAGGTAAGGCTAAAGTGGAGCCTTCTGTTCCGGTGTATCTGTGGTACTACACGCTCTATCCCGATGCCAATGGCATGTTTAGAAGCTACGTGGACCTTTACGGGTACGACCAGATAATTTTCAATTATCTAAAGAACTATTTATAAAGTAAAGCATTCTAAGATAAGACAGTGGAGACTACAACATACAGCCAATTGGCAAGCCTTTTGGAAAATCCGGTCACGCGTGAACGGACGTTTTCCAGCATGGTCGAAAAGTATGCCGAACCATTATACATGAAGATTCGGCATATCGTCCTTTCCCATGAGGATGCCGACGACGTGTTGCAAGAAACGCTTGTCAAGGCCTGGGTCAACATTGGTACTTTTGAGGGGAAGTCTAAATTCTCAACATGGCTCTATAGAATAGCGGTAAATGAGGCCATCGATTTCCTAAGGCGGTCCAAGAACACTGTTACTCTCGACTCTCCTGAGGCCAACAACGTTGCCCAACGGCTTATGGCAGACGAATACTTCGATGGTGATGAAGCTCAGGCACGCCTTCAGCAAGCCATTGCGAGTTTGCCGGAAATCCAACGTGGTGTTTTCACCATGCGCTATTACGATGACATGAAATATTCAGAGATGAGCATAATACTTGGAGCCTCAGAAGGATCATTGAAAGCAAGCTACCACATAGCGGCAAAAAAGATAAGGCAAATAATGGGGAAAAAATAAGCCACGGCTTTTTTTGAGCCATGGCTTATAAATATATTGATAACTATATTGTTACCCAACAAGTCTTACACTAAATATTGAGAGCTGATACTCTTGTTGTCTACCACTCGGCGAATGGTCTCGGCAAACAGGCCTGCAACGCTGAGCTGCTTGACCTTTGAACAACGCTGCGTGTAAGGAATGGAGTCGGTAAACACTATCTCCTCCAAGGCTGAGTTCTGCACACGTTCTGATGCTGGACCACTCATCACGCAGTGAGACGCACAAGCTCTCACGCTCTTCGCTCCGCCTTCCAACATGATGTTAGCGGCTTTTGTTATGGTGCCAGCAGTGTCGACCATATCGTCAACGATTACGACGTTCTTGTCTTTCACGTCACCAATGATTTGCATACTCTCCACCACGTTGGCACGTGCGCGTGTCTTATTGCAAAGCACCAATGGGCAGCCCAAGTACTTGGCATATGTGTTGGCACGCTTTGATCCACCAACGTCAGGTGAGGCTATCACGAGATCCTTAAGGTGAAGGCTCTGAACGTAAGGAAGCAAAATGTTGCTTGCGTAGAGATGGTCTACAGGCACGTTGAAGAATCCTTGAATCTGGTCGGCGTGGAGATCCATGGTGATGAGTCGGTCGATGCCAGCGGCAGCCAACATGTCAGACACGAGCTTTGCGCCGATGCTCACGCGAGGCTTGTCCTTGCGGTCTTGTCTTGCCCATCCGAAATAAGGGATAACTGCGATGATGTGGCTTGCGGAAGCGCGCTTTGCGGCATCAATCATCAGCAGGAGCTCCATGAGGTTGTCAGAGTTGGGGAAGGTGCTCTGCACAAGGAAGACATCCTTACCACGAATGGACTCCTCATAAGATACGGCAAACTCGCCGTCTGAGAACCTTGTTACTACAAGATTGCCGAGTGGGCAACCCAACTCCTGACAAATCTTCTCTGCCAAATAGCGTGTGTTAGTGCCAGAGAACACTAAGAAAGAGTTTTTTTCTTCACTCATTTTTGTGGTTTTATAATAGAAGTGTGTTGCAAAAGTATGAATTTTTCAGCATACCAGCAATAAAATAGGAAAATAAAAATTATCTTTGCACCAAATATTGATTTATGCATATTAATCTTACCACTTTCGACGGTCTGAAACGTCCGGCTTTCATCCTTGAAGAGTCTCGCCTAAGGCGAAACTTGCAATTGATTTCCAATGTCGCCAAATCCGCAGATGTTGAAATCATACTTGCTTTCAAGGCTTTTGCGCTGTGGAAAACGTTTCCTATATTCAGGGAATATATATCAGCCACGACAGCCAGCTCTCTTTACGAGGCAAGGCTTGGAAAAGAAGAGTTCGGCAGTGCCACGCATACGTTTTCTCCAGCTTATACAGAATATGAGATTGATGAGATAGCCAAATGCTCCAGTCACTTGACATTCAATTCGTTGACACAAATGGAACGCTTCGCTACCAGGGCATTGAAGGCCAATGGCTCTTTAAGTCTTGGACTGCGTGTCAACCCGGAATATAGCGAAGTGGGGACAGACATTTATAATCCTTGCGCACCAGGTACGAGGTTTGGTGTTTGTGCCGACAAGCTGCCTTCAAAATTGCCCGATTACATAGAAGGGTTCCATTGTCATTGTCATTGCGAGAGCGGTTCCGATGTTTTCGTGAGAACGCTTAGCCATATAGAAGCACGTTTCTCCAAATGGTTCAAGCAACTGAAATGGATCAATTTTGGAGGTGGTCATCTCATGACCAGGAAAGATTATGACGTACATCTACTTATCGACACGCTAAATAGTTTTCATCATCGCTATCCTTGGTTGAAGGTAATCCTTGAACCAGGAAGTGCCTTCGGATGGCAAACAGGGCCTCTTGTCAGCCAAGTTGTTGACATAGTGGAGAACAAGGGCATAAAGACAGCCATACTAAATGTTAGTTTCACTTGTCATATGCCCGACTGCTTGGAAATGCCTTACAAGCCTGCCGTAAGGTTCGCTAAGACACTTGATGATAACATCGGTGAGCATGTCTACCGTTTAGGCGGCAATTCTTGTCTTAGCGGTGACTTTATGGGCTATTGGCAATTTGACCATGAATTGAGAATCGGTGAGAATGTCATTTTTGAAGACATGCTTCATTATACAACCGTGAAAAGCAACATGTTCAATGGCATTTCCCACCCTGCCATAATGTTGGCGAAAGAGAGTGGAGAATTGACCATGCTCAAAGAGTTCACTTACGAGGACTATAAGAACAGAATGGATTAGCAAATCCATTAAAACATAACAAAAGCATAAAGGATAAATATTTGTGCAGTTTTAAATATACTGAAATATGAGACAAGTATTGGTAACAGGAGCCAACAAGGGAATTGGCTACGAGATAGCTCGCCATCTCGGTAAATCTGGTTGGCAAGTAATTGTTGGGGCCAGGAATGAGAATCGCGCCAACGCCGCCGTGGAATCTTTAAGAAAGGATGGGGCAGACATCATAGGTTGGCAATACGTAAACCTTTCTGACAACAAGGAAATAGAGAAATCCGCCAAGGCCATTGCCGAAAACTACCCCACTCTATCCTTGTTGATCAACAACGCTGGCATATCAGGCAACATGGCCGTGAAAAGTTACGAGCAATCATTGCAGGACGTAATCGACACCGTGCAAGTGAACTATATAGGCACTTTCTTGTTGACGAAACTTCTTCTGCCCACCTTGGAAAGAAACCATGGCCGTATCTGCAACATAACGGTTCCGTCCACGTTCAGTCCTTATTGGCATCCAATGGCTTACGTGGCGAGCAAGGCTGGACAAAACACCATGGTAAGCACAATGGCTTGGGAGTTTGAGCATTTCAATATTCCCGTAGAGATATTCGACATTCATCCAGGTGCCACATCAACCGACTTGAATGGGCACTATTCCGGTCCTGGCTCTCACATGCCTTCAACAATAGGAGAAAAGGTTGCC
>DAINOS010000067.1:0-12140 GCA_036743855.1 Prevotella sp. | reverse complement strand
AACTGTTGGTGAACCTCGCCCCGTGTTGCGCTATCCAGTCGATGTTCGGAGTCTCAATGAAGCGGTGGTCGTAAGCGCTGATTGTCTGATATGAGTGGTCATCGCTCATGATGTAGACAATGTTCATTGGCTTGCTGGTCGACTGACCCATGGCTTGTGCGGCATAGCCCAAGGCGATGGCACCAGTGGTCGCGATTTTCTGAATGTCAAATGTCATGGCAATCTTGTTGTTTATGGTTTGTTTATTCCCATCCTGGGTTTTGTTTCCACATGTTGTTGGTCAGCGACAGCATGCGTGGCTGTATTGGCAGCAGGTAGTCGCGATCTACGCGGAATCCCCAACCGGTGCCTATTGCCTTCGGGTCGATAGGCAACACATAGCGATAAGTGTCTGTCGGTGAGCCAGACAGATAGAGATTGTTGCCCGAGGTCTGGTCGTAGACGAGTTTGCCCCCATACTGAGGATGGTTCTCAAGGTTGCTGCCCTTGAAAAGCGCGCCCTCCGCATGCTTGCCCACGATGAGCTCATCGGCTGCAGCCCAACGCAGGATGTCGGTGAGGCGCTTGCCCTCGGCAGCCTGTTCCACACGGCGCTCACGGCGAACGGCCTGGATATACTTGTCGAGCGAGTGGAACGGATATGCTGGGTCGGTATTGTATTCGCGGTCGAAATCCATCGCTGGCATGCCAACCCTGTCGCGCAATGGCTTCAGCACTTCCACTATCTTGGCGGCGTTGGCTGCCCCGTCAAGTTCGGCAAGGGCTTCGGCGTAGTTGAGCAATATGTCGGCATAGCGGCACTGTATGCCTGGCGTGGCACCGCGATACTCAGCGTCAAGGCTTCCCGTGAAGTCAATCTGAATATGCTTCAAGAGCGAGTAGCCAGTCTCGTTCTTATTGTAGCTTGAACCTGTCAATGGCGGAACGACATAGGCATCCATGTCGGGGCGCAACTTCTGACCAGGCATACACACCGTCTGCGAGAGTCGTGGGTCGCGCACCGTGGGTTTGAGCTCGTCGCCAAACACTTTCTTGGCCTCAAGCACTTGCTTGCCCGTGAACGGCTTGCCGTCGATGGTGAGATAGTCGTCGACGAGCGATGCCGTCACTCCCGCGCTGCCGCCGCCCTGGTTGAGATAGCGGTCCACGTTGTTACCAACATTGGTGCCGTCGTAGTGCTTGAACCAGAGCACCTCTGGATTGCTGCTGAGGTCTTCGGTCTGGAACAGCTGGCGATAGTCGTTGAGCGGGTTCCCCGTGGAATAGATGTGCCAAGCTCCACGATCCACGACATCCTTGCACGCTGACACGCAAGTGTTGAGATACTCCTTGATCTTGTCGTCGGTGATGGTCTTGTCGTAGAAAGCGTCGTTCTTGGCCTTGTGGTATTTCTCCCAAGTGGCCTCGAAGAGAGCCACCTCGGCTTTGAGCGCGCGTGCCACGTCCTTGTGTATGCGCATGGAGGCGCAGCTGTTTTGCGTTTGCAGGTTCTCGATGGCGTTGTCGAGGTCAGCCAGTATGTGGTCGGCTATGACGGTGCGGTGCTCCCGCGGCAGGTACATGGCCT
This sequence comes from Prevotella sp., assembly GCA_036743855.1. Classification (GTDB taxonomy): domain Bacteria; phylum Bacteroidota; class Bacteroidia; order Bacteroidales; family Bacteroidaceae; genus Prevotella. The sequence continues at coordinate 10,573 of DAINOS010000067.1, read as the reverse complement.
CAATGTTGGGGTCGAGAGGCTTGTCCACCCATGTCAGCTCACCATAGTTCTTGAACAACTGGAAGTAGTACCATGCCCTGAAGAAATAGCCTTCGCCCACACACTGCTTGTAGTTGGCCGAGCCCTTCTCATCGCAATTGTCGAGGTTGTTCAGAAAGAAGTTCACGTTTCTTATATATGTATAGTTTGTGAGCTTCGAGGCGTTGCTCAGGGTAAGTGCCCCATTGAGACGGGTGTTTACCGTAGAGCCGGACATGTTGTCACTCGCCATGTCGCCGCTGGCAATGAAGTTGCCGTTCCAGTCGAATCCCTGCGCATAGACGGCAGTCTCGTAGAATTGGTCGAGATAACTGTTCATCTCGCCTATTGTCGAGAACGCGCCTACTGTGGAAATCACTCCTTCGGGCGACTTGTTCAAGTCGTAGCATCCTGTGAGGCATATCAGCGACGCGAGTCCAATCGTTATATTTCTTATGTTCATAACATTCACGTTGTTTTAAGTTGTTTGTATTTACTTTCTCCCGCTTAGAAGCTCACCGACAATCCTATGGAGTAGACCTTGTTTATAGGATATTGCTTTCCGCCCTCGGCATTGTAGCTGTTCTCAGCGAATATCACCTCTGGGTCGAACATGCCCTTGAGACTCGTTATCGTAAACAGGTTCTCGCCCGACACAAATACTCGCACTTGCTCCAGTCCGGCTCTGCGGATGATGTTCTTAGGCAGGTCGTAGCTGATGGTGAGGTTTTTCAGACGGCAGTATGCCGCGCTTTGCAGATACTGGTCGGTGGTGTGCGCTGATGTCTTGGCGTTGTACTGCCGCACGCCGCCAGCCGTGTTGATATAAGGCTTGGGGTAATAGGCGTTTGGATTGCTCTCGCTCCAGTAGTCGAGATGCTCCTTGAACACCGTCACCTGGGCGTATGAGCTGCTGCCCCAGAAATAGACGTTGCCAGTTGGGTCCCAGTCGCGCTTGCCTACGCCCTGGAATATGAAGCTCATGCCGAGTCCCTTCCAGTTGATGCCGCCGTTGATGGTGTACTGGTAGCGTGGCGTGGTGTTGCCGATGATGGTCATGTCGCCCATGTCTCCGAGCTTGTTGCTGCCGTTGTTTACCTTTCCGTCATCGTTGAGGTCGCGGAAGGCGATGTCGCCAGGTGTCCACTTCTGTGTGGTGAAGAAACTGTTGTCGTGGGTGCGGTTGTACTCGTCGGCCTGCTCCTGTGTTTGTATGATGCCGTCGGTGCGGTAGCCCCAGATTTCTCCGACCTTGCGACCCTTATACCAGTTGCCGGCAGGGTTGGTGCCCGTGGGGTTCTCGTATGCTGTGACCTCCGCCGTGGCGTCGGAAACGGATCCGCCGATGTTGTAGTTTATGTCGTTGCCAATCTTCCCACGATAGATGATAGACAGTTCCCAACCGCGGTTGCGGAGCTGGGCGTTGTTGGTCTGTGGGGCGGTGGCGCCGAAGAAGTCGGGAAAGTCGACGCTGGGGCCGAGCATGTCCTTGGTGTCGCGCTGGAAAATGTCAAGACTGCCCGAGAGCTTGCCGTCGAAAAAGCCGAAGTCGAAACCGAGGTTCTTGCTGTCCACCTTCTCCCATGTCGTGGATGGGTTGACCACGCCAGGCGCGGTGAGGTAGGCGTGGCGACCGTCGGCGAAGATATATCCGCCGAGACCACCGCTAAGGTTCATCGACGAAGCGAACGTGTAGAGCGCGGCTCCTGCCTGATTGCCAAGTCTGCCTATTGACGCACGCACTTTGAATTGTGACAATACGCGGCGCGCGTTTTCCATGAACGGCTCCTCGGTGAGGTTCCAACCTACAGACACCGAAGGGAAGAATCCCCAACGATGGTCTTTGGAGAAGCGGGATGAGCCATCGTAGCGCCCGTTCAGTTCGAGCAGATAGCGGCTCTTGTAGTCGTAGTTCAAGCGTGCGAAGAAGCTGCGCGTGGCCCAAGAGTTGCGCGTATCGGTGATGGTCTTGTCGCCACTGCCCATGCCCACGTTAGGATTCTTGGTGGAGTAGAGACCCGTGATGACATTGCGCAGGTATTCATACTTGTTGTTCTCCTCCTGGTAACCAGCCATGACAGTGAAGTTATGCTCTTGGTTGAACGAGAAGTTGTAGCTGCCATAGAGGTTTATCGTCTGGTAATGGCGGCTTTGGTTGTAGCGGGTATACTTGCCGTCGGCAGTCACGCCCAGCTCTGAGCGCACGCCTTTGGATGTGGACACGCCGTCGGCTCCGTAAATCATCGGGGCGACATTGAGCGCCGAGTAATGGGTGTCCACAATCTTGTAAGTATAGTCCATGATGATGTTGAAGCCCTTGAAAGGATTGATCTCAAAGCCACCGGTCATGTTGATGAAGTCGCGCTTGGTTCTGGTGTATGTTCCGCTTTGGAGATACGGAATCATTGAAAGTTCCGTGAAATGTCCATTCGGGTCAACCACCGATACCGTTGGGCGGAAACGCGCGAGCGAATGGAAGAAGCCATCGCTCAATCCACCGTCACCGAATGGCGTGTTTTGGTTTGAATGGGCAAATTTCAGACCTGCCTTTAATTTGAGCCATGAGGTAAGTTGCGAGGTGAGGTTAGTCGACACGTTGACTCGCTCGAAGTTGATGTCGGCATAGCGCAACAAGCCGTCCTCCTTATAATAGCCCGACGACACGTAGTATTGTGCCGCCTTGCCTCCACCGCTCACGCTGAGGTTGTGGCGTTGCTTGAAAGCCGCATTCTTGTAGTGGAGCTTGAAATAGTCGACGTTTCCTATACCGCTCTCCGAGTTCTCGAAAGCCGGGTTCATGTTCGCGTTAGGCGACAGCTCTTGCCATGGGTCAACGCTCTTGGGGTCGTTGATGTATTGGCGAAGCAAGTCTATTTTCTCTTGACTGTAAAGGCGCGACGAATTGGCGTTGGTGCATCCCGCGTTCCAGTATTCGGCAAAGTCTACCGAGTTCACCATGTCTGGCAACACCGTTGGCGAGTTCCATCCCACGCTGCCTTGATAGTTGATACGTGCCTTGCCCTCCTTGCCGCGTTTCGTGGTGACAAGGATTACGCCGTAGGCTGCTCGCGCACCATAGATGGCGCATGCCGCGGCGTCTTTCAACACGGAGATGTTTTCAATGTCGTTGGGGTTGACGTCGGAGAGATCCATCTCGATGCCGTCGACAAGTACATAGGGATGGCCTGTGCCAGAGAGGTTGCCTTGTCCGCGAAGCGTCAACGTGCCCGATGAGCCAGGCCTGCCGGAACTGTCGTTTGACACAAGCAGACCGGGCACGAGTCCCTGCAAGCTCTGTGTGGCGTCGGTCACGGGACGTGCTGCAATCTCGTTTCCGCTCACCGATGACACGGCACCCGTGAGGTCGGCTTTCTTCTGTGTGCCATAGCCCACGACAACCACCTCGTTGAGGTTTTGCGCGTTTTCTTGTAAGTGTATCGTGGCTTGACCACCACGAACTTTCACTTCCTGCGGAATGAAGCCAATGTAGGATACGCTCAAGACGGGCGCGTCATTGGAGGCGTTGATCACGAAGTTGCCGTCGATGTCGGTCACGGCTCCGTTCTTCGTGCCGTGCTCCATGACGGTAGCTCCAACGATTGGCTCACCATTATTGTCAGTAATCTTGCCTACGACCTTATGTGTTCCTTTGGTGCCTTTCGTGGTCTGGCTGCCTTGTGGGGAGCTGGAGTTTTCTTTGACGATGATGATGTGGCGGTCCACGATCTTGTAGCTCAAGTTCTGTCCGCTGAGAATGGCATTGAGCAGGGTGGATAGTTTGGGCGTGCTTGACCCTACGTTTACCACTTTTTTCAGGTTGATGGTGTTTTGCGAAAAGTCGACAGACATTTGTGTCTGCGATTCAATATCCTTAATAAGGTTTTCCACGGTAGCCTTATTCTTTGACAGGCGAATGGTCTGGTTTTGTCCAAACGTGGCCACCGACATCGACAGGCAAAGGGCAAGCGTGCATGCCGTTCTTTTGTCAATAAGGTTCTTCATCGTTTTGTTTATCTTCATGTTGTCTGTTGATTGAATGCAGCATGGGAGAGGCCGTGCTTGCCCCCCAACTGTCTAAGGTTGTGTAAATCCGGTTGGTTATAATCTTTTAGTTGTCGTTTAGATGTTATTCGATTGTTTCTCTTGTTTTTATCAGCCTCCTTTCTTCACGTAAAGGGTTATGTTATTGTGTTGTTTCTTATACGACATGTTGCCAGCGACAACTGTTAGAACCGTCATTACGTTTCCAATGTGCTCACCTTTTTTGAAGTTCATGGTGTAGCGTTTGTTCATGTCGATTCCTGATGCCACGTTTATTTTCACGTTGTATCGTCTTTCAATGGTCTTCAGCATTTCCGACAGCGGTTGGTTGGAGAAATTCAGGTCTCCATTGACCCACGAGTTGAACGCCAACGCGTCTATGCGGCTTTTGGTCATTTTCCCGTCAATCCGGTTGTAGGTCAGTTGCTCATTCGGGTGTAATATCATGGAATGGCTATCGTCAAACACCTTGACAAGGCCTTCCTCAAGCGTCACCGTGACTTTTTTCTCATCGTTGTATGAGTTCACGCTGAAGTGGGTGCCAAGCACTTTCACCTTCAGGTTGCCCATGTTCACCACAAAGGGACGCGACGCGTCATGCGTCACGGCGAAATGACAACTGCCGTTTACGAACACGTTGCGGCAAGTCTCCCTCTTGCTGAATGTGGATGGGTACACTATGGAAGAGCCGGCGTTGACAATCACCTTCGTGCTGTCTGATAGCATCAAACTGTCAATTCTTCCATTTGGCACATAAAACTGCGCTATCTCATTTCCTTCGGCATTGTATTTCGCCGAGCAGTTCCATGCCGCCCAAGCCGCCAAGACAGGTAAAATGAACAATGCCGCATACTTCATTAGTCTTACGACGCGCAGCTTGCGGAGACGTGACCGCTCAAGCATGTCGCGATTCTCACGGAAGGTGTCAAGGGCTTGGCGCAACTCCGTGTCAGGCATTTTCGCCACATCCTCATTCCATAGCTTACGCAGCATCTCGTCGTGGGGCTGTTGGTCTGTGGTGGTGTTATGGTCTTTTTGCATTGTCGCTTTTTCTGATTTTCTACATAGAAGAGTGGAAAACCGAGAAGCACACGCAATCAAATTTAGTTAAGTAGTGTTAATAGCGCTATTGAGGGTAATAATCTTTTGAGTGTGGCGATGGCCAGGGATATATGCGATTCCACTGTGCGCTTGCTTATGCCAAGTCGTTGGGCAATCTCCGCATTGCTCATGCCGTCGATGCGACTCATCATGAAAACGCGTCGACGCTGCTCTGGCATGGAGCTGATTTCGCGCATCACGAATCCATACAATTCTTCATAACACAGCTTCATGTCTCCGTTGGCCATGTCAGACGGCACGTCATTGGCCTTGCCGTCGTCGGAGAAGACAAACGACTGCTTCACATAATGTATTGCGGCGTTGCGGGCGGAAATGAAGAGATAGTTGTCGAGATTCTTGATTCCTTCAAGGGTGTCCCTCTTTAGCCATAAATTTATAAAGAGGTCTTGCACTATGTCCTCGGCTTTCAGCTTATCGCTGCAAAAATGCAAGACAAACTGTAAGACCTTTGGATAATAAGCCACAAAGAGCGCGTCAAAAGCCTTTGTGCTTCCATCAGAAAGCGCTGACAAAATGATTGCTTCTTCTTTGGCTTCTGTCATATTTCCTTGGTTCGTGTCTAAAAATCAATCATTAACTCAATGCTTATGGCAAAAGTACAAATAATTTTAGAAAAGTTTATACTTTGTGTGAAATATTTTCGACCTGTACGGTTGGAAAATGTAGTGGATGCGGTGTCTCACCGCATAATGAGTAAGATGCTTGTCATAAATAGTATGAATGTTCTTGCTGAGGCGTGCGGTGAGACACCGCACCCACTATATAGAACGTGGACAAATGATTCATAAATGTTATTTTCAACCGTACAGGTCGAATATTTTTCGATTCTTTCGTTCACACTCGAGTGTGAACGATCAGCAAGAAGAAATCTGCCGTAAAATTTGTCCACATGGAGATAGTAAATGCTTGAAATACAGACGGCTCGGTTTTCAAGCGCAAAGGCGTCGGCGTTACGCTTGAATCGCGTCGCCTTTACGCTTGAATCGCGTCAGCGTTACGGTTGAATCGCAACGCCTTTACGGTTGAATCGCGATGGGGTCGGAAAACCCGCGAATCGCGACCATGATAAAAGGGCCGTACCAAACTCGCTTTGAGTATTGGTGCGGCCCTTAATTTTATCTTTTATGAAAAGTTATGCTCTTCCGAAGTTTAGAGGTTCTTGTTGTCCTCGTTCCACTTCTCCACTGGAGGCACGATGCCGAGGTCGATAACCTCTTGGCGCATGTCGCAGAGGTGCTTGTAGCTCTTCTGCAGGTCAGCCATCTCCTCTTCTGTGCCAGTAGGAGTGGTATAGTGTACGCCAGTCTTGTCGATAGTTGTAGGCAGAGCCATCATCACGTCCTTGATGCCGAGCTCAGGCAGGTTTGCGTAGCAGCCAGCAGGCAATGTGAATGGCTCGCCGCCCATTGCGGCCTCGATCATCTTCACGGCGTTGTAAGCAGGGCTCTGGAATGAGCTGCGGCCACGAAGCTTGATGATGCGAGAACCACCCTGTGTGGTGATCTGCTTGATTTCCTCCCAACGCTCCTTGCTGAGACCCATCTCTGAGAGAGGCTTGCCGTCGATCTTCACCTGAGAAGCGAAGACGGCCATCTGCTCGCCGTGGCCACCGTAAGTGTGAGCACCTGTCACCTTGTCCTGCTGAACGCCGAACTCGTGGGCGAGAGCCTGCTGCAGACGAGTAGAGTCGAGGGCAGCGAGAGAAGTGAGCTGGTTTGGCTTCAAACCACTGTGGATGAGAGCTGTCAGGGCTGTCACGTCAGCAGGGTTGAAGATCACCACGACGTGCTCCACGTCTGGGCAGTACTTCTTGATGTTCTCACCAAAGTCTGCGGCAATCTTGCAGTTGCCCTTCAGCAAGTCCTCACGTGTCATGCCGGCCTTACGAGGAGCACCGCCAGAAGAGATGATGTATTTAGCGCCTGTGAAAGCCTTCTTAGCAGCCTCGGCAACCTTCTCGGGGTTGTTCATGTCCTCCACTGCTGGAGCGTAGTAGCTGAGCTTTGCTCCAGGAACGGCGCACTGCTCCATCTCGTCGTATACGCCATGAACACCAGGCTCATAGATATCGTAGAGACAAATGTTAGGAGTGAGACCGAGCATAAGAGCGCTCTGTACCAGGTTTGAACCAATCATACCGCCTGCACCGACGATAAGAAGCTTGTCATTTGTTAAATACTTCATAACTTAGTTTGTGTTTTAAAAGTTTCCTTTTTCGCTTGCAAAGGTATAGAAAATAAAATAGAAGTGATTGCTTTTTTTCGTTGTGAAATGTTGTATAATATTAAAACCTTATAATTTGCAATCTCTGTTTGGCATATTGACACGATGGAGCTCGACATCCTGCTTGCCAGGCGTTTTGTCGAATTGACAGCCCGTTGGCCAAGCACTGGCAGAAGTGAGCGCTTGAAAGGACAAAAGTGAGCAGAAAGTCACTTGCAAGCATTGCGTTGTTATCAAAGATTCTTATCTTTGCAATTAGTTTTAACTATAAAATACCGTTGTGTAATGAATGGCATGATAAACGACACCATACTCAGTCGCCTCGCCGATCTTCGCGAGGTGATGCGTCGAGAGAAGCTCGACGCTTTCGTGTTTCCCTCGACAGACCCACACCACTCGGAGTACACTCCCGACCGATGGAAGGGCAGGGAATGGATAAGCGGGTTCAATGGCTCGGCAGGCACTGCCGTGGTGACAATGGACTCTGCCGCGCTTTGGACCGACAGCAGGTATTTCCTCGCCGCGGAGGAACAGTTGACAGGCACCTCGTTTCAGTTGATGCGCCTGAAGGTGAAAGGCACGCCCACGATAGCCCAATGGCTTGGCGGCAAGCTCAAGGATCGCAACGCCCAAGTGGGCGTGGACGGAATGTGCAACAACGTGAGCTCCGTGGAGACACTCATTCGTGAGCTGCGCCGTCAGGGAGGCATCACCGTCAGGACCAACTTTGACCCGTTGAACGAGATATGGAAAGACCGTCCGGCGATACCAGACCACAAGATAGAGGTGCACCCGATGAAATACGCCGGAGAGACGGCACTCTCAAAAATCGGCAGGGTGCGAGCCGCGCTGTGCGACATGGGCGCCGACGGCATGCTCGTTTCCGCGCTCGACGACATAGCCTGGCTGCTGAACCTCCGCGGAACCGACGTGCATTGCAACCCCGTGTTTGTAGCCTATCTCTTGTTGAGCACCGATGAGGCGACTTTGTTTGTAGACAAGGCCAAGCTCACACCGCAAGTAGAGGAATACCTCAAGTCGCAAGACGTGAAAGTGGCAGACTATGACAAGGTGGGCGACGGACTCAGGAAATACTTTGAATATAACATCCTTCTCGACCCCGAGGAGACATCTTACACATTATATAATATAATATCATCCGCCGACAGCAAGGCCTACGCCAAGGAGATAGTCAGGCACACGTCGCCTGTGCCCGCCATGAAGGCGGTGAAAAACGAGACCGAGATAGCCGGCTATCACAGCGCCATGCTCAGGGACGGCATAGCCATGGTGAAGTTCCTCCGTTGGCTCAAGCCCGCCGTGGAGCGAGGTGGGCAGACCGAGATGAGCGTAGACCGCAAGCTCACGGCGCTTCGCGCGGAGCAACCACTTTTCCGCGGAATCAGTTTCGACACGATTGCTGGCTACAACGCCCATGGCGCTATCGTGCACTATGAGGCGACACCCGACACCGACGCCGCGCTTGAGCCCAAGGGACTGTTGCTGCTCGACAGTGGCGCGCAGTATGAGGACGGCACGACGGACATCACGCGCACGATAGCCCTTGGACCCGTCACCGAGGAGATGCGGCGCGTGTATACGCTCGTGTTGAAAGGACACATACAGCTCGAACTTGCCAAGTTCCCTGACGAGGCCACGGGCACGCAGATTGACGCCCTGGCTCGTGAGGCTATGTGGCGCGAAGGCATGAACTTCCTCCATGGCACGGGTCACGGAGTGGGCTCTTACCTCAACGTGCACGAGGGACCTCACCAAATAAGGATGGAATACATGCCAGCGCCGCTTAGGGCAGGAATGACGGTGACCGATGAGCCTGGCCTGTATCTTGAAGGCAAGTTTGGCGTGCGCCATGAGAACACGTTGCTCATACGGCCATACATGCACACCGTGTTTGGCGACTTCCTGCAAATGGAGCCGCTCACCCTTTGCCCATTCGACACTGAGCCGATAATAAAGGAGATGCTGTTGCCAGAGGAAACCCAGTGGCTGAACCAGTATCACCACCGCGTTTACCAACTCCTTGCCCCACACCTCAACAATGAGGAGCAAGCCTGGTTGGAAAACGCCACGAGGGAAATATGACACAAAGTTGGATAATTGTTTGGCTATCTGAAAAATAACTTGTAATTTTGCAGCCGCTTATTGTGGAGGGGTGTATAGTATCCTTTCGCGAGGCAAATGTCTAATTTAAATTTTATAAACCAAAACAAAATGATTATTGTACCCGTAAAGGAAGGCGAGAACATCGAAAGAGCTCTCAAGAAGTTCAAGAGAAAGTTTGAAAGGACAGGTGTCATCAAGGAGCTTCGCTCACGTCAGCAGTATGACAAGCCATCTGTCAAGAAGCGTCTCAAGATGGAGCATGCCGTTTACGTGCAGCACATGCGCGACGAGGAAGAATAAAAAATCTTCTTAAAAAATTTGGTAATTTCAGATATTTTCCATAAATTCGCAATGTGAATCACCGTAAAGCCGGTTGATGTCTGATTGCTGTTTGATATGGTTAAGGAATTCTTGGATTACCTGCGCTATGAGCGGTGTCGCTCATTGAAGACGTTGGAGTCTTACTCCGTGTCTTTGAAGGAGTTTGAGAATTATTTCCATAACCTCGACAGTGAGCTCAGCTGGCAAACCGTCGATGAGGATGTCGTCCGCGACTGGATGGAGCGTCTCATGGACGACGGTATGGAAGCATCGAGCGTAGGGACGCGTTTCGCAGCCCTCCGATCGCTTTTCCGATATGCGTTGGCAAGGCATCTTGTGGAGCGTGACCCCACCTACCGAGTGGAGCCGCCGAAAAAACGCAAGAGGCTGCCGACATTCATAAAGGAAAGCGAGATGAATCGCCTGCTCGACGACCTGCCATGGGGCAATGATTTCCTGGAGGTCAGAGACAAGGCGATAATAACGACCTTCTACGAGACGGGCATCCGCCTGTCGGAGCTGACGGGTCTTGACGATGTGGACATAGATTGCGACAACCACCAGTTGAAAGTGACCGGAAAGGGTAACAAGCAGCGGGTGGTGCCATACGGGGAGGAACTCGCCATGACGCTTAGGCGTTACGCGGCTTGCAGGGATCGTGAGGTGACCCGCGTGTGCGATGCCGTGTTCGTCACCGCAAAAGGCAACCGCATGACGCCAGGTG
>DAINOS010000066.1:0-12425 GCA_036743855.1 Prevotella sp. | reverse complement strand
TGGCGTTTGGTATGAACACCATCAGCCTCCACACCGTGCCGTCAGGCTCGCGATGGTATAGCTTCCCGCTGTCGGCAGGGATGAAGCGCAGCACCTTGCGGTCTATGTCTGTCACCTTGGCAGACTCCAATTTCTTGCGTATGTGTCGTGTCACGGCTGCTATGTTGTCCATCAGCATGTCCACGTCGGTGAAGACGGTCGTGTTTATGCGCTGCAAAACGTAGTCTGGCGCGTCGGCCTCCTTGGTCGTCACTTTATATGTGTCGTTTATCAGTCCGTTGCCCAATGGGTGAATGTCAGCCACGGTGCCCTCAGTGGCAAAGTGGGATACGATGTCGTATGTGCCTTTTCGTAGAGTTTCTTTTGTTTCCATTTTCTTGATTTTTAGCACTGCAAATTTACACATTATTTTTCAAAGGCAGTGCTTTTCACGGAAATTGTTTTTGACAATTTGCCTTGATTCTTCCATTTTTAATCGCGCTCGCCAAGAAGGGCATCGGCTTTACGCTTGAATCGCGTCGCGTCCACGCTTGAATCGCGCTGCCTCCACGCTTGAATCGCGACGCGATTCAAGCGTAAAGCCGACGCCCCATTGCCGGAAAGAATTAAAAAAACTAAAACAGTCTGACAAAGCGTCACATTTGTTTTGTCTTTCAGCCGAAAGGCATTACTTTTGCACGTAGGTAAGCGAGCAATCGCTATTTTGTGAAAACAAACAGTTTCATACATATAAATCATTAATACGATGAAGATTTCAAAGATTCACGCACGTGAGATTCTGGATTCCCGTGGCAATCCTACAGTAGAGGTTGAGGTAACTCTTGAGAACGGCGTAATGGGCCGTGCAAGTGTTCCATCTGGTGCCAGCACTGGTGAGAACGAGGCTCTTGAGCTTCGTGATGGTGACAAGAACCGTTTCGGTGGCAAGGGTGTCTTGAAGGCTGTTGCCAACGTCAACGACGTTATCGCTCCTGCCCTTCAGGGTTGGGACGTGTTCGACCAGCGCGGCCTCGACTATAAGATGCTTGAGCTCGACGGCACTCCTACAAAGAGCAAGCTCGGCGCAAACGCTATCTTGGGCGTGTCTCTGGCTGCCGCTCACACGGCTGCTGAGGCTCTGCACATGCCTCTGTACCGTTACATCGGCGGCTGCAACAGCTATACATTGCCTGTTCCTATGATGAACATCATCAACGGTGGCGCTCACTCATCAGCTCCTATCGCATTCCAGGAGTTCATGATCCAGCCTCGTTCAGCAAAGAGCGAGAAGGAAGCCATCCGCTGCGGCGCTGAGGTGTTCCACGCTCTGGGCAAGCTCCTGAAGAAGCGCGGCCTTTCTACAGCCGTAGGCGATGAGGGTGGTTACGCTCCCGCGCTCAACGGCATCGACGACGCTCTTGAGAGCATCTGCCAGGCTGTGAAGGACGCTGGCTACGAGCCGGGCAAGGACGTCACAATCGCTATGGACTGCGCCGCTTCTGAGTTCGCTACAAACAAGGACGGCAAGTGGTACTACAACTACAAGCAGCTCAACAACGGCATGCCTAAGGATCCTAACGGCAAGGAGCTCGACGACGAGGGCCAGATCGCTTACCTTGAGGAGCTTTGCAACAAGTATCCTATCGCCTCTATCGAGGACGGTCTCGACGAGAACGACTGGGAGGGCTGGCAGAAGCTCACAGCCAAGATCGGCAACAAGGTTCAGCTCGTTGGTGATGACCTCTTCGTCACAAACACCAAGTTCCTGGAGAAGGGTATCAAGATGCACGTGGCTAACGCCATCCTCATCAAGGTCAACCAGATTGGTTCTCTGACAGAGACTCTCGAGGCTATCGAGATGGCTCACCGTCATGGCTACAACACTGTCACTTCTCACCGTTCAGGCGAGACAGAGGACACCACTATCGCCGACATCGCCGTGGCTACAAACAGCGGTCAGATCAAGACTGGTTCTATGAGCCGCACAGACCGTATGGCCAAGTACAACCAGCTCATCCGCATCGAGGAGGAGCTTGGCTCTGAGGCTCGCTACGGTTACACTCGTCTGGATCGCAGCCTCTAAACCGACGCTAAACATTAATTGATATGGTCCCACACCGCTACTGGCGGTGTGGGACTTTTTTTTCTTTTATCTCACACGGATTTCAAGGATTTTAAAGATGCTACGCCGCAAGCGGCTATGCGTTGATTGACAGCTATGCGTTGATTATCAAATGCTTTGCAGGGGCGGGCCCTGTGCCCGTCCGCAACCCGAACGGTAATTTGTGTTAACGACAATAGAGGCAATCTTTTTGACCAGTTCGAAAAAATCGCGAGTAAGTATATTTAACCCTCACGAATCAACATATAACCATTAATTTTTGTAATTTTGCAAGAAATTGCCCTTTGTGTGGCGAGACAGTGTTCGAGAGGACTAAACCCTACCAAGGAAAACCGCCCACATATTGCGAAAAGAAAGGTTGCTCACAATGAATGAACAAAATACGAATTTTCCAATGGCGCATGAAGACTATGCTGCAATACTGCGACAGGCTGTCGCGGTAATTGAGCACGCGCGACAGGAAATTGCCAGGCACGTCAAAGTGCTACGCTCCGTAGCACTTTTGCCATGGTCGCACAATGTGCTGCTTTTGAATGGGCAAGCCGATAGGCGTGGCAGACTATCAACTGATAGTGCCAAAGGAACAATTACAGAAAGTACTTACTGACGAGATTAAGGCGTTTAGTGAGGAAAAAAGAGAAACAGAGTAATAAATAGAACATAATACAGAGCAAATAAAGAATCTCTTATTTTTGCAGATGTAGATACTGTCTGTAATGAAGATTTTCTTGAACTTTATTACTGTGTAGGTGTGAATATAGTTGAAATATGATGCAAAATAACAAGAGATTTGACGAGCTTGTTACTGCTCTCAAAGAAATGAACGAGAAGTTAGGGTCTCTTTCTTATTATCTGTTTGCAATTAAATATGGAAAGGAACTTGAAAACCAAAATCTAACAGAGATTATTCGTTCGGCTAACCTAACAGAAAGCATGTCCAAAGAACTCAGTAAAGGTATGCGTATTTACAAAGTTCTTATGAAAAATGACTTCGGAATACAACTAAAAGATAATGATAATGAAATTGTCATTTCTGATGGCAGGCACTCAGAATCCATTGTTTCAATAACAGAAAATAAAGCTGCCAAATACATCACCGCTCTCCGCACCAAGCCGTTTCTTCTTCTCGCTGGTATCTCCGGCACAGGTAAAAGTCAAAAGGTTCAAGAACTTGCCTACATGACTTGTCCCGACAGGCTGCGTGGCGAGACCGCTCCTGGAAACTATTGTTTGGTGGAGGTGAAGCCCAACTGGCACGACTCCACAGAATTGCTCGGCTATTTCAGCGCATTGACGGGCAAGTATGAGCTGACCGACTTCATCCGCTTTGTATATAAGGCAATAAAGAACAATGACACTCCATTTTTCCTTTGCCTTGACGAAATGAACCTTGCCCCAGTGGAGCAGTATTTTGCCGAATATCTCAGTGTGCTTGAAACGCGCAAGCGAGTTGGCGGCAAGATAAAGACACAACCGCTGCTGAAGAAAGAGACGTTTGCCAACTGCAAACTATTCGAAAAGGAGGAAGATCCCGGCAATCCCAACATGACAAATGATGGGAAGCATTACAAAAGCATACCGCTTTATTCGGAAGAGGACGCGGAAATCGTCAGCTATCTGAAGGACAACGGACTCTCGCTGCCCGAAAACCTCTTTGTCATAGGCACGGTGAACATGGACGATACTACCCACCAGTTCTCGCGCAAGGTGATAGACCGTGCTTTCACGATAGAGATGAACGGCGGCAGCATGGCAGCCATGTTCAGCGATGAGAGCAGGGCTTTGCTCGAATACCGTGACGAGCCAGTGCCGCTAAGCGTGTTCAAACCGCAGTTTGTGAGGGCCTACGAGGTGCTTGACGATGAGCGTTTCGCCAAATATTCCGACAAGATAAAGACGGAGATTCCCGCTCTCCTTGGCGATTCTGATGGCAAGGCGGATGCCGACAGCATAAACGGAGTGCTGAACGACACGCCGTTCCGTGTGAGCTACAGAGTGCAGAACGAGCTTGTGCTGTATCTAAGCACACTCATTGAGCAGAACAGTTTTCCGGAAAACATCGAAGGCTTGATAAAAGAAGCCGTGCTTGCCGTGCTGTTAGAAAAAGTGTTGCCGAGAGTGCAGGGAGAAAAGCGGCAGCTCGAAACCAACGAAGGCAAGAGCAACGTGCTGAAAGACCTTAAGGCGTTTGTTGCAAGACATTTCGCCCCGCAGGAAGGCGAGACAGACGAGCTGTATGATAAGGTAATAGGCAAACTTGACGAGATGGACGGGAAGCTCGGCAACTACTACACCAACTTCTTCTAACCACGAACATGCCTTATGGAGCTGTTGCGATACGACTACGGTGACTCGTACACCATACAGGCAAGCAGCACCGACATTGCCGCTTCCTGGAAGAAGTTCAAGGTGAGGGCAAGAAAGCTCCCGCCCGAAGAGTATTGTGACTATGCGATGGCAAGCGGCGGCAAGCTCCGCATATACAATGCCGATACCAGCCAACTTGAGGAAGTGGAAGAGGAGTCGTGGCACAACGCCCGTCCCGTGTTCTTTGAAGACCACAAGTATAACCTCACTCTCACATTCTATGACGCTACGGAAGAGCCACGCGTCATCCATCCCAACAAGGACGTGGAGGCAATGTTCAGCAGCGTGCACACGTCAAGGGGCGAATACATATTGAACAGCAATATCGACTTTCTGAACCAGCCCGGCCATTTCGCGTTGAAGTTTGAGTACCATAATGCGGAGGGCAAGCACATCCACAAAGTAGAGTTTGACGTTCTTTCGCCAAAGCTCGACACCAAGGACGACCTCAATGTGATAATCCAGCAGATACGGCAGGAGTACGGCGATTTGGTGTTCCGCTATCTCACGCTCACGTTCCAGCAGTTTGAGATAGGACACGAGGCCAACAACGAACTAATATGGCTGTCGGTGTTCAAGCAGATAGTGGACAGCTATGTGAGGTCGGTGCGCTTCATCATCCATCAGCCGCACAACAAGATGAGGCAGATTGAGGAATATCGGAAGGCAGACCGCATAAAGTCGTGGACACCACAGCTGGAAGAAAGGTTTGTCAATGACCGCAAGATTAACGCGGAGAAAGCCGTGCGCCGTTACTATCGTACGGAACGCACCGAAGCCACGCTCGACACGCGGGAAAACCGTTTCGTGAAATACACCCTCGAAAGTATAGGCGAACGTCTCGCCAGGTTGCTTGACCGTATAGGCGAAAGTTCCTCCGACAGTGAGATAGAGAACTTGAAAGACAAGCAGCGCGAGCTCCAGACACTTCGCATGAATTCTTTCTTCCGTGGCATAGGACGGTTTGACGGATTCCGCCAGCAAAGCATGGTGATGCAGCAGCGCAGCGGCTACTCGCAGGTGTACCGCTATTGGATAATGCTCCAGAACGGACTGGACCTCATACAGGGTGAAACATCAGTAGGAGTTCAACCAATATGGAAACTGTATGAACTTTGGTGTTTCTTGAAGGTGAAGCAACTCGTGTGCAAGGTGCTCGGCATCGATCCTCTCAACAAGGAGCATATCTTGAAGTACATACACGAGGACACGCTGAATGCCTTCGACCTATTTAATGGAGGCACATTGAGTGGCGGCATTACCTATATCAATCCCAAGAGCGAGGATCGTGTGGAAGTGGGCTATCAGTATTCGTTCAGTCGCAGTGCCACCGCCGAGATGCGCTCGGCAACGACAGAGCAAAAGCCGGACATCGTGATGCACATACACAAGCACGACCGCGACATAACCCTTACTTATCTATACGATGCAAAATATCGTGTGAAGGGCGATGGCGATGAACAAGTGAAGAATGTCATTGACGAGCCTGTGAGTGAGACGCTTGACGCCATGCACCACTATCGCGATGCCATATATTACGGAAGGCGTGGCGAAAAGAGGTTTTCAAAGGAGATTATCGGCGGTTATATTCTTTTCCCTGGACGCATGGACGAGCATAAATTGCTTGAAAAGATGCGTAACGGGGACAAGGACTTGCCTTATTTCTTGCGGTCAATAGAAGAAGTGAACATTGGTGCCTTTCCGCTTTTGCCGAATGAGGACAGCGGACTGCTGCTGGAAGACCATTTGAGAAAGGTGTTGCTTGACGAGACTGTGCTTGAACAGATTGAGGACAGTGTGCCGCAACGCGGGCTGCACTACACGCACAAGGACGTTTCGGAGAAACTGGTGTATGTCGGATATGTCAAGGCAAGCAATCCAGAAATAGAACTGTTCAAGACAAACCAAGCAAAAACCTACTATACTGGAAGCCTTGATTTTGATGAACTGGACATACAGGCGTTGGAATATCTGCTGCCTGTGGTGGCAGGTAAGGTGCAAGGACTATATGAGATAGAATCAGTAGGGTTCAAGAAGCTGTCGAAGATACGACAGCTGCGCAATGGCGAGAAGGATGAGCTGAGGGTGGTATTCATGCTCGGCGAATTTGTGCCGGTGCTGGACAGGATGGTATCGGCGGAAAACAAGCTGCACAACCATAATGTCATATCATTGTCTGAGGCAAAGAACCACTTGTCACAAATCATAAAATGACATTCCCAATTTTTGGTTAAAAAAAAGTAAGTGGGCATTTTGCGGCATATTATATTTGCCAACTGTGATAAATTGAGTAACTTTGCACGGAATTATTGCAGTAACTCAACAGTATTTATAAGGTAAAGATGAAACAATACCGTTTAGTGGACACGGTCCTTGGCTGGGTGGCATTCGTGATTGCCGCCTTCACCTACGTGTCTACCATTGAGCCGACAGCCTCGTTCTGGGACTGTCCTGAGTTTATCACCACAGGCTACAAACTGGAGATCGGCCACCCGCCAGGGGCACCATTCTTCATGCTCACCGCCAACCTCTTCTCCCATTTCGCGAGCGACCCGTCTCAGGTGGCGCGAATGGTGAACACCATGTCGGCGCTGCTTTCAGCCACGACCATCCTCTTCCTCTTCTGGACCATCACGCATCTCGTGCGCAAGCTCATAGTGAAAGACTGGAGCGAGTTGACCCTCGCCAAGACAATCGCTATCGAGGCTTCGGGCATGGTGGGCGCGCTCATCTACACATGGTCCGACACGTTCTGGTTCTCAGCCGTAGAGGGTGAGGTCTATGCCTATTCCTCGGCGTTCACAGCCGTGGTGTTCTGGCTCATACTGAAGTGGGAAGACCATGCCGACGAGCCTCACTCCGACCGTTGGCTCGTGCTGATATTCTACATGACAGGTCTCTCCATCGGCGTCCACTTGCTCAACCTCTTGTGCCTCCCAGCCATCGTGCTGGTGTATTGCTACAAGCGTTTCCCCAACGTGGAGGTGAAAGGCTCGCTCATAGCGCTGTGCATCAGCTTCGTCATCCTCGCCGCCGTGCTCTATGGCGTGGTGCCAGGCATCGTGACCGTGGGCGGATGGTTTGAGCTGTTCTTCGTCAATACCCTTGGCCTGCCGTTCAACACGGGACTCATCATCTACATAGCCTGTCTCGTGGGGTGCACCATTTGGGCCATCTATGAGAGCTTCGCCGCACGCAGTGTGAAGCGCGAGAACATATCGTTCCTGCTCTCGTTCGCCCTCATCGGCATACCGTTCTATGGCTATGGCTGGTCGGCGTTTATCATTGGCGTCATCGTGCTCGCCATCGTCGCCTTCCTGCTCAACCGCAAGAAGATTGTCGAGAAGAAACCGGTGTATCTCGTTACCTCACGTTTCAAGAACACCGCCCTGCTCTGCATGCTCATGCTGATGATAGGCTACTCTTCTTATGCCCTCGTCGTGATCCGTTCCGTGGCCAACCCGCCAATGGACCAGAACTCGCCAGAGGACATCTTCACCCTTGGCTCTTATCTCAGCCGCGACCAGTATGGCGACCGCCCGTTGCTCTACGGCCAGGCCTACACCTCGCAGGTGGCGTTGCAGCAAGACGGCGACATGTGCAAGCCCGTGATGAAATCGGGCGCACCAGTTTACAGCCGCAAGGAGAAGTCGTCGAAAAACGAGAAAGACTCCTATATCGTGGTGACGCACAAGGACAAGTATGTCTACGCGCAGAACATGATATTCCCACGCATGTACGACTCCAGCCACGCTCAAGACTATGAGTCGTGGATGGGCGGCGTCAACGGCACCGAGGTGCCTTACGACCGCTGTGGCGAGCAGATGACCGTGAAAGTGCCATCGCAGATAGACAACATACAGTTCTTCCTGTCTTACCAGTGCAACTTCATGTACTGGCGCTACTTCATGTGGAACTTCGCAGGTCGCCAAAACGACATCCAAGGCAATGGAGAGTTGGAGCATGGCAACTGGATTACCGGCATACCGTTTATCGACAACGCGCGCCTTGGCGACCAGTCGAAACTGCCCAAGGACCTGCAAGCCTATGACCCAGTGACCAACCCCGAGGGCAACAAGGGGCACAACGTGTTCTATTGCCTGCCTCTCATCCTTGGTCTCATCGGCCTCTTCTGGCAAGCGTTCCGCGGCCGTCGCGGCATACGCCAGTTCTGGGTTGTGTTCTTCCTGTTCTTCATGACAGGTCTCGCTATCGTGATATACCTCAACCAGACACCAGTGCAGCCTCGTGAGCGCGACTATGCTTACGCGGGCTCGTTCTATGCCTTCGCCATCTGGTGCGGCATGGGCGTGGCGGCACTCTACGACCTGCTGGGCAAGCGCGTGAAGATGAACCGCGTGGCTCTCGCCGCCGTCATCGGCATGCTCTGTCTGCTCGTGCCTCTGCAGATGGTATCGCAGACGTGGGACGACCACGACCGCTCCGGACGATACACTTGCCGCGACTTCGGACGCAACTACCTCATGTCGCTGCAAGACAAGGGCGACCCGATAATATTCACCAATGGCGACAACGACACCTTCCCGCTCTGGTACAACCAGGAGACCGAGGGCGTGAGGACCGATGCGCGCGTCTGCAACCTCTCTTATTTGCAGACCGACTGGTATATCGACCAGATGAAGCGCCCGGCATACAACTCGCCCGCGGTGCCCATCACGTGGCCAAGGCTCGACTATTGCTCCGGCACCAACGAGTATATAGAGGTGCAACCTTCGCTCAAGGACCAGATCAAGCAGTTCTACAAGCAGAACCCTGCAGAGGCAAGGGCACAGTTTGGCAACGACCCGTTTGAGTTGAAAAACATCCTCAAATACTGGGTGCGCTCAAAGAGCCAAGACTTCCACGTCATCCCGACCGACACCGTCTTCGTCACCATCGACAAGAACGCCGTGCGCAAGAGTGGCATGATGATGGCTTCCGACACCATACCAGACCGAATGGTCATCTCGCTCAAGGGCAAGAATGCCCTCTACAAGAATGACCTCATGATGCTTGAGATGATTGCCCAGTGCAACTGGACACGTCCGCTCTATGTGGCCATCACCGTGGGCGAGGAGAACTTCATGAACCTTGGCGACAATTTCGTGCAGGAAGGTCTCGCCAACCGCATCACGCCGTTCACCACCAACAAGCCCGGAGCTAAGAACTTCGACACCATGAAGACCTATCACAACATGATGGAACGCTTCCGCTATGGTGGACTGTCGCAGCCTGGACTGTATATCGACGAGACCGTGATGAGGATGTGCTACACGCATCGCCGCCTCTTCGCCACGCTCGCCTTGCACCTTATTGCCGATGGTAGGAAAGACCTCGCAAGGAAGGCTCTCGCCAAGGCCATGAAGGAGATACCGGAGTACAACGTGCCGATAAACTATATGTCGGGCGGCTCTGACATCGCCAAGGCTTACGCCCTCATAGGCGACAAGGCAAACGCCACGAAGTATGACAAGAAAGTGTTTGACAACGCCGAGCAATACGTCAACTATTACCTCAGCCTGCAAGGCATCCGCTTCCAGCAATCGGCTCGCGACGTGCTGACGCAGTTGTCCATCATGGACCAGACCGCGGAGGTGACAAAGCTCTTCGACGCAAAACTCGCTAAGCAACAGCAGGCCACCATGCAACGCCTCTACGCGCGCTACATGGCGCAGGGCGGCACGGTGCAGCAATAAACCCTGACAAGCGATGTTCATCGAACAACCGTCGAAGTGGTTGCGCTGGATTTACCCAAAGGCCGTCTGGCGGATGGATAGGCACGACCACTCCGTTTACCTCACTTTCGATGACGGGCCCATACCCGAATCGACACCGTTTATCCTCGACACCTTGAAGGAGTATGGCGCGAAGGCCACTTTCTTCATGGTGGGGGAGAACGTGCTGAGATACCATGACCTCTACAACCGTATAGTGGAGGAGGGTCACCAAGTGGGAAACCACACCTTCCATCATCTCGGCAGCTTGAAGCACATGGCCATAACCTACGGTCAAGACGTGGCGATGGCCAATGAGCTGATAAAGGCGCATCTCTTCAGGCCGCCCCACGGCTGGATGAAGGCGGACGTGTATTGGTGGGTGAACCGCTACTATAAGATAATAATGTGGGATCTCGTCACGCGCGACTATTCCAAATGGATGACGGCTCGCGATGTGGTGAACAACGTGAAACGATACGCCCGCAATGGCTCCATCATCACGTTTCACGACTCGCTGAAGGCGATAGACAAGTTGCGCACGGCTCTCCCGGAGAGTCTCGCGTGGCTGAAAAGCCAAGGCTATGAGTTCAAGACGTTTGAATAAAGTCGTTGTTTGACACGTTACCGTTTTTACCGCGAATAGATGCTCACATCTTAATGTAAATAGATGCTCACAGGTAAATCATTGAAAGACAAAATAAAAGCCGAAGCTTCCCGCCTCGGCTTTTTCGTTTGTGGCTTTGCCCAAGCCTGCCCCGTGACCGATGCCATGAGACGGCATTACCTTGACTGGCTCGCTGACGGTCGCAACGCGGACATGGCTTATCTTGAAAACAACCTTGACAAACGTTTCGACCCCCGCCTGCTTGTGCCTGGGGTGAGAACTATCGTGGTGGTGGCGCTCGATTATTTCCCAGCCCGTCGACTGCCGGATGGAGAGCCGCAGCTTGCCGACTATGCGTTGGGGCTTGATTACCACGACATAGTGAAGCAAAAGCTGCGTGAGCTTGCCGCCAGTGTTGGCATAGCCGATTATCGCGCTTTCGTGGATACAGCTCCCGTGTTGGAGCGTTACTGGGCGGTGCAAGCCGGATTGGGATGGATAGGCAAGAATCAGCAGCTCATCATTCCTCACGCTGGAAGTGAGTTCTTCCTCGGCGAATTGTTTATCAACGTGGAGCTTCCGCCCGACTCGCCCAAGCCCAACCGCTGTGGCACGTGCCATCGTTGCGTTGATTCTTGCCCCACACATGCAGTCAGTCTGCCTGCAAAGCGAGTGGAAGGCTACGGCGACATCACGATGTTTGACGCAAGGCGGTGCCTTTCTTACCAGACCATAGAGAACCGCGGTGAGCTATCCGTTGATGCCAAGGCTGCAATGGGTGATACATTCTATGGCTGCGACCGTTGCCAACGAGCCTGCCCTTGGAACCGTTTCGCCACGCCCACCACCGAGCCGCTACTTCAGCCGCGTGAGGAACTGTTGGGCATGACGCGACAAAAATGGGACAACTTGACTGTGGATGACTATCGTCGGCTCTTCAAAGGCTCCGCCGTGAAGCGCGCAAAATATGAGGGGCTGATGCGAAACATCAAGGCTTTGGCTGACCTTACTCCTCCAACCCCTTGATTTGCTTCTTAGGCGTCACACCGAGCCCTTTCAGGCTCTCCACCCTTCGCATCACGTTGCCCGCGCCGTCGTAGAGCTGCTTCTTCGCCTTGTCGAATGTTGCTGACAATTTGGTAATCGTGTCGCCGATGCCCATGAAGGTGTCTTCAAATCCAGACACCTTGTCATAGAGGTCGGCGGCTGTCTTCACGATTTTCTCCACGTTCTTGTTCTGACGGTCATACTGCCAGAGGTTGTAGGCGAGCTGGAGCGCCATGAGTAGGTTGCTCGGCGAGATGATGATGATTTTCTTCTGATAGGCATAGCGGCTGAGGTCGGGCTGCTGTTTCATCGCGGCGATGTAGCTCGTCTCGTTCGGGATGAACATCAGCACGAAGCCGATGGCATCGTCCACCAACTTGGAATAGTCCTTCTCGGCGAGTTCGTCGATATGCTTGCGCACGCTCTGGGCGTGGGCTTTCATCAGACGCTCCCGGTCGGCATCGTTGTCGGCGGCAAGGGCATCGGTGTAGGCGGTGAGAGAGACCTTCGAGTCGATGACCACGCTCCTGCCCTCCGGGAATCGCACGATGACATCGGGGCGGAAGTTCTTGCCGTTCTCGTCCTTGGT
>DAINOS010000065.1:0-12513 GCA_036743855.1 Prevotella sp. | reverse complement strand
CACATGGCCTGGAAATCAGCGCGATAGGCACGCACGTGGTCATAGCCGTGCACGCGACGATGAACGCTGTCGGTATTGATGTTGAACGTCTCTATGCGAAGCGTGTCGGCGTGCATATAGAGAGTGTCTTTCTGCGAGAAGTCGACCACGAGGGCTTTCTTTGTGGCGAATCCCTTGCCTGTCTTCTCGTTGTAGGCCACTTCTCCAGCCGTCAACTTGTTCTTGTTTTTCTTGTCAACGAAGACCACGTTGCCATAGCCGTGGTTGCGGCCAGTGGTACTGTTATAAAACAACGTGTCGCCAGTAATGGTTTTCTCCTTGTCTACCACTGTCGAGCGACCATAGAGACGCGCCCTGTCGGTCTTGGTGTTGAAGAAGGCATCGGTGGTCTTCACCACCCCACCCTGGTTGTGGATGACAGACGGCCCTGGACGACCAAGCCCACGGTTAGGGGTATACATGCCCACGATATGGGCTATAGACTTCTTGGTGTCATAATACAACGTGTCCGTAGACACGCGATTCTTTGGCGTGTGCAACTGCACGTCGTAATAGAACACCGCCTGGCGCGTCTTGGTGTTGTATTCGCCCCAGTCGGACGAGAGCTTGTTTTTCCCGTCAACGAGGCGTCCACCCTTAAAAAAGTAAGCATTGTCGTACAGACGGTCATAATTGAGACTGTCCGTGTAAAGAACTTGGCCACGATGATGCAACACGACATCTTTTCGCGCCTGCATCATCTGGCCTTCACCATCGTACCACGCGTTATCGCACGTGAGCGACAACGTGTCGCCCTGACGGAAACGCACATGGCCGAAAGCACGAAAAGAATTGGTGGCTTGATAGTAGTAAGCACTGTCGCACAGCAACGTGGCACCACGGTTGAGAAAATGCACGTGGCCTTTCGCAACCTGGGCATCGGGGTTGGGACCGAACTGGTCATATTTCAACTCATCGGCATGCTTGAGATACACGCGCGTGTCAACCTTGCGAAGCTCCCTCTGCCTTTTGCGCGAAGGAGTCATTCCACACACCACCAGAACCACAAAAAGGAAGAGTGACAACACCCTTCCCCTATTTCTTAAGATTTCACCCATCCCTGGTATTCGTATTTCCCTGGCACACGATACTGCGGCAACATGCGCACATAGGTATGCTTTATCTTATCGACCACCCAATCGTGTATGGTCTTCTCACGCTCCTTGTTGAGCACCACGTCTTTCATCACCTGGAAGTCCTCGGTGATGGTCGCCTTGTGACCGAGAATGCGGCTCTTGAGCTTCACGACCGCCACGACAGTCTTTCCCTTAGAGTTTATCATCTCAAAAGGCTTGGAAATCTCGTTCACCTTCAACGTGTCTACCACTCTCGCCACCTCAGTGGGCAGGTCTTTCATCTGGAAGCGAGACGTCATTCCGCTCGACGTGTTGTTTGACATCAGACCCTCGTTGTTGCGGGTGTCCTTGTCATCAGAGAGGTACGAGGCCGCCTCCTCAAACGAGAACTTGCCGGCCTTGATGTCGTTGGTGATGGAGTCGAGCCTGTGGGTGGCTCCATCGATCTCGTCTTGAGAGACCTTCGGCTTCAGGAGGATATGGCGCACGTTGATTTTGTCGCCACGCTTGTCGATAAGCTGTATAATGTGATAGCCGAACTCCGACTCCACGATCTTCGACACCTTCTTAGGGTCGGTAAGGTTGAAAGCCACGGCCGCAAAACTTGGATCAAGCACGCCACGCCCCGTGTAACCCAACTCACCACCCTGACGGGCAGACCCAGGATCCTCCGAATAGAGACGGGCGAGGGTTGAGAACGTGGTCTCACCCTTGTTGACACGGTCGGTGAAGTTGCGCAACTCGTCCTTGACCCTGTTGATCTCGCTCTGCTTGATGCGAGGCGCACTGACAAGAATCTCGACCTCCACCTCGGTAGGGACAAAAGGAACGCTATCTTGAGGGAGGTTTCTGAAATAGGCGCGCACGTCGGCAGGAGTGACCTTGACGTCCTTCACCAACTTCTCTTTCATCTTCTGGATGAGCTGCTGGTCGCGAAACTGGTCGTGCAACTCGGAGCGCATGTCGCTAATGCTCTGCTTGCGATATTCCTCAAGTTTCTCCTTCGAGCCAGCCATTTCAACCCAACGGTTGATTTGCTGGTTCACGCCCGTCGCCACCTCCGACTCCGTCACCTCGATAGAGTCTATCTCGGCTTGGTGCAAGAAAAGTTTCTGCACGGCAATCTGCTCAGGAATGGAGAAATCGGGATCACTGCCGAAGTTGATACCCTCGGCAAGACCCTGCATACGCATTTCCTCAACATCCGACTTGAGTATAGGCTCATCGCCCACTACCCAGATTACCTCATCGATAACCGACTGTTGAGGAACCACGACCTCCACGGCCTTTGAAGTGCCGGCCACGGTCTCAGACGAGTCGTTGCCCATGGCGAAGGAAGACGAGACCCTTCCTGACGGCACAGCCATTGCCCCTATCGTAGCAATGGCTGCCATGGCTGATAAAAAAGTGTTTCTTATTTTCATGCTTTATTCTTCGCCCGGACGCGAGTAGTTTGGCGCTTCCGAGGTTATGGTGATGTCGTGTGGATGGCTCTCCATGACACCTGCATTGGTGATGCGAGTGAACTTGGCGTTGTGCAACTCATCGATGTTGTGCGCGCCACAATAGCCCATGCCTGAACGCAAGCCACCTGTCAACTGGTAGAGGACCTCCTGCACGGTGCCCTTGTAAGGCACGCGGCCAGCGATACCCTCTGGCACCAGTTTCTTCACGTCGGTGGTGTCGCTCTGGAAATAGCGATCCTTGGAGCCGTTCTTCTGGCCCATGGCCTCCAAAGAGCCCATGCCACGATATGTCTTGAACTTACGACCGTTGTAGATGATGGTATCGCCAGGGCTCTCCTCGGTGCCAGCCACCAATGAGCCAATCATGCAGCAGTTGCCACCAGCGGCGAGGGCCTTCACGATGTCGCCGGAATAGCGCAAGCCTCCATCGGCGATAAGTGGCACGTCGGTGTCTTTCAAGACGCTGAACACGTCGTAGACAGCAGAGAGCTGTGGCACGCCGACACCCGCAACCACGCGAGTGGTGCAGATAGAACCTGGGCCTATGCCGACTTTCACGCCATCGGCACCATTGTCGTAGAGATACTTAGCCGCGGCACCCGTGGCGACGTTGCCCACCACCACGTCAAGGTCAGGGAAGGCACTCTTAACCTCGTGGAGCTTGCCCACCACACCGGCGGAATGGCCATGGGCCGTGTCGATGACTATGGCATCGACGCCAGCGTCCACGAGAGCCTGCGCGCGCTCCAAGGTATCGACCGTGACGCCGACACCTGCCGCGACGCGAAGGCGACCCTTGTCGTCCTTGCAAGCGTTTGGCTTGTTCTTCGCCTTGGTGATGTCCTTGTATGTAATCAAGCCGATGAGGTGGTTCTCTCCATCCACGACTGGAAGTTTCTCAATCTTGTTTTCTTGCAGAATTTGCGCGGCATTGGCGAGGTCTGTCTGCTGGTGCGTGGTGACAAGGTTTTCCTTTGTCATCACCTCGTCCACGAGACGATCCATATGACGCTCGAAACGCAAGTCACGGTTTGTGACAATACCCACGAGATGGTTTTCGCCATCCACTACCGGAATGCCACCGATATGGTACTCGGCCATCATCTTGAGAGCATCGTGAACGGTCTTTCCGCGACGGATGGTCACGGGGTCATAAATCATGCCGTTCTCGGCACGCTTGACAATAGCCACCTGTCGAGCCTGCTCATCTATAGACATATTCTTATGGATAACGCCAATACCACCCTCACGAGCAATGGCAATGGCCATCGAAGACTCCGTGACAGTGTCCATGGCAGCCGTCACGAATGGAATGTTGAGCTGAATGTGTCGGGAGAAGCGGGCCTGAAGGCTTACTTGTTTTGGCAATACATTGGAATAAGCAGGAATAAGGAGGACGTCGTCGAAAGTAAGACCGTCCATTACAATTTTATCTGCAACAAATGATGACATAGAAAGTTACCTTATAAATTTATTGCATGCAAAATTAGCAATAAATCGTCAATAAATCATCAATATCGCATAAATAAATGCTATAAAAAGAGTTAAGAGGCGACCGTGGGGCCGCCTCTTAACTCTTATAATGCGAAATGCGTGATAATCTGATGGGAAAATAATGACAATGCCGACAAAATCAGTTGCCAGCGTCGGAAAGGAACTTGATGAGCACGAGACGCGCCTTTTCCTCCGCCGTGAGGCCCTCGTCATCATCGTAGATGTCCACAGTGTCTATGGCGGTGTCGATGTCGTCAGTATCGGAGTGACGGAAATAGTCGAGGATGTCTTGCATCTCGTCTTGGTCGATGACATCTTCGTCATTGAGATAATAATCGATATTGACTTTCGTGCCGCTGTTCACTATCGACTCAATATCGTCGAGCAACTCGTCGAAGTCAAGCCCCTGCGTCTCCGCTATTTCGTCCAACGGAAGGCGACGGTCTATCATCTCTATAATCTTGAGCTTGCGTTTCGACTTGTTTGGCAGGGTGATGACCCTCATGATGTCGGAACGCTCAATATCGTTCTCCTCGCAATATTTCTTGATGAACTCTATGAACGGCTTGCCGAACTTGCGCGCCTTGCCTTGCCCCACGCCTTGAATCTGCTGCAACTCCTCCATGGTTTGGGGGAATGTGGTTGCCATCTGCGTGAGCGAAATGTCCTGGAAAACGACATAAGGTGGAAGGTTGTGCTTCTTTGCCACGTCGTGGCGCAAGCCTTTGAGCTGTTGGTACAAAGGCAAGTCGAGAGCGGACGTGCCTCCCTCTCCACCGTCATCGCTATCCATGAACTCCCGGTCGGGGACAACTGAGAACGGGCGCGGCTCCTTGAGCCATTCCTTTCCGGAAGGCGTAATTTTCAAGAGCCCGTAGTGCTCAATGTCTTTCCTTATGAATCCGGCTATCATGCCTTGACGAATGACGGGATTCCAGATGGACGCTATGTCGTTGTTGATTTCCTTGCCGTTGCCGAATTCAGGCAGCTTGTCGTTGCCATCCCTGACGATATGGTCCGTGGCACGGCCACGAACGAAATCGACGACATAGTTCTGCTCGTATTGTCCTTTCAACGCCTTAATCGCCGAGAGCACACATTCCAAGGCATCGGTCGCCTCAATGAATTTCTTAGGGCGTTTGCAATTGTCGCAATTGCCACAATTGTCCTTGGGATACGCCTCGCCAAAATAGTTGAGAAGCACTTTTCTACGACAAACGGAAGTCTCGGCGTAGGCTTTTGTCTCGTCCAGGAGCTGACGGCCTATCTCTTTCTCCATCTCGCTCTTGGTGTCCATGAACTTGCTCAGCTTCTTCAAATCCTTTGGGGAATAGAAAGCGATGCAAATGCCCTCTCCACCATCACGGCCAGCTCGACCTGTCTCCTGATAGTATCCTTCGAGGCTCTTGGGTATGTCGTAGTGGATGACGAAACGCACGTCAGGTTTGTCGATGCCCATTCCGAAAGCTATCGTGGCCACGATTATGTCGATATTCTCCTTCAAGAAGTCGTCTTGAGTCTTGGCTCGCACCTCATTGTCCAAGCCCGCGTGGTATGGAGCCGCACGAAAACCGTTGAGCGTCAGTTTCTTGGCAAGTTCCTCCACTTTCTTGCGCGAGAGGCAATAGATTATTCCGCTCTTGCCCTCGTGCATCTTTATAAACTTGATGATTTGGCTGTCGGTATCCTCGTCGCTCACCTTCTGCCTGACCTCATAGTAAAGATTAGGGCGGTTGAACGAGCTCTTGAACTCTTTGGCATCCGGCATACCGAGATTGGTCTTGATGTCGATTCTCACCTTGTCGGTAGCTGTAGCCGTGAGTGCTATCACGGGGATGTGAGGCACGTTACCCGCCGCGGCAATCTTGTCTATCGTAGGCTTGATATTGCGGTATTCCGGTCGGAAGTCGTGTCCCCACTCAGAAATGCAGTGAGCCTCGTCCACGGCTATGAAAGAGATCTTAAACGACTGGAAGAAGGACAAGTTGTCCTCCTTGTTGAGCGACTCCGGAGCCACATATAGCAACTTCGTCTTGCCCGACTTCACATCGCTTTCCACACGGTTTATCGCCGCGCGATTGAGCGAGGAATTGAGGTAATGAGCGACCGAGTCGTCCTCGCTGTAGCCATTGATTACATCCACCTGGTTCTTCATCAAGGCGATAAGCGGGGACACCACAATGGCGGTGCCCTCCATGAGCAAGGACGGCAATTGGTAACAGAGGCTCTTACCCCCACCGGTGGGCATGAGCACAAACGTGTCGTTGCCCTCCATGAGGTTGGTGATGATGGCTTCCTGATCGCCCTTGAAGGCAACAAAGCCAAAATATTTCTTCAGCGCTTCTGTAAGATCTAATTTCATATAATCAAGTTTTAGGGATGGTCAAAGAGCATCAAGCAGACTCCAATTTCTGCAGGTGCGCCTTGTCAAGTTGTTTCTTGGCATAGTCGAGCGTCACTTTGAATGTCTTCACACGCTCGGACGGTATCTCGTACATGGCATCCATGATGATGGCCTCAACGATGGAGCGCAGTCCACGAGCCCCAAGCTTGTATTCCAACGCCTTGTCCACGATGAAGTCGAGACAGTCGTCATCAAACGTGAGGGTGATGCCATCCATGGCGAAGAGCTTGGTATACTGCTTCACGATGGAGTTTTTCGGCTCCACGAGAATGCGGCGCAAAGCCTCCTTGTCGAGGGGATTGAGGTATGTGAGCACCGGCAGACGACCGATAAGCTCAGGTATGAGACCGAACGACTTAAGATCCTGCGGCACGATATACTTCATGAGATCCTTCTTGTCCACGTTGCGAGTGTTTTGCACGGAGTTGTATCCCACCACGTGCGTGTTGAGCCTCTGTGCTATCTTGCGCTCAATGCCGTCGAAGGCTCCGCCGCAGATAAACAAGATGTTCTTGGTGTTGACATGGATATACTCCTGGTCAGGGTGCTTGCGTCCGCCCTGTGGCGGCACGTTAACCATGGTTCCCTCAAGGAGCTTGAGCAGCGACTGCTGCACGCCCTCTCCACTCACGTCGCGCGTGATTGATGGATTGTCGGCCTTGCGAGCAATCTTGTCAATCTCGTCGATGAAGACTATACCCCGCTCAGCCGCCGCCACGTTGTAGTTGGCGACCTGGAGCAGGCGCGAGAGTATGCTCTCCACGTCCTCGCCCACATATCCTGCCTCGGTGAACACGGTGGCATCCACAATAGTGAAAGGCACGTCGAGGAGACGGGCTATGGTGCGCGCCAAAAGCGTCTTGCCGGTACCGGTAGAACCCACCATGATGATATTGCTCTTCTCTATCTCAACACCATCATCCGTCTCTGGCTGCTGAAGGCGCTTGTAGTGGTTGTACACTGCCACCGAGAGATAGCGTTTCGCCTCATCCTGTCCAATGACATACTCATCAAGATACTTCTTTATCTCCACAGGCTTTGGCACTTTCTTCTTAGGATGGTACGGCTCCGCCTCTTGCTGCCCATTGCCGAAAACGCCTGTCTGCTCGGCTATTTGGTAAGCCTGTTTCGCGCAATCCTCGCAAATATAACCGTTGATGCCCGTAATAAGCAGCTTTACCTGATCCTCACTACGGCCACAAAAGCTGCAAGTCTTCTTTTTCATTTATTTTTTCTTCAATACCTGGTCAATCATGCCATACTCCTTGGCTTCCTCAGCTGTCATCCAATAGTTGCGGTCAGAGTCCTTGTACACCTTGTCGTAAGGCTGATGCGAATGCTCAGAGATGATGGTGTAGAGTTCTTTCTTGAACTTGAGTATTTCCTTCGCCTCAATCTCTATGTCGGAAGCTTGTCCCTGCACACCTCCAAGGGGCTGGTGAATCATCACACGGCTGTGAGGCAAAGCGGAGCGTTTGCCCTCCTGACCCGACACGAGAAGCACTGCCGCCATAGACGCCGCCATGCCCGTGCAGATGGTTGCCACGTCAGAAGTGATGAACTGCATGGTGTCGTAGATGCCAAGGCCAGCAGTGACCGAGCCACCAGGCGAATTGACATAAATGGAGATGTCCTTTCCGTTGTCCACGGAATCGAGATAAAGCAGCTGCGCCTGAAGCGTGTTGGCGGTATAATCGTCTATCTCCGTGCCAAGGAAGATGATGCGATCCATCATAAGGCGCGAGAACACGTCCATCTGGGTGACATTGAGCTGGCGCTCCTCAAGGATGTATGGATTGAGATACCGCTGCTGTGCCTTCACCACATCATCGAGCACCAAGCCATCCATGCCAAGCTTTCTCGTAGCGAATTTTCTAAAATCGTTATTCATGTTTTTCCTTCTTTTTAATATTAACGAGCCATGGGATTAATCTCGCAATGGCTCATTAAGAAACAAACTTTATGCCAAGCATACAACCTCGCACAACATTTGTCGAACTTTCGTTTTACAAAGATAGCAATTCCCTTACAAAAAACAAATTAATTGAAGTAGTTTTTTATTCATAAAACCAAAATTTGCTTTCAGACAACGAAAAAAGCCCCGCACGCATGCCTTGCACACGTACGGAGCTCATAAATGTCTTTGTATAAATGTTATGCCTGCTCGGCTGTAACCATCTTGTTGAAATCCTCAAGCGAAATTTCCTTGTGGTTCAGCTTGACCACAGGCTTGAGGGCTGCCACGAGCTTCTCGTCAACGGCACGCTCAGCGAATTGGTTCACTGTATCGCGCTGCTTGAGCAACTCATCAGCGTAGTTGTTCACATACTCCTCGCCGACGTTCTGCATGCCATACTGGGCGAACTGGGCACGGGCAATCTCACGGGCAACATTTTTCACATCGTCGTCGTTGACCTTGACCTGAGCCTTCTCAGCGAGTTTGTTCTTGATAAGGCTCCAAGTGAGGTCCTTGAGGCTTGACTCATAGTTCTTGTTGATGAACTCATCGTCCTTGTCCTTGTTGTTCTCTTTCAGCACACGCTTGAGCAATGCGTCTGGATAAGTCAATTGACCAACCTTCTCCTCGGCATACTTACGGAGATCTTGCAAGAAGCGGAAGTCCTCATCAGTAGTGAGCTGCTGTTTCACCTCCTCGGCGATCTTCTCGCGGAAGCCCTTCTCGTCTTTCACCTCGTCCTTGCCAAACACCTGGTCGAACAACTCTTGATCCACGGCGTGCTTCTCGAAGTGCTGAACCTCAGTGATCTGATAGCTGAAGTCGCCCTGATACTGGTCTCTCTTGTCGCGCTCTACCTTAAGAAGTGTAGCCACCTCTGCTCCACCGGCATAAGCCTTGTAAGGATTGAAAGTGATGATGTCGCCGGCCTTGGCGCCCTCAAAGAGCTTCTTCTGGTCTTCGTCCTTAAGGTATTGTGGCATAACCGTCGCGCCTTCAACCTCTACGCCACCTTCCTTGGTGTTGCCTTCAGCGTCGAGCTCGCGGAGGTCACCCTTAAGCACGTCACCCTCCTTGTACTCGTCGGCCTTCTTGTAAGCACCGAAGCGAGAAGCGAAACCGTCCACCTGCTGGTCTACGAGCTTGTCGTCGACAGTAATGTCATAGTAGTCAATCGTGTCCTTATCATTAAGCTCGATATCGAACTCTGGAGCCACGGCAATGTCGAACATGAAAGTGTAAGGAGCGTCCTTCTCAAGGTCAACGGGCTGTTGCTTTTCAGAGCCCAGAGGCATGCCAAGCATATTGATTTTGTTGTCCTGGATATACTTGTTAACCTCCTCAGAGAGTTTATTGTTTACCACGTCCATCTTCACGGCGTTGCCATACTGACGGCGGATAAGACCCATTGGCACCATGCCAGGACGGAAGCCAGGCACGTTGGCACGCTTGCGGTAGTTTTTCAGTTCTTTCTCGACATCGTTCTTGAAGTCGTCCTCCTCGATGGTAACGGTCAGCAAGCCGTTGATTTTATCGGGGCAATCGAATGATACTTTCATTGTCTTTTATTTCTGTTTTTTATTGTTATGTATCTGCCTTGTAGACTGTTAAAGCACAGTCGGTTTGCAAAGTTAGTGCTATTTAACGAAAGCACCTAACATATAAAGAATAAAATGTGTTTTTTTAACGATACGGGCTGGCTTGACGCACGAAACACGCCCTAAGCACCTATTTCCTTGAGCAACTGCTTGCGTGCCTGGGCAGCGAAAGCGCGGTCGTCCTCGTTTGACTGGAACTTGCGATAGACAAAGTTATCGGATAGGTAATTCTTTCGCACGATTTTGTTTTCAGATAGCTCTTCCGGGAGACCCTGAAACAGTATTCGCCCCTCGAAAAGCAAGTATGCCCTGTCAGTGATAGACAGTGTTTCCTGCACGTTGTGGTCGGTGATGAGAATGCCGATATTGCGGTATTTCAGTCGCCAGACAATATGCTGGATGTCCTCAACGGCAATAGGGTCGACTCCAGCAAACGGCTCATCAAGCATAATAAATTTCGGGTCGATGGCAAGGCAGCGCGCTATCTCCGTACGACGGCGCTCTCCACCCGAGAGACGGTCGCCCATGTTCTTTCGAACCTTCTGCAAACGAAACTCGGCGATAAGACTTTCAAGTTTTTCGAGTTGTTGTTGATGGGTTAGCTTGGTCATCTCCAACACCGACATGATGTTGTCCTCTACCGACATCTTGCGAAACACGCTTGCCTCCTGAGGCAGATAACCAATGCCAGCGCGGGCGCGCTTGTATACAGGGAAGTCGGTAATCTCCTTGTCATCGATATACACGTGACCCTCGTTGGGAATAATAAGTCCGGTGGTCATGTAAAACGAGGTTGTCTTGCCCGCGCCATTAGGCCCAAGCAATCCCACTATCTCGCCTTGTTTCACATTGAATGACACATGGTCGGCAACAGTGCGGCGTCCATAACGCTTCACCAACCCCTTGGTATGTAGCTCTTGGCGCGGCAATCGTTCCTTTAGTATCTCGTCGATCCGCTCCATGTCTTCACCAGAGTAGGCTTCGCCTTGCGCCGCATCTTGTTCTTGAAGCGTGTCTTGCTCCTGGGAAGCGGCTTGTTTCTGAACGTTATCTTGCTGTTGCTGAATAATATCTTCTGGCATATCTATAGCTTGTGCTGTGTAATTTGCCACAAAATTAATAAAAAAAGGAATAATAACGACGAGAAAGGGAAAAACTCTCCACTTAATTGCGGTTTTAAATGGAATTTGGGTACTTTTGCAAACAGATTGGGTACTTTCTCACATATATATAATTAAGGAAAAGCATGTTCATCATACGTTTAGCCCACCGTTATCTTACCACTTTCGGCAGCTATCTCATACTCATGGGTCGCACGTTCTCCCTTCCGGAACGCATGCGCATGTTTGCCAAACGCTACGTGAAGGAGATGTCTCAACTTGGAATAGACTCCATAGGCATAGTGCTGCTCATAAGTTTCTTCATCGGTGCTGTCATCTGCATCCAGATGAAGGTCAACATTCAAAGCCCGTGGATGCCTCATTGGGTGACGGGTTACGTGACGCGTGAGATTATGCTCCTCGAGTTCTCCTCTTCCATCATGTGCCTGATACTCTCTGGAAAGGTTGGCTCAAATATCGCGTCTGAGCTTGGCACCATGAGGGTGACTCAGCAGATAGACGCTCTCGATATAATGGGCGTCAACTCTGCGTCTTACCTCATTTTGCCAAAGATATTGGGACTGGTCACCATCATGCCGTTCCTTGTCATTTTCTCTTCAGCGCTCGGCATCATCGGTGCTTATGCCACAGCTTTCGTGGGTCACATGATGTCGCCCGAGGATCTCACAGCCGGCATGCACCACGCTTTCAACCAATGGTTCGTGTGGATGAGTATCATCAAGAGCCTGTTTTTTGCGTTCATCATCTCCAGCGTTTCCTCATTTTTCGGCTACACTGTCGAGGGCGGTTCCGTGGAAGTGGGCACGGCTTCGACAAATGCCGTGGTATGCTCCAGCGTTCTGATTCTATTCTCGGATGTCTTCCTAACTGAATTACTGTCATGATAGAAATAAAACACTTGACCAAGAGCTTCGGCGACAAGACGGTGCTCTACGACATCAATACCACCTTCGAGACTGGCAAGACAAACCTCATAATAGGTCAGAGCGGCTCGGGAAAGACCGTGCTGATGAAAAACATCATCGGCCTGCTCACGCCGACAAGTGGCGAGGTGCTCTTCGATGGAAGGGACACCGTCACCATGAGCAAAAGGGCCAAAGTGGAGCTGAGACGCGAGATGGGAATGGTGTTTCAAGGCTCAGCGCTCTTCGACTCGCTCACTGTCTTGGAAAACGTGAGATTCCCTCTCGACATGTTCTCGCCGATGAACAGTCGTGAACGCGACAAAAGAGCACAAGAATGCTTGGAACGTGTCAACTTGCTCGACGCGCAAAACAAGTATCCCGCAGAGATTTCTGGCGGTATGCAAAAGCGCGTGGCAATAGCCCGCGCCATAGTGCTGAACCCTAAATACTTGT
>DAINOS010000064.1:0-12832 GCA_036743855.1 Prevotella sp. | reverse complement strand
GCGCCATAGTTGATGGTCACGCTGTTGTGCAGCACGTTGTTATCGCCTATGACAGTGTTTTTGTCGATAAAGCAGAACGGGCCTATAATGTTGTTGTCTCCAAGTTTCGCATCCGGGTCTACGAATGCCAATGGGCTTATCTGATTCATGATCTATCTAATTATATGCGATAAATATGTATATTCGTTATTTGTTCTTCACTCTTCACTCCTCGTTCTTCACTCTTCGTTCTTCACGATTTGTGCCGTGAATGTCGCCTCAGACACTACGTGGTCGCCTACAAACATATAGCCTTTCATGGAGCTGATGCCGTGGCGCACGGGACCGAGAAGTTCTACGCGGAAAAGCAGCGTGTCGCCGGGGACAACCTTGTGCCTGAACTTCACATCGTCTATTTTCAAGAAATAGGTTGACCACTTCTCCGGGTCTTGGAGTTGGCTGAGTACGAGCAGTCCGCCACATTGAGCCATAGCCTCGATTTGCAACACGCCAGGCATGACGGGCTCTTGCGGAAAGTGACCTTGGAAGAACGGCTCGTTTGACGTGACGTTTTTCACGCCTACGATAGTGCTTGCTCCCATGGCTATGATTTTGTCGACAAGCTGCATGGGATAGCGGTGTGGCAAGAGTTGGCGAATGCGGATGTTGTCCATGAGTGGCTCATCGTTGGGGTCGTATATTGGAGCTTGCACCTCGTGCTTGCGTATTTCCTTGCGCATGAGACGTGCGAACTTGTTGTTCACAGTGTGTCCAGGGCGTGTGGCAATGATACGGCCCTTGATGGGCTTTCCTATCAGTGCCATGTCGCCAATGATGTCGAGGAGCTTGTGTCGTGTGCACTCGTTGTCCCACTGCAATGGGCGATGCTGAATGTAGCCAATCTTTGTTGCGTCGATATGTGGCACATGGAGAAGGTCGGCGAGCTTGTCGAGCTTGGCTTGCTCCACTTGTTGCTCATAGATGACGATGGCGTTGTCGAGATCGCCACCTTTTATGAGGTTAGCCTCAAGCAAGGGCACGATGTCGCGGACGAAGACAAAGGTTCGCGCTGGAGCTATGTCTGTGGCGTATTTGTCGATACTGTCGAGAGTGGCGAACTGTGAGCTGATAAATTTGGAATTGAATGAGCACATCGCCGTTATGGAGAAGTCCTCATCTGGAAGGATGGTTATCACCGACTCGTTTTTGTCGTCCCTGACCTCAATTTTCTTGCGAATGATATAATAGTCTTTCGGAGCGTTCTGGTCAACGATGCCCACTTTCTTGATTTGCTCAACATACATATCTGCCGCACCGTCAAGAATCGGGAACTCTGGGCCATTGACTTGTATGAGGCAATTGTCTATTCCGAGGGCGTATAGCGCGGACATGCCATGCTCAACGGTTGATACCCTTGCCTCACCTTTCTGAAGCACCGTGCCTCGATTGGTGGCAACGACATTCTCGGCGATTGCCTCGATGATGGGTTGACCTTCGAGATCTATTCTCTGAATCTTGTATCCTGTATTCTCTGGTGCTGGATTAAAAGTAACGGTAAGGCTCAATCCTGTGTGCAGGCCCTTGCCGAAGAGCGAGAAACTGCCGCCCAGCGTTTTTTGTTTTTCAGCGTTCATAAGTGTTATTTCTTTGAGTTCTTTAATTCAGCAACCTCTTTTTGCAGTTCGTTGAGTTGCCTGTAAAGGTCAGGCAACTTGCTCATCAAGGCGTGGCCACGGAAGAAAGCCATCTTGCCCATTGGGGGCGTGCCGATAAGCATCTGGTTGCTTTTGATAGATGAAGGTGCTCCCGATTGCGCCCCAAGCATCACGCGATCGCCTATGGTTATGTGGCCTGACACGCCTACTTGACCACCGAACATGCACCACTGACCAACTTTGGTAGAGCCAGCCACACCCACTTGTGCGGACATCACGGTGTTCTCGCCAATGTCGGTGTTGTGGGCAATCTGTACAAGGTTGTCGAGTTTCACGCCTTTCCTTACAACGGTCGAACCCATCGTGGAGCGGTCCACGCACGAATTGGCACCTATCTCAACGTCGTCTTCTATGGTTACGATGCCAATCTGTGGAATCTTGTCGTATTGGTTTGTCTCCGGATTTGGGGCAAAGCCGAACCCATCGGCTCCGATGACCGTTCCTGAATGCAGCACTACGTTGTTGCCAATGCGACAGCCATGATAAATGCTCACGTGTGGGTAGAAAAGGCAGTTTGTTCCAACCTTGACACCCTCCATGATGGTGACATTGGGATATATTTGGCAGCCATCTCCAATTTCCACGCCGTCAGCGATATAGGAAAAAGCTCCTATGTAGCAGTCTTTTCCTATCTTGGCTTTGGGGGAAACAAAGGCGAGGGAATCGATGCCTTTTTTCTTTGGCGCACTTGCAGCGTAGAGTTGCAGGAGCTTTGCCACGCAGTCGCGAGCGTTTTTCACCCTGATGAGCGTTGTCTTTACCGGATGTTCAAAGTCGAGGCTGTCGTCAACGAGGACAATGCTTGCCTTGGTGTCATATATGTATTGGATGTATTTCGGGTTTGCGAGGAATGAAATAGAACCAGGCACGCCTTCTTCAATCTTTGAGAAAGTATGCACAGTGACATTCTCGTCGCCTTCTATTCTTCCCTGAATAAACTGGGCAATCTGTTTGGCAGAAAATTCCATGTTGTGGTTGTTTTGAAATGTTTCTGCAAAAATAATGAATTATTTTCTAACTGTTGGTTGGATAGCTTGAATATTTGTTTTTTTTATTACACAAACGGCGTGTAGTTGCACACTTACACGCCGTTTGAGAAAATAAATAGCCTTAAAACCTTTGCTTCGATGGTCAGCAGTGGTAATGAGAATCAAAGTTTTTCAAGTTCCGCCTGCATTTGTTGCTGTAGCTCTTTTACCTTTTGCTTTGCGGCCTCGGCAAAATGCTCATCGTGACCAGCGTAGATGATGCCGCGGCTGGAATTGACAAGCAATCCACAGTCTTTTATGATGCCATACTTGCACACTTCTTGTAGGCTGCCGCCTTGTGCGCCCACACCAGGAACGAGCAGGAAGCTGTTGGGAGCCACTCGGCGAATGTCGCTGAACATTTTGCCTTGTGTGGCACCAACCACATACATCATGTTGTCTTCAGTGCCCCATTGCTGAGTCTTGCGGATGACTTTCTCGAAAAGAGGTTCGCCGTTCTTGTCTTCAGTAAGCTGGAAGTCATGGCTTCCCTTGTTGCTTGTAAGGGCAAGCACGATAACCCATTTGCCCTTGTATTCGAGGAACGGGGTTATGCTGTCTTCACCCATGTAAGGAGCGACAGTCAGGGCATCCACATTGAAGCCCTCGAAGAATGACTTGGCATACATTGCCGATGTATTGCCAATGTCACCACGCTTTGCGTCGGCAATGATAAAATGGTTTGGATAAGCCCCGTGCAAGTAGTTAATGGTTCTCTCCAAAGCACTGATTCCATCGAGGCCATAGCACTCATAGAAAGCCAAGTTTGGCTTGTAGGCCACGCAATAAGGTGCTGTGGCATCGATGATAGCCTTGTTGAACTCAAAAATGGCATTCTTGTCATCTTTCAAGAAGTCAGGTATCTTGTTGATGTCAGTGTCGAGACCGACACAAAGAAAGGACTTCTTGGTGAAAATTTCCTTGACAAGTTGTTGTCTATCCATGATAAAATGAAATGTGATTTATTTGTTATTTTCTATATTTGGCTTTCTCACGGCCTCCTCCGCCTTTCGATGGTTTAGCCTAACGAGAAAGTCATCGCATTGCATGGTTTTCTCGTCTTTGGAATAATCCTCTTTCTTTCGAGTCCAGAATCGTGCCATTTTCTTGTGTTTGTTGTCTTACAGTTCGCTTTCCTTTAGCTTTTCCGCATTCTCAGCCACTGTGAGATGGTCAATCATGTCTTGGATGTTCCCATTCATGAATCCTTGTAGGTCGTGGATAGTATACCCTATGCGATGGTCGGTGACCCTGCCTTGAGGATAGTTGTAGGTGCGAATTTTTGCCGAGCGGTCGCCGGTTGATACCAACGACTTGCGTCGGTTTTGGATGTCGCCAACATATTTGGCGTGCTCACGGTCGTATACGAAAGTGTATAGACGGCTTAGGGCGCGTTCCTTGTTCTTTGGCTGGTCGCGCGTTTCCGTACATTCAATGAGGATTTCCTCTTCCTCGCCAGTCTCTGGGTTTTTCCATGGGTAGCGTAGACGCACGCCAGAACTCACCTTGTTGACGTTCTGACCACCGGCACCACTGGAACGGAAGGTATCCCACTTTATCTTACTCTCGTCGATGTGCACTTCAAACTTCTCCGCTTCAGGCAAGACTGCCACTGTCGCGGCGCTGGTGTGCATACGCCCTTGTGTCTCGGTGGCGGGCACACGCTGTACGCGGTGCACGCCAGACTCATATTTCAACGTGCCGTAGACATTGTCACCGCTCACGGCGAAGTCTATCTCCTTGTAGCCTCCCACGGCTCCCTCGCTGAATGATGTCACGCTGACATTCCATCCCTTGGAGTCGCAATAACGCTTATACATATTGAAGAGATCGCCCGCGAATAAAGCAGCCTCGTCGCCACCAGTTCCCGCTCGAATCTCCATCTGGACGTTTTTGGCGTCTTCGGGGTCTTTCGGCACGAGCAACAACTTAATCTCCTCTTCCAACTTAGGCTGTAGGGCTTCGTTCTCTTGTAGCTCTTCCCTCGCCATGGCTTTCATGTCGGGGTCGCTTTCGTTGACGATGATGTCTTTCGACTCCTTTATGGCATTGAGGCAAGCAATGTATCGCTTGCGAGCGTCCATGATGTCGCCAAGCTCCTTGTATTCTTTTGTCAACTTGACGTATCGGCTTTGGTCGGCGATAACCTCGGGGTCGGTTATCAAGGTGGAAACCTCCTCATAGCGAGCCTCAAGACCGTCAAGCTTTTGCAATATCGTGTTTTTTTCAGCCATTAGTGCTTCTTCCTTGTTCCATTAATAGTTGAACTCTCCGTATTCCGACTTTATGGTCAATGACCGCTTGCCCTCCTCGATATGACCTATTACTTGCGCGTCGATATTGAAGTGTTGGCTGATGGCGATAACCTTGTCGGCAACCTCTGGTCGGACATAAATCTCCATGCGGTGACCCATGTTGAACACTTGGTACATTTCTTTCCAGTCTGTTCCAGAGCAGTCGTGAATAATCTTGAACAATGGTGGGATAGGGAACATGTTGTCCTTCACTACACGGCAATTGTCGTTTACGAAATGCAGTACTTTTGTTTGAGCTCCGCCAGTGCAATGCACCATTCCGTGTATCTCGGGGCGCATTTCGTCAATCAGTCTCCTAATTACCGGCGCATAGGTGCGTGTGGGAGAAAGTACAAGTTGACCAGCGTCCACGTCGAGACCTTCAATCTTGTCAGTGAGATGGTATTTCCCACTGTACACAAGCTCGTCTGGCACAGCGTGGTCATAGCTCTCAGGAAATTTCGCGGCAAGATACTTGGCAAAGACATCATGACGCGCGCTTGTCAATCCGTTGCTGCCCATTCCTCCGTTGTAGCGGTCTTCGTAGGTCGCTTGTCCTGTGGAGCTCAACCCCACGATGACATCGCCAGGCTGGATGTTGGCGTTGTTTATCACATCGCTGCGTTTCATGCGGCAAGTCACGGTTGAGTCGACGATGATGGTTCTCACGAGGTCGCCAACGTCGGCAGTCTCACCACCTGTTGGCCAGATGCCAATTCCCATCTCACGCAATTGCGCGAGAAACTCGTCGGTTCCATTAATCACAGCGGAAATCACTTCGCCAGGCACAAGCATCTTGTTTCTGCCTATGGTGGATGATACGAGGATATTGTCCACGGCACCCACGCAAAGCAAGTCGTCGGTATTCATCACCACAGCGTCTTGAGCGATGCCCTTCCACACGCTCAAGTCGCCGGTCTCTTTCCAGTACATATAAGCCAATGACGACTTGGTGCCGGCTCCATCGGCATGCATAATGTTGCAATAGTCAGGGTCCCCGCCGAGTGTGTCGGGAATAATCTTGCAGAAAGCCTGAGGGAAAATGCCCTTGTCGATGTTCTTGATGGCGTTGTGAACATCTTCCTTTGCGGCAGAAACACCGCGCATCATGTATCTATTGTTCATATCTTTTGTTATTTATTCCAAAATTCCCAACTCGCGAAAGCTTGCAGTAACAGCATTTCCAATCCGTTTTTCACGATTGCCCCTTTTTCCTTTCCCTTGCTTAGGAAAAGAGTCTCGTCCGGATTGTAGATGAGGTCATAGAGTAGGGTGTGGCTGTCCATGGCATCATAAGGCAGGTTCGGGCACTCGTCGCTATGAGGAAACATTCCGCAAGGGGTGCAGTTGACAATGACATTATATTCTTTTATAATCTCAGGTGTCAAGTCCTCATATTTCATGGCTCCGCCTTTACCCGTCCGGCTCACCTTCAATGTATCCAACTTCAGGGATTTCAATCCGAACTCAATGGCCTTCGAAGCCCCGCCTGTTCCCAAAATCAATGCTTTCTTGTGAAAAGGCTCAAGCAAAGGCTCGATGCTACGCGTGAAGCCGATGACGTCACTGTTGTAGCCCTTCAAAATGGTTTTCTTGCCCTTATGCTCTATCTTGATGACATTGACAGCGCCTATCTCCCTTGCCTCCGGACTGAGGCTGTCGAGGTAGCTTATCACTTTTTCCTTGTATGGGATGGTGACGTTTAGACCACGAAGCTCGGGATTTGTGTCGAGAACTTCAGTCAATTGTTCAATGGAAGGAATTTCGTAGTTCTCGTAAACGGCATCTATCTTTTCATTTTGGAATTTCTCATTGAAATAACTTATGGAGAATGAGTGTACCAGTGGATAACCTATCAGTCCGTATTTGTCCATTTGATGAAGTGTGTTTGTCGTGTAGATTGTGCTTATTTCTCGGCAAAATAGATTGTACAAATGCCAAAAGTCAGTCTTTTAAAACTTACTTTGCTGAATCCTGCCTTCTTTAGAATATCCATCATTCGCTCTCCTTGCGGAAAAGCCTCAATGGTGGCGGTGAGATAACTGTAGGCACTTTGGTCTTTGCTTATCAGCCTGCCATAAATTGGCAGGATGGAGTGAGAATAGACGTGGAAGAGTTGTCTCATTGGGAACGAGACAGGAGTGGTAAGCTCGGCGATGCTCAAGTGCCCGCCTTTTTTCAAAACCCTGCACATTTCCATTAATCCTTTGTCAAGGTCTTGGAAGTTGCGAATGCCGAAGGCAGCCGTCACGGCATCGAAAGTGTTGTCTTCAAAAGACAAGGCCATACAGTCTTCTTTCTTGAACGACACCACATCTTTCAACCCTGCCTTCTCCACCTTCTGCCGTCCTATCTCCATCATGCCTTCGGAAATGTCGGCCCCTATGAGCTTGTCGGGCTTGAGTGTTTGTGCCGCGAGAATGGCGAAGTCGCCAGTGCCTGTGGCTATGTCGAGGATAGACTTCGGATGAAATGGCGCGAGAAGTTTTATTGCCTTCTTGCGCCAACCCTTGTCGATGTCCCACGACAGGCGATGGTTAAGGGCATCATAAGTGGGGGCGATGTTGTCGAACATCGCTTCCACCAATTTACCTTTCTCCCCTTGTTCGTCGTAGGGTTTTATCTTCTCCTGTTCGTACATTTATTTTCTTGTGGCAAGCCAAGCTTTCACGTTCTTCTCAATTCTTGCCGCGATGTCGCCCTCCTCGGCAGCCTTGTCGAACTTCTCACCAGTGATATGCTCGTAGAGCTCGATGTATCTGTCTGATACGCTCTCTGCGTATTCATCGGTTATCTCTGGCATCTTTTGCCCAGGCTGGTTCATGAAGTTGTGCTCAATGAGCCATTGGCGTACGAATTCCTTTGAAAGTTGCTTCTGAGGCTCACCCTTGGCGAAGCGCTCCTCGTAGCCATCTGCATAGAAATAACGGCTTGAGTCAGGGGTATGAATCTCGTCGATGAGGTAGAGCTTGCCGTCACGCTTGCCAAACTCATACTTAGTGTCAACCAGGATAAGGCCATGCTTTGCGGCAATCTCCTGCCCGCGTGCGAAGAGTTTGCGTGTCCAGTCCTCTATGACTGCATAGTCCTCTGCCGATACGATACCTTGCTTGATGATCTCCTCCTTGGAGATGTTCATGTCGTGACCCTCGTCGGCCTTTGTCGTCGGAGTGATGATAGGCTCTGGGAAACGCTCGTTCTCATGCATGCCATCTGGCAATTTTACACCGCAGAGCTCACGGCAACCGTTTTTGTACTCGCGCCATGCTGAGCCTGTTAGGATGCCACGGATAATCATCTCCACGCGGAATCCCTCGCATTTCAAGCCCACTGTGACCATTGGGTCTGGCGTGGCGAGTTTCCAGTTGGGGCAAATGTCAGAGGTGAGGTCAAGAAACTTAGAGGCTATCTGGTTGAGCACCTGGCCTTTAAATGGAATGCCCTTGGGCAACACAACGTCGAATGCCGAGATGCGGTCGGTAGCCACCATTACGATGAGGTCGTCGTTGATGTCGTAAACATCACGCACTTTACCATGGTAAACACTCTTCTGTCCATCGAAATGGAAATCAGTCCTTGTCAATGCTTTCATTTTGAGTATTATTTGATTTTAGCGAAGCTATCTTCTTGTCGTATGCGTCGTATGCATTTACTATTCTTGTCACGAGCTTATGCCTCACGATGTCTTTCTGGTTGAGGTTGACGATGGATATTCCCTCTACGCCATTCAGTATTTGCAGGGCTTCCTTCAAGCCGCTCTTTTGCTGTCTTGGCAGGTCTATCTGCGTCATGTCGCCCGTGATAATCATCTTCGTGTTCCATCCCATTCTGGTAAGGAACATCCTTATCTGCGCTGGCGTGGTGTTTTGCGCCTCGTCGAGAATGACTACGGCATCAGAGAGCGTGCGGCCACGCATAAACGCCAATGGGGCGATTTGTATCACGTGCTTCTCCATCATGTCTTGAAGCTTGACTGTGGGTATCATGTCTTCAAGCGCGTCGTATAGAGGCTGGAGATATGGGTCTATCTTGTCCTTCATGTCGCCAGGCAGGAATCCGAGCTTTTCTCCCGCTTCCACGGCTGGGCGGCTGAGTATTATCTTCTTGATGTCCTTGTCTTTAAGGGCTCTCACGGCGAGTGCTATGCTCAGATAAGTCTTTCCCGTTCCAGCTGGACCCACGGCGAATATCATGTCGTTCTTCTCAAACGCGTCAATCAGGGCTTGCTGGTTTTCCGAACGGCTCTTGATGGGCCTTCCTGAGATGCTGTATACCAACACGTCCTTTGTGGCGTCAGCCTTTGTCTTCTGTCCTTTGGCTATGTCGAGGATGTCTTCCTCGGTGATGGTGTTGTATTTGAGGACATGTTTCCGCATGGTTTCTATGTCCTCTTCCACCTTTGCCATGTCTTCC
The DNA here is from genome assembly GCA_036743855.1 of Prevotella sp. Taxonomy (GTDB): domain Bacteria; phylum Bacteroidota; class Bacteroidia; order Bacteroidales; family Bacteroidaceae; genus Prevotella. The sequence goes on along the minus strand of DAINOS010000064.1, from coordinate 3,403 downwards.
TCGTCACCGAGCACTCGCAATACGTTGCCTCTTGCCACGATGCGAGTCTTGGGGTATAGCGACTTTATCATTTGCAGATGGCCGTTGTTGACCCCATAGAATATCACTGGGTCGATGTCTTCAAGTACGATGTGTTTTTCTATCAATGTGATATTGTTGTGCTTTACTTGATTAATCAATCAATTGTGTATGATTATGGTGCAAAATTACTGTTTTTCCGTGATATATCATCATTTTTTCTCTCAACTAATTAAAAAAAGTACGGGCCTTGTCGGAAAGTGACAAGGCCCGTGGCTTATCTAAGTGTAATTGATGTTTATCTCAGTCCTTTTCCGTGACAGTTCTTGAACTTTTTGCCGCTACCGCATGGACATGGGTCGTTTGGTCGTGGCATCTTCTCGCGGACGATGGGCTCGTGCCTTTGCTGCTGTGCCGCTCCCTCGCGAGTGTCTTGCATGGCAGCGCGACGCTGAGCCTCTTCTTGTGCGTCAAGGTCTACCTTCTGCTCATTGTACCTTTGCTGGTGCTCAACGGCTTTGGCCTCTTGCACTGGGGCTTGCTGCATTGGTATCTGTCCGCGTGTGAGGAATGACGCGATGCGGTTGTTCATGTCGTCAATCATAGAATCCCACAGCTTGGCGCTCTCCAACTTGAACACGAGGAGAGGGTCCTTCTGCTCGTAAGAAGCGTTCTGTACCGAGTGGCGCAGTTCGTCAAGCTGACGGAGGTTCTCCTTCCAATCATCATCAATGATGTGGAGCACTACGAACTTCTCAAATTCCTTGACTATGTTCTTTGCCTCTGTCTCATAGGCTTCCTTGAGGTTGACGCGGAGCTGTACGACATGGCGGCCATCGGTGATAGGTATGAGTATGAACTGATACACATCGCCTTGGTTCTCATATACGTCCTTAATCACAGGGTATGCGTCTGACTGTATGCGGTCTGTCTTGCGCTTGAATGCCGCCATGGCATCCTGGAATGCGCGCTCCTCAAGTTCACCACGCTCCGTGTTCTCGAATTCCTCCTCGGTGAAAGGTACTTCCATGGCGAGTATTTGCAAGAACTGCTCCTTGCATCCGTCATAGTCGTTTCTCTCTATGATGCTGACCACGCGATCCCAGATGACGTTGGTGATGTCCATGCCAATGCGCTCACCCATGAGGGCGTGACGACGCTTCTCGTAAATCACCGTGCGCTGCTTGTTCATCACGTCATCATATTCGAGAAGGTTCTTACGTATGCCGAAGTTGTTCTCTTCAACCTTCTTCTGTGCGCGCTCGATGCTCTTTGAAATCATCGGGCTCTCGATTCGCTCGCCATCCTCGAAGCCGAGACGATCCATGACTCTCGCGATTCGCTCTGAACCGAACTTACGCATGAGCTCGTCTTCGAGTGAAACGTAGAACACTGATGATCCTGGGTCACCTTGACGTCCTGCACGTCCACGGAGCTGGCGGTCCACGCGGCGGCTCTCGTGACGCGTCGTGCCGATGATGGCGAGGCCACCTGCTTTCTTCACCTCCGGGGTGAGCTTGATGTCGGTACCACGACCAGCCATGTTGGTGGCGATGGTCACGGCGCCAAGCAATCTTTCCTCGTTGTGTATAAGGCTCTCGGCGCTCTTGCCAATGAGCTCCGGATTAGACTTCTTCTTGTGCTCCGTGGCGTCGTTGATAAGTGACTGCTGGTAGCGAATGGCTGACGGCTTGTCGGTGAATGCCTTGCCGTCGGAGACGATGTATACTTGTCCCATGGTGCTCTTTCCGGCTTCGGCCACGATCATGGCCTCCTTTTGGTGCAATTTGGCGTTGAGCACGTGGTGAGGTATCTTGCGCATGGTCAACATCCTTGAGAGCAACTCGGAGATTTCCACCGATGTCGTGCCCACAAGGCAAGGGCGACCGCTCACTCGCATCTCCTCAACTTCCTCAATCACGGCAGCGTATTTCTCTCTTTGGGTCTTGTAAACGCGATCCTCAAGGTCCTTACGTGCTATTGGGCGGTTGGTAGGAATCTCAACCACGTCGAGCTTGTATATGTCCCAGAACTCTCCGGCCTCTGTCGATGCCGTACCAGTCATACCGGCGAGCTTGTGATACATGCGGAAGTAGTTTTGCAACGTGATGGTAGCGAAGGTCTGAGTGGCGGCTTCCACCTTCACGTGTTCCTTTGCCTCGATAGCCTGGTGCAGTCCGTCACTCCAGCGGCGGCCTTCCATTATACGTCCGGTTTGCTCATCCACGATCTTGACCTCACCGTCCATGACCACGTATTCGTCGTCCTTGTTGAACATGGTGTAAGCCTTGAGCAGTTGCTGCAATGTGTGTACGCGCTCGCTCTGTACTGCGAAGTGCTGGAGCAGGCTGTCTTTCTTGTCGAGGCGCTCTTGGTCGCTGAGTCCCTTCTCGTTTTCCAGTGCTGAAAGCTCGGAAGCGATGTCTGGCAATACGAAGAGATCCTTGTCGTGCACTTGGTTTGCGAGCCAATCCACACCCTTGTCGGTGAGGTCAGCTGAATTCATCTTCTCGTCCACGACGAAATACAATGGCTTGACAGCTTCCGGCATGCGGCGGTTGTTGTTCTCCATGTATATCTCCTCGGTCTTCTGCATTCCGCTCTTTATGCCTTCCTCGGAAAGGTACTTGATGAGTGCCTTGTTCTTTGGCAGTGCCTTGAATGAGCGGTACAGGCTGAGAAATCCCTCGTCGAGCAATTGCTGAGCCTTGTTCTTGTCTGTCTCTTGACGACCGGCGCTTATCTTTTGGCGTGCGTCGGCAAGCAGCTCGGTAGCTTGTTTGCGTTGCACTTCGTACAGTCTTTCCACGAGCGGCTGGTACTCCTCAAACATTTGGTTCTCGCCCTTTGGCACTGGACCGGATATAATAAGAGGTGTACGCGCGTCATCAATAAGCACAGAGTCGACCTCATCCACGATGGCGAAGTTGTGGCGACGCTGCACGAGATCGTCTGGCGAGAGAGCCATGTTGTCGCGAAGGTAGTCGAAGCCGAACTCATTGTTTGTACCGAATGTGATGTCGGCTTGGTAGGCCTTGCGACGCTCTTGAGAGTTGGGTTGGTGCTTGTCGATGCAGTCCACTGACAGTCCGTGGAACTCATAGAGAGGCCCCATCCATTCAGAGTCACGCTTGGCGAGGTAGTCGTTGACCGTCACCATGTGCACTCCGTTGCCCGTGAGGGCGTTGAGGAACACAGGCAAGGTAGCCACGAGAGTCTTACCCTCCCCAGTTGCCATTTCGGCAATCTTGCCTTGGTGCAACGCGATACCGCCAAAGAGCTGCACGTCGTAGTGCACCATGTCCCAATGTATCTTGTTTCCGCCTGCTGTCCACTCGTTGTGGTAGATGGCCTTGTCGCCGTCTATGGTTATGAAGTCGTTTTT
>DAINOS010000063.1:0-12884 GCA_036743855.1 Prevotella sp. | reverse complement strand
TCTTGTTCATCAGGTAGCCATCGAGGATGACCATTGCCGCCATGCTCTCGACGATAGGCACCGCCCTTGGCACAACGCAAGGATCGTGACGACCGCGCACGTCGACCGTGGTGGCATTGCCGTCGATGTCGATGGTGGGCTGCGGCATGAGCAACGTGGCAACGGGTTTGAAGGCGACACGGAAGAAGATGTCGGCACCATTGGATATGCCGCCTTGTATGCCGCCCGAATGGTTGGAGAGCAGTCCGTCGGGTGTCATGATGTCGTTGACCTCGGAGCCGAAGTGCCTCACCATATCGAACCCGTCGCCAAGCTCAAATCCTTTCACGGCATTGATGGAGAGCATCGCCGCGCCAAGTTGGGCGTTGAGCTTGCCAAACTCCGGTTCGCCTATTCCCGTTGGGCAGCCTTTTATGACGCAAGTCACCACTCCGCCCACGGTGTCGCCCCTGCCCTTGACATCAAGGATGAGCTTCTCCATCTCCTTTGCCTTCGACGCATCGGGGCAGCGCACCACGTTGTCCTCGGTCTTGGAGAGGTCATAGCGATGATAGTCGCGGTCAAGCTCTATGTCGCCCACCTGCGACACGTAGGCCTGCACGGTGACGCCAAGTTGCCTCAACGCCAACTTTGCCAACGCGCCGCCGACGCATCGCGCTATGGTGACGCGAGCCGACGAGCGGCCTCCGCCACGATGGTCGCGTATGCCGTATTTGGAATAATATGTGAAGTCAGCATGGGAAGGGCGAAACAACCGGCGAAGGTTGTCGTAATCCTTGGAATGCTGGTTGGTGTTGCGCACGATGAAGCCAATGGGCATGCCCGTGGACTTTCCCTCAAACACTCCGCTGAGCAACTCCACTTGGTCGGGCTCGTTGCGCGACGTGGTGATCTTGCTCTGCCCGGGACGACGGCGCGAGAGCTCACTCTGGATGAAATCGGTGTCGATGTCTATCCCTGCCGGCATCCCGTCTACCACACCACCGATAGCCGCGCCATGGCTCTCGCCAAAAGACGTGAGGGTGAAGACATTTCCAAAAGTATTGCGCATGATTATTTATAGGATTATTATGATTTATATCTTGTTTATGTTACAAAGGTACGCTTTTTGCTTTTAATTCAATATCACATTGCCATGTTTTTGCCAAAATCACCACTTTTGAGTATTGCGGCAATGGAAGAAAACAACTAATTTTGCAAGCGGAAAAAGGAAAGGCATACAAACTGGTTGCCTTTCGCCTTACGAGATAGATATCATAATGTTTTTGTATAATTCACAATATTAGGCCCGCCGTGAGGTGTGCCTTTTATTTTTTTATCCCCTCAGCGACAGTTTATCCACATTCAACGTCACCGCTTCCTCATCGACGAGGAAACGCACGGCCCTGTCTATGTCAGCGCTCGGGGCATGCAGCGCCGACACTTCCGCCAACGCGTGCTGCCGCTTGTCGGAAAGGAGGGCGAGAATGAGCTTGACCGTGGCATCGCTGAATGAAACCGGCTTGTGCCTGTCTTTAAGGCACACGTCGCAATGGCCGCACTCCCCCACGTCATCCTCACCGAAATAGCGCAGCAACTGCTGGCTCCGGCACACGTCGTCGTTGCCGGCATAAGCCATGATGGCATCAACGCGCTTGACAAACTGCTCCTTGCGGTCTTCGTAAACACTCTTGGGAATGAACACCATCTCCTCCCTGTCGCGCTTATAAGAGATGAAAGGCATCTTGCGTTGGGGGATATAGCTGATGATGTTGCGCTTGCCCAAGCTCTTCAGCACCTGATAGCACTGGTCGCGCGTGAGCTGGGCTTGCGACGCGATGAGCGACTCGTCAACGTAGCGATAGTCGGTGAAGAGGCCGCCATAGTTGCGAAGCAACGCCGTCATCACCGCCTCATCGTTGCCGGAGAGGGTGTCGAGCCTGTAAAGGTCGTTGCGACTCAACAATATGTGAACCCTCGCCGCCGAGTCGGGATCGGTCTCATAGTGCAGGTAGCCGGCGTTGTCGAGGATATGAAGCGCGGAATCCACTTGGATGGGGAACAGATGATAGGTGGCGCAAAAACGCCCAATGTCGAAAGTGAAGGTATGCCCCACGCCACTGCCAAGTCCTACTTCATAATAGAACGCCAAGCAGTTGTACACATTATTAATATAGTCTTTCGGCGGGAAATTCTCGTCGACACGGCGCGTGAGCTTGCCCACGTCGCTGCCATTCCACAGCAAGACGGCATAAGCCCTGTTGCCGTCGCGTCCGGCACGCCCTGCCTCCTGGAAATAAGCCTCTATGGAATCAGGGCAATCGAAATGGATGACTATCCTCACGTCGGGCTTGTCGATGCCCATGCCAAAGGCGTTGGTGGCCACTATCACGCGCTTCTTGTCTTCCTGCCACAGCTTCTGACGCTCATCGCGAGTGGAATGTTCAAGGCCAGCGTGATAGAAAGTGGAGTCGATGCCCTCGCCCTGCAAGAACTCGGCTATCTCGCGGCAACGCCGCCGGCTCCTCACGTAGACTATCGCCGAGCCAGCCACTCGCTTCAGGATATGCACAAGCTCAGCCGCCTTGTCCTCTGTCTTGCGCACGACATAGGACAGGTTCTTGCGCTCGAAGCTCATGCGAAAGACGTTCTTCGCCCTGAACGCGAGCTTTTCCTGAATGTCGTCGATGACTTGGGGCGTTGCCGTGGCGGTCAACGCCAACACGGGCACGTCGGGCTTGAGCTTGCGGAGGTTGCCTATCTCCAAATAGGCGGGACGGAAATCGTAACCCCACTGGCTGATGCAATGAGCCTCGTCGACCGTGATGAAACTCACACGCATGTGGCGGAGCTTCACTTGGAAAATCTCCGACGAGAGACGCTCGGGCGAGACATAAAGCAACTTCATGCCGCCGAGGATGCAATTGTCCAAGGCGTTGACTATCTCGCTGCGCTTCATGCCAGAGTATACAGCAATAGCCTTGATGCCCTTGGCCCGCAAATGCTGAACCTGGTCTTTCATCAAGGCTATAAGGGGGGTTACCACTATGCACGTGCCATCCTTGGCGAGGGCGGGAACCTGGAAAGTGATGCTCTTGCCTCCGCCCGTGGGCATGAGGCCAAGAGTGTCCTTGCCAGAGCCTATGCTCTCGATGATCTCGCGCTGTATGCCGCGGAAGTCATCGTATCCCCAGTATTGGCGGAGAATGTCTCTATAAGTGTCCTTTTCCACCGATTCCATCTTGCTTTCGGCGTGGCTATTTGTCTTCCTCCGTGGGGCGTATGTCCTCTATCTGGAGCTGCACCTGGTTGCGCTTAAACACGTTGGCCTCCAAGGTATAGGCTATGTCAAACGACCTCTTCGACTTGATATACCTTGCCGAGGCACTCTGCCCGAAGGCTATGCCATTGACGACGGTACCCGATTTGGAATCGACAAGCTCCAGCTTGATATGCTCCTGGGAACGTCCCACGACCTTGCTCGTGCCATAATCGTACACGCCCTTGGTGCAAAACATGGGTTTCTCGTTGCCTGGCCCGAAAGGAGAGAAACGCCGCAAGTCGTTGAAGAAGCGCTTGGTAATATCCTTGAAGTCGAGCACCTCGTCGATGCGCAGCAAGGCCTCGGTTTGCTCGGCATGGATGTGTTCATCCACGTAATGCTGGAAGCGGTTGCGGAACTCCGGCACGTCGCACCATTTCAGCGTCAATCCGGCGGCATAGGTGTGACCGCCGAAGTTGAGCAGCAGGTCGCGACAGCTCTTTATAGCCGAGTAGATGTCGAAACCCATCACCGAACGAGCCGACCCCGTGGCAAGGTCGCCATCGCGCGTGATGACCACCGTGGGGCGGAAATAGAGTTCGGTAAGGCGGGAGGCCACGATGCCGATGACGCCTTTCTTCCAATGCTCATCATAGAGCACGATGGAAGAATGGTGCTTCTGCGCGTCGATGCGCGACACTATCTGGTTGGCCTCTTCGGTCATCTGCTTGTCTATGTCCTTGCGCTGCTCGTTGTATTCGTCGATGTGGCGCGCCTCCTTCACTGCGGTATTGAAGTCTTTCTCCACGAGCAAATCCACGCTCTCCTTGCCATTCTCCATGCGGCCGGAGGCGTTGATGCGCGGCCCAATCTTGAAGATGATGTCGCTCATGGAAATCTCGCGACCGTTGAGCCCGCAGATGTCGATGATGGCCTTCAAGCCAATGGAAGGGTTTTGGTTGAGCTGCTTCAAGCCATGGTAAGCGAGGATACGGTTCTCGTCGACCACGGGGACGAGGTCGGCGGCAATGCTCACGGCACAGAAGTCGAGAAGCGGAATGAGGCGTGAGAATGGTATGCCGTTGTTCTTGGAGAAGGCTTGCATGAACTTGAACCCTACCCCACAGCCACAAAGGTGCTTGAAAGGATAGGTGTCGTCGGCGCGCTTTGGGTTGAGTATTGCCACGGCATCGGGCAGCGACTCGTCGGGCATGTGGTGGTCGCAGATGATGAAGTCGATGCCAAGGCTCTTGGCGTAGGCTATCATGTCGTTGGCCTTGATGCCACAATCGAGGATGATGATGAGCTTCACGCCCGTGGCATAAGCATAATCTATGCCTTTCTTGCTCACGCCGTAGCCTTCATCGTAGCGGTCGGGGATGTAATAGTCGATGTTGGAGTAGAACTGCTGCAAGAACTTGTAGACCAGTGCCACAGCCGTGCAACCATCCACATCGTAGTCGCCATAAACAAGCACTCGCTCCTTGCGCCCCATGGCGTCGTTGAGCCTGTCCACGGCAATGTCCATGTCCTTCATCAAGAAAGGATTGATGAGATCGGAAAGCTGAGGGCGAAAGAATCGCTTGGCAGCACTCTCCGTAGTGATGCCACGCTTGACGAGCAACCCCGTGAGAATGGGGCTCATGCTCAGTTTCTCGCTCAGCTCAAGGGCTTGTCGTGATTCCTCAGGTGTTAATTGGTCGTACTTCCATTTGAAATGCATGTTGCTGTTTTTTATTTCTTATGCAAAGATAGGCAAAAAAGGAAACAAATGGAAGTATTGGCATGCTAAAAGTATAAAAAAAGAAAAGGCCCGCTGAAAAGCGAGCCTTTGCCTTAATATTATCGTTTTGCGTGATTCCTTAGAAACCGCACTTCTTGCGGATGTCCTTTGGCACGGCGTTCTTGTTGACCATGAAGTCCATGGTGTTGGCAACGATGAAGTTCTTGGTCATGTACCAAATACCCTTGTAGTCGCCTGTCGTGCCCCAAGAGTTCTTCACCATATAATATTCCTTGCCATTTTGGTCCTTGGCGATGCCATAGATGAGCATTCCGTGGTCGTCGGTGAGTTCCCAGTCGTCGAAACGCTCTTGACGCTGCTTCTGCGTGGGCTCAACCTCAGGCACGTTCACGCCGAGAGAGTCGACAAGGTTCTTTTTCTTTGAAGGAGCGAGCTTGAGCCAGTGGGCCATGTCGGATCCTTCCATGCTGGCGAGCTTCTTGGTGTCGTACATATAAGCCAGACCAGTGCGAGTGAAGCCGTCCTCTGACACGTCACCACCCCAAGCCACGGTATAGCCGTTCATGATGGCATTGTCGATAATCTTTGCTATGTCGTTGATAGGAACGTTCCATGACAATGGGTTGCGCCAGTTGTCTTGCACCTCAACAGCGAAAGCCGTCCAGAAAGGATGGTGGGTATAGCTCGTGAAGCTCACGTAGTTGTTGCAAGCGGCACTGTCGAGGCCGATGCTTGCGGCAAAGCTCTTCGGGGTGTATGTCTTGCCTTGATAAGTGAACTGTGTTGGGCACTTGCCAAGATAAGAGTCGAGGATGCCTTGAAGACCGTTCTTCCAAGCTGGAGACAGCTTAGAGGCATTGCTCTTGGCAACGGCGTCAACGTAAGGGCTCATCACCTTGAAGAACTCATTGAAGTTGAGCAAGGAGTCTCCGTAAAGGCTGCCTGCCTTTGGCATTGCCGTCTCCGGGCAGATTCCATAATGCTGAATCACATAGAGAGGATCATAGCAGCTGCCGCCTTGGGCAAACTGGCAGTCGCCATGAAGACGAACCACCTGAATGGCACGATCCATATATGTCTTGTTGGCTACAAACGACTCGCAAAGGTCGTATGTCTTACCCGTGTTCTTCAGAATCTCTGCCTCAAAGAAAGCGAGGGTTGAAAAATCCCAGCACGTGCCTGAACGGTTCTGGTTCTTGATGCTTGTAATCGGATTTGCCTTAACTACGGTAAAGACCGGCTTATTTGGGTTAACACTGTCTTTCTTTTCCGCTGCCCCAGCATTGAGGGAAAGCAAAACGGCCATCACGGCCAAAATTGTACTCTTCATCAGATTTGTCTTGGTTATTTAATATTTGTTGCAAAATTACGCAATTTTGCTCATATAACGAAACTTATTAATAGTATTTTTTACGAAATAAAACTTTTCGCGTTTTTTGCAATAGCAAGAAACTATTAGACATAAACATTTTGCCATTCCACATATTATTAGTAACTTTGCAACACGTCAACATCAATGGCCCCGTAGCTCAGTTGAATAGAGCATCAGATTCCGGTTCTGAGTGTCGCGGGTTTGAGTCCCACCGGGGTCACACAGAAAAGCCCTGCAAGCTGGTTGGCTTGCAGGGCGTCGCGCTTTATCGGCAAGATGATTCTGTCTTGTTTCGGCATTCATCACATATCCGGTTGCCAATCTATCTTTGTTCGCTCAACGTTGATGATTTCCCTGCCGTGCTCCACAAACAGCAAGTCCTTGCGTTTCTCAAAATCGTCGAGACTGTCAAACGGCGCAATGTCCGCATGCCTGTAATGCCGCTTTTCCTCTTTGAACATTGGCTTGTCGGCTCTGATTCGCCCTGATTCCAACAAAGAGAAAGGCATATAGCCCATCAGCAGACACGACATCATCCAACGCCTGTGCTCCATTTCGCAAACCGCCATGACATCATCGTTGGCTGATACGCACTCTTGTCGCAGAGGCAACGCCATGGCACAATATATGCTCGACAACTTGTGAGCCTCAGGTATCTTGTACCATGCGCTATCAGCGTCTTTTGCCGATGGCGTGTTGTATTGTCGGTCATAGAAACCGTTGACGGCCTTGCCCCAACTCGCGCGGTTGAAGAACAAGGCATCAGTCTTGCCAACTCCCATGCCAAAGGACGCTATCATTCCGTATTTGCCTGTTTGTCTCACCAGTTTCAACAAATCAGCACATTGCTCTTGATAAACAACTTTTTTCACATCATGGAATCTTGCTGGCAAATGCAGGAGCGTGCGCAAGGACTTTTCATCATTGTCCTCGCAGACGACAATGCGTGAATACTCTGCGTCATCAATTAAGCCATCCAATACTTTAGCCGTAGCTGCGCCGTCTACAAAACACCATTCTATATCAAGATAGTCCCCATAAGCATCTGTTGGAACATGAGAGGCCACAATACTTCCATCTGCAGCCACCAATGTCCACCTTGACAACAAGAACAACCCCTCATGAGATGCCATGAAGTCGGTCGCCCACTTCTCCATATTCTCTGCCACTACGTTTATCCTTGTCCTGCCGCCACAAACAGCGAAGTTAGGATAATGGGCTATATGGGCAACCGTGGAAATAATGGCGCGCGTCATGTCTGATATGCCAATGACAACAAGGTTCAATGTCCGCACATCGTCTCGCTTTATGACTGGCAGGAAATCAGAAAAGGCAAAAAAATGCTCGGCCTGATATTCGTGAACGTTTACAAAATCCACAAGAAGGCCATTGTTGCCCATGCCGTTGGTCGTATAGCGCGAAATAACCTCTGATGTCGTATAATCTGTCAATAACAAGCATACTGGAATATTGCGTGTCACCGTGGCGCATTCTCTTTTCAAGAGCTCCAAACAGTGTAAGGACAAGGATTCGTGATTTATCTCGTTGTCTTCACCCAAGACATAAATCATCTTTGCCTTTTGTGGATAAACGGAATGCACGTCAGGTGCTATATCTCGCCTGCCATTGTACAGGATTATCCTGTCAACAACTTGTTTGTCAAAACCTTGCAAAGCTATTTCACCACGGAGCTCTTCAACGTCGCCACTTGTCATTATGACGATATTGCCATCCGGTAACCTATCAGCCTCACGTAGCATTGACAACAAATGCCTGTGCGCCCCCAAGATGACAATATGGTCATGGCAACGGTAACGCACATTTCCTTTATGCCAGTCATCGCTGAGGTTGCCAATGATATTGCTGAACACGGAGACCAACAAGGCCGAGAATGTGAAACATCCAACCAAAGCAATGACCAACCTGAAGATGTCGTGGTGCCCCTCTCCGCCGAAACATCCCGGATCGAGGAGAAGAGCCGTCACCTCCTGCCACGGCAAGTCGCCATAGACGACAGAGCCAATGGTGAAAAACACGCCAAACAGCAGTCCGCACAACACCGTCAGCCACAAGAGTTGACTTCCGGTGCCTTTTGAAATCATCTTGTCAAATCGTCGTTTCATGTATCCTGTTTTAGTGTTGGAAGAAATAATCGTAAGGGGCTAACCTGTGACCAACAATTTCCTTGGCCATCTCTGAATAGAGCCCATACAACTTCTCGGAAATGGCTTTCTCGCCATGTTGAGCGAGGCCGTTGACCATTTCAGCAAGGCAGTGTGTCTTGACAATTGTATAAGGTGCTCCATTCAGAACCGTCTTTGTCAAAAAACGGAAAACCGGCTCAGCCAATTCCTCCATTGTCTTCCTGTCATTTTTCTTGTATGCCAAGTACAATTCCCATTCCTTACCCAATGCCAAGTGAGCCAACGCAAAGGCATCATTGGCATTTTTCTGAATTGCGGACGCGGCCAACGACACGAAAGCATCCAGTTCGTTATCAGGCATCTTGCCCAAATGCAAGAGCAAGGCTATCTGCTTTTCAAGATTCATGCAAAGAGAATGTACAACAGTAGAATCGTCCTGCTTCGACTGCCATTCGTCCAGGAAGTAATCGTATGCACTCTGGTAAGCGGCAATCGCATCCTCGTATCTATTCATCGCGGCAAGGGCCTCACCGCAATAGTCAAACAATATGCCATAATATCTCACCACGTCGGCCTTATCCTTGACGCTATCAAGAAAAGCTTGTATGTCGCTGGCCCTCTCCAAGGTTTCCTCATTTCTTTTCACCCTGTTGAGATGAGTCAGATTGCCGCAACAAGCATCCAGATAATCATATAGCGAAGGTGCTGTCGTGGAGCGTTCGTACAACTGGCGAAACATTTCTACCGCCATATCGCTGCGTTTCAATGCGTTTTTGTCCATCACGGAGACAGAATCGTCCAATGCCACGGCATACCTGCGGCAAAGCTCACTGTCAAGCGGATTGGCCTTCCGCAATATGCCGTAAATCACCACCTGCTGAATCAAGCACCGGTTGTATTCAAAGCCCAATTGACCTGCAAGATTCTTGAAATAGAACTCCTTGCAACTAAAGAACAGGCTCTCCGCAACATAACTGATGAAATTCCTGTCTGTCAAGCACTCTATGTCACGAGTGGCGCGGTCAAGGGCATTGAGATGATAGACAAGCGTCTTGACCTTCTTTTCGTCCAGTCTCCCCATTGACATGCTCTCCTTGTAGTATTCCAAATTGCTGCACCAGATGTAGTAAGCGAATTGTAGGAGGAACTTGTTTTCCCAGCTGTCCTCTTCATGGTAATTACCAAGCGAGACAAGGAAAGGTTTTTCCAGGCTTTCCGCACTACTCTCAATGATTTGCCCGAATCCCTCACCAATAGGGCACGAGACTTTTTGAACCAATGCCAACATCGCCTGCCTGTCTAAGCCCCTAAAAAGAGACTCTGCCTCGGAACGGCAAACAACAGAGGCAAATAGCAAGTCCGCGCTGGATTTGCCGTTTTCCGCCTTCAGAAAATCAGCAAGTGATGTAAGGCAAACATATTTCTCCAATACCGGCAAAAGCAGGCTTTTGTTTGAGCAAGGCTGGAGTTCCAATGTTTCTGGCGCGTCGTTCAGTATCTCCATGTATCTGAAAAATGTCATGCCAGAACAGAAGTCGATATAAAGCAAAGGCGCGAACTCGCGCAAGACGGCAAGGTAGTCCACCCTCGACAATTGAATTTCAGGATGGTTTCCTTGGAATATCTCGAAGTTGACACCATCGCAAGAGTCAGCCAGCAAATCACCCACTGGATTACCCACGTCGTGTCGCTCAAAAGAATTCATCAACCAACCGAACTCCCCCATGAAATCACCTGGTACCGACCTGACGGTTTTCATGAGAAACTGGGTAATCTGATCCGCGTCATCATCTCCGTCAAGACTGCGCAACTCCTCAAAGTCGTCTTCGTCGAAGTTGACCAAATGGTTGAGCAGGGCAACAGTCCATAGAGGGTTGGTCATGGCCGCCCTTTCGCCACATGTCTTCGCGGCTATGCAGTCTTTCACCGCCTTGGGCAGTGACTTGCCGTGGCAGTGCATATACTTGTCTATCAACTCCAAGGCTTCTTCCTCGCCAATATCCAGGAGGGAAACGTGCGTGAAGTCTGGACAGAAATCATCGAAGTCGTTATCAGTATCGCAAGTGAGAACTACTACAAATCGCTCATAAAGCCTGTCAATGGAGAGCAATTCCTCCAACCCTTCCAGGCGGTGGGCATTATTGATTATCAGCACCACTTTCCTGTCTTCAAACTTCTCAAGACTTATGTCAAGACTCAGGAAAAGCGGCAATATGTCGGTTTCCATATTCATGTCATAGCTTGCCACGGCTTCATCGCCCAATTGCCACAACCACTTCTTCAGCATCACGACAGTTTGCGACATCGGGCCTAACCTCTCTGCCATGTGAACAAACGGCAGACACTTGCCCTCGTCTTTCAGCCTTTTGTATAATGCAGCCGCAAAAGATGTTTTTCCTTTTCCTGCCATTGCCTCAATGGAGATGGGGGCTCCGTTTGTGTATATATGTTCAACAAGCGATGCCATCACCTTATCACGCCCGACGAAATAGGCGTTTCGTTCCTGAATGAGACCAGCCTCGGCACCTACAAGATTGTCCAAGTCTGTAGAATTCAAGGCATTATCCATCTCGTTGGAGACGATAGACCGCACCAAGATATTTACAAGTTCAAGGAATTCGTCCTCGCCGATTACCATTCTGCCTTCGTATTGGCAAGAATACTGCATGAGGTTATGCTCCAGTCCCGTGCCTTGATAGGCCGATAGTATCTTCTGGCGCAGCTCCGCCAATCGCTTACGCTGTTTCGGGTCCGCGTCACAATAACGCCTCAAATCCCCGGGGTTCATTGTGTCATAAACTTTCGGATTGCGAAACATGAAGAAACTGTTTGGCAGGTTCTCACGATCTTTCAAGGCACCAAACAGTATTTCCAGTTCTGTCACGCTCTTGGCATCTCCAAGCTCGCCAGCCATTTTCTCCGATTCCTCTTCCGAAAGTTCACCTGCCACTTTGCGCCATTTGCTCAACGGAGGAACCCATCCGTATCTGTCGCCAATGAAGGCGACAAAATAAGGCCTTGACATACGGATGCCGTCAAGACACTGCTTGAGGACTTTGCTCTCGCGCTCTTCTTCGGGCAAGTCTTGGGTGTTAACTCCCCACCGCAAATCCACTATGTCAACATCCTTCATGATGTTATGTGCCGCCAACCGTTTCTTTATCTCCGGCTTAACATAGTTCTCCATCATGTCGCGCTCAGCGTCCATGTCCTTGAATGTACTGCTGACAAAAATCGTTATCTTGGCCATAGTCGTCGTAGTTAATAATATCATTATCGTGAATAAGGAATTTCCCAGTCTTCCTCCCCGTCACTGTCATAGTCTTCATCTATCTCCGCCATATATTGGTCCACAGCCTCAGCAACTTCAGGATTGTCTTCGATATAGTTGTCCACGATTTTCACGAATGTCTTTCTCTCATCGTCAGAAACGACTTTCTCGTTGTAGTAGATGGCCTCTTTCAATAGGCAAGCGGCTTTTTCACGATCCTTGGAACATCCCATGCCGTACCAATAATATTTTGCCAACATGAAAGTTGCCTCTATCGAGCCTTTGTCGTTGGCGATGTCATACCAGTGGAAAGCCTTTTCAAAATCAGCCTCCACTCCATAGCCATCGTTATAGCAATCGGCAAGTTCACAATACACCCGAAAATCACGGTCGGTCTTCACGGCCTCTTGCAACACACTTACCACCATTTCCTTGTCTTCCGGCACGTCTGGCGTATACTTGATGATGTAAGCCAATTCAGGAATAGGGTCAGTGTAGCCTGCATCAACTGCCTCGCAAAAACAATTATAAGCCTGTCGCTCATACTTGTTCTCGTCTTCCTCGTTTTTCGCATTGTCGGCAAGGTCAACCAATTCCATGCCCTTAGCATAGTATTGGTTGGCCTTTGCCCGTGTGTCCAAAAGGGGTTTCTTAGCATCGCCCTTTCTCTTGAAATAATCAAATACTCCCATAATCCATGACTTTTAAAAATATTGTTTTCTTACCGTCTCCTTGATATCATTTATTACCATCTTGCGGAAAAGCCAATGACTCATTCCTCCTGGTATGCGTTGTATGTGATTGTCGCAGACCTTGACAACATACAGAGGGCGAATGCGCCAAGAATAGTTGTAGCGGTTCTGCCAATCGTACATGCAGTATTCCCACCAGCCAGCATCACGTCGCCACCATTCCCCAGTGGTATAACCATTCTTCAATCCCCATTCCGTAGCCACGTGCGCGTTTGCCTTTCCACAAGCCTTGAAGACACGGTATGGAGCCAATCCCAAGTCCAGTGTCCTGCCAAGGGTGACACGGCACACGATGAGAGCCCCATTTCCAGAGTAATGCTCTGCCGTAGCGCGTTTGGGTGCGAAATAGATGCCGTCTCC
>DAINOS010000062.1:0-12938 GCA_036743855.1 Prevotella sp. | reverse complement strand
GGCTACCGCCAATCCCGTGGACAGCATAAAGACAGAATAAAAACAACAGGTACAACCCATACGACAAATACAACAGTATGTGCGTGACAAACATAAAAGTTGTATATGTCCACAAGAAAAGGCGCACCGATAACGATGCGCCTTTTCTTTATCAATATAGTTTGTGAAAACTGATTCTATTACTTCTTCAGCATGCTCTCAAGCTCCTTTGTGCGTGAGTCATCAGCGCCATAGAGAGTGTAGTAGCACTGGTAGAGAGGATAAGCCCAGTTGCTCTGCGCGCGATTAGGGTCAATGGTCTTGGCCTGCTCAAGGAAGCCCATGGACTCCGTGTAGAGCTGGTTCTGCTCTGCCTTGTTGCCATTGATGGCAGAAGCCTTGGCATTGAGGGCGAAGCCCAGGTAAGTGAGCACCACTGAGTTGTCTTTCTTGATGGCAACGGCCTTCTTGAAGTCGCTGATGCACTCGTCCCAGTTAGGATTCTGCTCCTTCGACAGCTTGTTCACAAGAGTCTGGCCCTTCATTGCCCAAGCCGTGAAGTTGTTAGGATCAGTGGCAACTGCCTTGTCGAGCAAAGCGTTGAGCTCTGACGACATGTTCAAGCCGCTATACATATTGCACAGGATGCCAAACACTGTCTCGTTCTTAGGATCTGCCTCGTAGGTCTCCTTCATCTTGTTGGCGAAAGCCAGGGAGTCGGCGTGCGACTTCAAGTTCATCTGGGCCATGGAATACTTGAATGTCTCAGCCTGCTTGCGCATGGCGGAGTCTTGCATGGCGATGTCGGCATACTTCTCAGCCTTGTCATACAGTTTTGCTTGGTTGGCGTAGAGGGCGGTATAGTAAGCCACCTGGCCAAGGAACTGCTTCTCGCTGTCGTGACCCTTCGCGAAGAGAGGGTTGTCATCGGTGTCAAGGAACGTGCCCCAATACTTGAGGATGTTGTCCTGGTCGTTGCGCTGTGCGTAATAGTTGCCAGCGTTGACAAGCTGCATACGAGCGTTGGTAATAGAAGGCTTGAGAGCCTCAGTGAACTTAGGCTTAACCTTACCCTTCTCGTTTGGCTCCGCGTCATACTTTACACACTCCAAGCCGTTCACGGTAGCGTCGTAAGCCGACTGGTAGAGGGCTACAGTGTCGTAAGGAGTCACTTTCTGTTTGAGCATCTTGGCCTGGATGTTCTGAGCCTCGATAGCGTTCTGTGCGTCGAAAGTCTTGAGGGCGAGCTTGGTAACGAACTCGTAAGCCTTGGCCTTCTCCTGGGCGTTTGCCATGGAACCGAGGTTCTGCTTCAGAAGCTGAGAAGCCTGGGCAAAGTCCTTAGCGGCAAGCACGGCCTTCAAGGCATCGCTGTCGCCTGCAAAAGCAGCTGATGTGCCAAGCATCATCATGGCTGCGATCATTAGTTTTTTCATAAGCGATAAATAATATGTATTAGTTTTATTCTGTCTTATTGTTGTCGTCAGAGTCTGTTGTCTCAGGGGCTTCATCTGTGGATGGCTCAGCGTCCTGCGAGACGATGTCCTGTTGCAACTTCTCGTTGGTCTCGTTCCACTTCTGTCGGCTCTCTTCCTCGACCGTGGCCTCAAGCTCAGAGCTCATTACCTTGCAAACGCTTGCTATGGTGTCGTTCTTCTTGGCGAGGTTGATTAAGCGCACGCCTTGCGTGGCGCGACCCATGACGCGAACGTTGGCTACCGCCATGCGGATGACGATGCCACTCTTGTTGATAATCATGAGGTCGTTCTCATCAGTGACATTCTTTATGGCGACCAACTTGCCTGTCTTATCGGTGATGGCAATGGTCTTCACGCCCTTCTTGGCACGGCTTGTCTTTCTGTACTCGCCTATCTCGGAGCGCTTGCCATAACCGTTCTCAGAAACCACCATGGCAGTTTCCTTGTCAGGATCGTTGACGACAATCATTCCCACTACGGCATCATCGTCACCGTCGAGCATCATTCCACGCACACCCATTGCGGCACGGCCTGATGGACGAATCTGCTCCTCATCGAAGCGCACGGCGCGACCATTGCGGTCGGCGATAATCAACTCGTTGGAACCATTGGTCAAGCGAACGTCTACCACCTCGTCGCCATCGGAGATAATCAATGCCTTCACGCCGTTGGCGCGAGGACGGGAATATTCTTTCAGACAAGTCTTCTTCACCGTGCCATTCTTCGTGGCGAAGACAACGTAGTGGGAGTTGATAAACTCCTCGTCGCCAAGACCGCCTCCACGCAGACGCAGGAAAGCGTTGACGCTATCGCCCGTCTCCAAGTTGAGGAGGTTCTGAATGGCCCTGCCCTTAGATGTCTTGTCACCCTCGGGAATATCATAGCAATGGAGCCAATAGCAACGGCCAAGGCGCGTGAAGATGAGCATCGTCTGGTGCATCGTGGCGGGATAGATAAACTCGGTGAAGTCTTTCTCCCTGGTGTGTGCGCCCTTTGAGCCCACGCCACCGCGTGCCTGCTCACGGAACTCCTTGAGCGGAGTGCGCTTGATATAACCCAGATGACTCACGGTTATGACTACAGGGTCGTTGGGATAGAAGTCCTCGGCATTGAACTCATGCTCGTCGGGGATAATCTGCGTGCGACGGTCGTCGCCATATTTCTCCTTTACCTCATTAAGCTCGTCCTTCATCACCTTCTTGCAAAGCTCTGGGTCATCGAGAATCTGTTGGAGATAATTGATGCGCTTCTCAAGTTCATCATATTCGGCGTGCAGGTCGTCGAGACGAAGCTTGGTGAGCTGCGAGAGACGCATGTCCACGATAGCCTTCGACTGCAACTCGTCGAGATTGAAACGCTTCTCCAAGTTGCGCTGAGCGTCGGAAGGGCTCTCGCTGCCACGGATGATGTGCACCACCTCATCGATGTTGTCGCTCGCGATTATCAGACCTTCCAGGATATGTGCGCGCTCCTTGGCCTTACCAAGGTCGAACTTGGTACGGCGGATGGTCACCTCGTGGCGATGGTCTATGAAGTAGCTGATGCACTCCTTAAGCGAGAGAAGTTTTGGGCGAAGCTGCGAGTGGTCGTGCTTGTTAGGCACAAGGGCAATGCAGTTGACAGAGAAACTGCTCTGCAAGGCAGTCATCTTAAAGAGCTTGTTGAGGATGACCTTGGCGTTGGCGTCCCTCTTCACGTCCACGACGATACGCATGCCCTGACGGCCTGTCTCATCGTTCACATTGCTGATGCCCTCAAGCTTGCCTTCCTTCACCAAGTCGGCGATATACTCAATGAGCTGCTGCTTGTTCACGCCATAAGGAATCTCCGTCACCACGATGCGGTCGTGGTTCTCATCGCTCTCTATCTCCGCCTTTGCGCGAATCACAACGCGGCCACGGCCTGTGGTGTAAGCGTCTTTCACGCCTTGCAGACCATAGATGTAGGCTCCCGTGGGGAAATCTGGCGCGGGGATATATTTCATCAATCCTTCCACGTCGATGTCAGGATTGTCGATATAGGCGCAGCAAGCGTCGATCACCTCGCCGAGGTTGTGGGTAGGAATGTTTGTCGCCATACCCACGGCAATGCCGTTGCCGCCATTGACGAGCAGGTTTGGTATCTTCGTCGGCATCACGGTAGGCTCCTTCAACGTGTCGTCGAAGTTGTTTGCCATGTCGACAGTGTTCTTATCTATGTCGTCCATGATGTGCTCACCCATCTTTGAGAGTCGGCACTCGGTGTAACGCATGGCGGCAGGTGAGTCGCCGTCGACGCTACCGAAGTTGCCTTGTCCGTCCACGAGCTTGTAACGCATGTTCCATTCTTGACCCATGCGCACGAGAGCTCCATACACGGAACTGTCACCGTGGGGGTGGTACTTACCAAGCACCTCACCCACGACACGCGCGCATTTCTTATAAGGTTTGTCACTTGTGTTGCCAAGCCCGAGCATACC
Organism: Prevotella sp.; assembly: GCA_036743855.1. Taxonomy (GTDB): domain Bacteria; phylum Bacteroidota; class Bacteroidia; order Bacteroidales; family Bacteroidaceae; genus Prevotella. The sequence continues at coordinate 9,023 of DAINOS010000062.1, read as the reverse complement.
ATAGAGTATGCGACGATGCACTGGCTTGAAGCCGTCCCTTACATCGGGAAGGGCACGAGCTACGATAACCGACATTGAGTAGTCGATGTAAGAGGTCTTCATCTCTTCCTCAATGTTGATCTTCATAATCCGATCCTGATCAATGGTCAGATTCTCATCCATTATTCTTTATGTCTTTATTTGTGTTAAAATTCAATCTAAGGGCATTTATAAGCACGACATTGCGCTCATTGCCTATTATTGGAATGTAAAATTACATATATTTTCCGACACTCACACCATTTCTTAATGAATTTTATAAGAATAATGCGTGTTTTTTCGTAAAACGGACAAAGACAAAATGCCCGCACGCTCTTCAAGGCATGAAAAGCGTGCGGGCATACTAATGAAAGGATTAAGACATCACTGCTGTTTCTTGGCCTCAGCCTCCATGTCATGACGCGATTTCGACTTGATGACAAGCCACACGCCGCTGAAGACAAGTACCACGGCGAGGGCCTGTTTCCAGGTGAACACGCACATGCCGCACGCGAGGCTCACGCTCACTGCCACCACAGGCTGCACGTAGTTGTAGATGCTCACCACCGTAGGACGCAAGGTGCTCTGGGCAATCTGCATGAGCATATAGGCTATGTAGGTGCCAAACAGCACCACGAAGCCAGTCTCCAGCCAAGCCTTCGCCGGAATCTCGTGCCATGGTGTTTGCACGGCATGGGGCACGAGAAACGGCGACATGAGCAATGCCGCCCACGTAAACATCCACTTGCTCACCGTGATAGGTGAATAGCGGCGCAGATAGTTGCGATAGAGGGCAAGGTAAAGGGCGAAAGACAGTTGCGCGAAAAGACACATCAAGTCGCCACGAATGTCGCCCACTCGGGAGTCGTGGGCGGCGGCACTGCTCAATATGAGTATGAGCGCGCCAGAGCAGCCTATGCATACGCCGAGGGCCTTGCGACCGGTGATGGGCTCTTTCAGGATGATGGCCGACAAAATCATGGCAAAGATTGGCAACGACGTGGTGACGATGCTGGCATTGGAGGGAGAGGTGATGCTCAGTCCGATGGTGAAGCAGCACTGGTTGCCTATCAATCCGAGCAGACCGGCTCCGCAAAAAGCGAAAATGTCTTTCAAAGGCACGTGCTCACGACTCACGAACAATGAGGTTATCCAAAAAAACAACGCGCCGCCAACGGCACGCATGAACACGAGATTGAGATTGTCCACCCCATTGAGCATGGCATCCTTGCCTATCGGTGACAAAAGTCCCCAACAAATGTTGGCGGTGAGGATGCAGACGTGTGCCCATGGAGCACGATTGTTGTTATCCATCTTGATTATTTAACAAATATGTCTTTTTATTAACGTGCAAAGTTAGCTCAAATCGCAAACAAAGCAAAACATCCTCCCGTGTTTTTGAAATATCTACCAAATTGACCGTGCCTCTTTGCACATTTCTCACAGATAAAAACTATTTTTGCCATATCATGATCACAGCAAAACAATATGACATTATCATGGCAAATAAGAAACACAAGGAACCTATAGAGTTGAACTTGTTTTCTGACCAGCAGCTTGCCACGTCGGACGACGCTGAACCTCATTTCGTCTCCGACGAAACCATCGCCTCGCTCTTCTTGCGCCTGTCCCATTCACAATTCAGAAGCAGTTTCTATCTGAACCAAAAGGATAAGGAGATAATAGCTGTCAAAGGCTTGGCTACAATCAGAAAGCACGCACGTGAAATCATCGCAAAGCGACTGGCGCCTGCCGTCATCCCCAACGATGGCAAGCAGACCCCGATGCGCCATGGCACTTCTCCCGTTTTTATCGCCCAACACGCCACTGGCTGCTGTTGCCGTGGCTGTTTGGAGAAGTGGCATCATATCCCTAAGGGCAGGGCCTTGACAAACGAGGAACAAGAGTATATAGTCGAGGTCATAATGCATTGGATAGAATCGAAATACACAAACGCGAGATAAAGTGCTCGTTATCACGACACATACTTCTCCCTCGAAGCCTTCGACAGCTTGCTTATGATGAGATGTCTTGGCTGTCAGTCTTTCATGTCGTATCTGCCGCCTCCCAGCCAAAGGCAAACAAAAATCTTGCCTCTACACGATAGGTGATAATGTCGTCGCCGAAAGGCTAATCTTCTGTAACACCAGGCAACGACAGGATATATTGCCTGACTTCCTCGATGTTCATAATCCAACCTCTTTATATTCCCTTCAAAAGCATTTTCCATAAGGGCATTACCTGAATGGTGCCACCATCCCAGTTGATTTCTTTTTCTTCGTCCATCGTGATGACGTACAGTTGGGAGCAGTCATAGCGTTTGGCGTAAGCAATCAATGCCTTGGTCTCACGTTCACGAGTATCTGGGTCTTGGATGCTATACGATACTTGGAAAGCCTTGCCTTGTTCGAACAGGCAGAAGTCCACCTCTACATTGTCGTTGTAATAATAGAGGTCATCTCCAAAATTCTCATGCAAGTAAATCGCCACCATATTTTCCAAGAGTGATGTCGCTGGGTCCAGCAAAAAGAGATTCAGCAAGCCATTGTCTATGAAATAATACTTCTGGGTGGATACTTTGTCTTGCAGCTTTGCAGAGATGTTTTCCAAGGAGAATACCATGCAGGTGTCTTTGATATATTCCAGGTAATCAACGATGGTTTCTTGTTTGATTTTTCCTGTGACTGTTGACACCAAGTTGGCCAAGCGGTTGTAGCTTTGCGGCTGTTTTACGCTTAAAGCTAACTTGCGAATGAGTACTTTTAGGGAAATCGTGTTGCGGATATTGTAACGGCTGATTAAATCGCCAAAATAAATCTTGTTGTATAGATTGCCAAGCCATTGACGCTTGAATTGCTCATCCCGAAGGACAAGTTCCGGTAAGCCACCGAAGTTGAAATATTCATTGAATGCTCTCTTGATGTTAGCATTATCAAGGTATTCCCATTGCTTTTCCAAGTGGATGTCTTTTGCCTTTAGAAACTCAATGAAAGAGAAAGGATATACATTCTGTATCAGATAGCGACCTCCCAGCGTTGTTGAGATTTCTTTGCTCAGCATCTTGGCATTGCTACCAGTGATATAGACGATGTATTTATGGTCTGCCAGCCTACGTGCGAATTTCTCCCAGCCTTCGACTATCTGAATCTCATCGAGCATGAAAATGGGCTGATGAGCATATAGTTCTTCATAGGCTTGCTTGATGATGTCAAGGTCGCTCTGCTTGACATCTTCCAAACGATCGTCCTCGAAATTGAAATACAAGAATTCTTCAATGGAATGTCCTTGGGTAAGCAAGTCATGTATTCGTTGATACAAAATATATGATTTGCCAGCACGGCGAAGACCTACCAATACATAGCAGGAATGAGGCTCAAACTTTATGTTCCTTCTGATGAAGTTCAAGTTTCCTACCATCTGTTGGTTCTCTATGATTAATTTCTTTGCAAGATTCTTGTCCAACATGTCTCTTGTGCTTGATTATATTTGATTCTGCAAAGATACAAAATTTCCCTTACAAAGGAAAAATTATCGAGATTTCTTTCCTTTATAAGGGAAACTTTTTACTGCTTTACATCCCTTTATAAAGGAAACTTTCAACCAGATTATTTCCTTTATAGAGGGAACAATAAGTATTTTGATGCCTATATAGAGTATTTGCAAAGACCAGCTAAAATCTTGTCCAATTCGTCAAGCTCCTCTTCCTTGGTCGCCCAACTGGTGACGAATCGGCACACGAGCTCATCATCGCCCTTGCGCTCCCAGACCTCGAAGACGAACTGCTTGGCAAGTGCCTCGCACTGACTCTTGGAGAGGATGACGAACTGCTGGTTGGTAGGCGAATCGTAAGCGATGGGGATGTGGTGCTTGGCGAAGATGCCGCGTATGCGCTTAGCCATGTCGATGGCGTGCTTCGACACGCGGAAATACAAGTTGTCGGTGAAGAGCGTGTCAAACTGTATGCCGAGCATCCTGCCCTTGGCCAACAGCGCGCCGTGACGCTTGATGGTGGTGAAGAAATGCTTGGGGGCTTTTGTACCCGTGAACACCACGGCCTCGCCTATCATAGCCCCAACCTTGGTGCCGCCGATATAGAACACGTCGCAATGGCTCGCCACGAAAGGCAGGTCGTAATCGCAAGCCTCCGACATCAGGCCGTACCCCAATCGCGCCCCGTCGATGTAGAGTTTCAAGTCATATTTCCGGCAGGTGGCATATAGGTCGGTGAGCTCTTGCTTGCTGTAGAGCATGCCGAGTTCGGTGGGTAGGGAGATATACACCATCCCTGGTTGCACCATGTGCGCATGGTTATCATCGCCCAAGAAGGCTTCCATGTAGGCAGCCAGCGCGTCGGCAGCCAACTTGCTGTCATCGCTACGTATGGGCAAGACCTTATGACCGAAAGCCTCTACCGCTCCCGATTCGTGCACCTCGATGTGCCCCGTGTCCACGCAGATGGCACCTTCGCATCCCAAGAGCAGGGAGTCGATGACGGTGGTGTTGGTTTGCGTGCCTCCCACGAGAAAATAGATGTCAGCCGCCTCGTTGCCGATGGCCTTCCTTATTTTCTCCTTCGCCGCGTCGCAGTATGGGTCAAAGCCGTATCCCGAAGTCTTCTCATCATTTGTCTTGCTCAATTTGGCAAGGATCTCAGGCAGCATGCCGTTGTTGTAATCGCTTTCAAATGAAATCATGGTCTTTAATTGTTTCTCATGTTGGATTTTCAGCGGCAAAGTTACAAATATTTTTCCAAACCGCGTCAGTACCACGCCGTGGTACAGCGAATACCAAAGCGTGGTACTGGCACTACCACGCCGTGGTACTGCGAATACCAAAGCGTGGTACTGACGCTACCACGCCGTGGTACTGCTCCACCGCAAACGAGGAACAAACTAATTTTCAACGTGCGCGATGATGGTCTTACGAGAAAAAAGAGTATTTTTGCACCTGCATGATTAAACTAAAAAAGGCATGCCTCGTGTCGATAGGCATCATCTTGGCTGCGGTCGTTGGCTTTGAGGCATACCGCGCCGTATCCAGACATCGCGTCAAACTGTCGTTTGACCCTAAATGGCCCACCCACGACCTGACGTCGGGTGAATATTCAGGTGCCTACGATGGCCTTGACATCTCGCACGCCCAAGGCAAGATACGCTGGGACGAGTTGGGCAACGTGAGGCGACTGAGATTCATCTACGCCAAGGCTACTGAAGGCACCAACCTCAAGGACCCTTGGTATGACGCCAACATTGACAGCGCAAGGAAAAGGCACATCGCCATAGGCTCATACCATTTCCTCTCCAAGGCCCCTGCCGCGTTGCAATTTGAGAACTTCCGCTCAGTGGTGGACAAGGGCAAGCAAGACCTGCTGCCCGTGATCGACGCGGAAGACGACGGCACCAAGGGACTTGGCAAGAAGGACATTCAAGGTCTCGTAAGGACGTTCAGCCGTCTTTGCAAGGCTTATTATGGTCACACACCTATTATATATTGCAGCGAGAGCTATTACAAGGACTACCTCAGCCCCGACTTCGACGACTACTTTCTCTGGATAGCCAGCTACGACCATGAGCCAGTATTGCCAGGAGAACCCCACTACGACATCTGGCAATTCCATAGGCATGGCAGGGTGCCCGGCGTTTGGAATTGGGTGGATCTGAACAAGTTTGCCAACGGCAGGAGCACGAAAGACATTGAGATGAACTGACAACAAACCATGACACACATTTTAATAAAAGATAATATCATCATGAGAGACAATCCAGACGAACAATTCCCGATAGTGGATGAGAACGGGAACATCCTCGGTGCCGTAAGTCGCGGACACGCCCACGACGGCAGCAAGATATTGCATCCCGTGGTTCACCTGCACGTGTTCAACAGCAAGGGGGAGCTCTACCTCCAGCATCGACCCGCGTGGAAAGACATACAACCCGACAAGTGGGACACGGCGGTAGGCGGACACATCGACCTTGGGGAGAACGTGGACCAAGCACTGCGAAGAGAGGTAAGAGAGGAGCTGGGCATCACCGACTTCAAAGCTGAGCCTTTGGGCCATTACGTCTTTGAAAGCAAGCGGGAGCGGGAACTTGTCAACGTCTTCCGTTGCGTATACGACGGCGAGGTGAAGCCGAGCAAGGAAGAACTGGATGGCGGCCGCTTCTGGACACCCAAAGAGATAGAAGACAACATGGGCAAGGGCGTGTTCACCCCAAACTTTGAGAACGAATACAAAAAGATGTTCATGCAGGCCAAATAGCGGAGTTCACTTGAAAGGAAAAGGCATTCAAGGAAAGGCAAATTGAAAAAAGAATGTGGCAAACAAATATAAATTACTGAAAATAATTTGCGAGAACACATATTTTGATTACCTTTGCACTGAAAAGTAAAACAACGGGAAAACCAATTTAAACTTAGATAAACAGCTATGAGAGTCATTATCGAAAATGATTACGACAGCCTTTCAAAGTGGGCTGCGGAGTATGTAATCAAGCGCATCAATTCAGCAAAGCCAACCGCTGACAAACCTTTCGTGTTAGGCTTGCCCACAGGCTCATCACCAATTGGTATGTACGCGGCATTGTCGAAGGCTTGCAAGGAAGGACGCGTGTCGTTCCGCAATGTCATCACTTTCAACATGGACGAGTATGTAGCATTGCCCGAGGAGCATCCTGAGAGCTACCACAGCTTCATGCGCCGTAACCTCTTCGACAACATCGACTGCCCGAAGGAGAACATCCACATCCTCAACGGCAACGCCAAGGATCTTGAGGCTGAATGCGCCGCTTACGAGGAGAGCATCCGCAAGGCTGGAGGCATCGACCTCTTCATTGGCGGTATCGGTCCCGACGGACACATAGCTTTCAACGAGCCTTTCTCTTCTCTCAAGAGCCGCACTCGCGTGAAGACCCTTACCACAGACACCATCATCGCCAACTCACGCTTCTTCGACAACGACGTGAACAAGGTGCCTAAGCACGCCCTCACTGTGGGTGTCGGCACCGTGATGGACGCTCACGAGGTGCTCATCCTCGTAAACGGCCACGCCAAGGCTCGCGCCCTGCAAGCAGCCGTGGAAGGTCCTGTGACACAGGCGTGGACAATAAGCGCCCTCCAACAGCATCCACACGCCATCATCGTGGCAGACGACGCCGCAAGCGATGAGCTGAAAGTGGGCACATACCGCTACTTCAAGGACATCGAAAAGGACAACCTCTAATATTATCGCAATTTAGGTTTACGGAAACAGCGGTTTCCTAATAAGCATAGTTTACATAAACGCATATCCCATTCTCACGCTCTTGGGAAAAGAGAAGAGAATGGGATTATTTTTACGCCCCATTTACTTTTTTGATTTATTTTTTTACTACTTTTGCATTGTTCAATCTATTACCAACCCAAAACTTTCAAACCTTACATTGTCAAGGCACAGTCAAATGGCACATAGGTCAATGAGGCGACGAAGTAGGCAAATGGATGGTATAACAAAAAAATATTGCAATGAAATTTGACATTCAGAAAATCGCGACCACTGGCGCCATCGCCTTGGGCTATGCCGCACAAGCCATGGGTCAGTCGGCCAGCAAGCCAATGAACATTGTCTACATCATGAGCGACGACCACTCATATCAGACAATAAGCGCTTACGACCACCGCTTCATCGAGACTCCGAACATCGACTGGATAGCGCAACACGGGGCGAGGTTCACCAACAGTTTCGTGGCCAACTCGCTCAGTGGCCCGTCGCGCGCGTGCATGCTCACCGGCAAGCACAGCCACGCCAACGGGTTCACCGACAACACCAAGACGTTCGACGGAAGCCAGCAGACTTATCCCAAGTTGCTGCAGAAGGCCGGCTACCAAACTGCCATGATAGGCAAGTGGCACCTGACGAGCGACCCCACGGGATTTGACTATTGGGACATTCTCATAGCCCAAGGTCACTACTACAACCCCGACTTCATCTGCAACGGCAAGCGCGTGCGCCGTCAGGGCTACGTGACGAACATCGTCACCGACCTCGCACTCGACTGGCTGAGCAACAAGCGCGACAAGACCAAGCCCTTCTGCCTGCTGCTACACAACAAGGCGCCACACCGCGTGTGGAGCCCGGACACGTGCGACCTCGACCTCTACAACGACAAGGTTTATCCACTGCCCGACAACTTCTACGACACCTACGAGGGACGACCCGCGGCGGCGAAGCAGGAGATGAGCATCATCAAGGACATGGACATCGTGTATGACCTCAAGATGGCGGACAAGGAGAACGAGATCCACTCCGACCCCGAGCTTGAGGCCCTCGGGCGCATGAACTACAAGCGCATGACCCCATCGCAGCGCGCGCAGTGGGATGCCCACTACGACCCCATCATAAAGAAGTTCAAGGAGGCGGGGCTCACAGGCAAGGCCCTCGCCGAGTGGAAATACCAGCGCTACATGCACGACTACATGCGCGTGATTCATTCCATCGACCGCAATATCGGCAGGGTGATAAACTATCTCAAGGAAAACAACCTGCTCGACAACACCATGATTGTCTACACCTCAGACCAGGGCTTCTACATGGGCGAGCACGGATGGTTCGACAAGAGGTTCATGTATGAGGAGTCGTTTCGCACGCCCCTGCTCATATACCTCCCCGGCGGCAAGCACGGCGACATAAAGCAGATGGTGCAAAACATCGACTACGCGCCCACATTCCTCGACTTGGCTGGCGTGAAGATCCCGTCCGACATCCAGGGCGTGTCGTTCCTGCCGCTGCTTGAGGGCAAGAAGGTGAAAGACTGGCGCAAGTCGCTCTACTACCACTACTATGAGTATCCCGCCGAGCATTCCGTGTGCAAGCACTATGGCGTGCGCACAAGCCGATACAGCCTCATACACTTCTATGACGACGTGAACTCATGGGAGCTCTACGACCTGAAGAAGGATCCCGAGCAGATGCACAACATCTTTGGCAAGAAGGGCACCGAGAAGGTGACCAAGAAGCTGAAGGACGAGCT
>DAINOS010000061.1:0-13054 GCA_036743855.1 Prevotella sp. | reverse complement strand
ATCCTCGCCGCCGACTATATGGAGACCTCATCGCTGGGTCGTGCCGAATGGATGCGCTATTATGGCAGGTTGTTCGGACAGGCTGGCAGAGCCGACTCGCTCTTCCATGTGGTAGATTCCACATACCAGAGCTTGAAGTCGTATGCCGCCAAACTGCCAAAGGGCAAGAGCGTCCTGACGGAGCGCAAGACTGGTGCCATTTGGTATACGCCTGGTGGGGCGAGCACTATCGGTGTGACGATACGCGATGCCAACGGCGGCTATGCCTTTGCAGGCGACAACCACAGCGGAAGCCTTGCGCTCAACTTTGAGACAATCCTGTCCAAGGCGGGGCAGAGCGACGTATGGGCATTCAAGTTCAACGGCTCGCGCATGATGTCCAAGGCCGACCTTCTGAAAGAGTTTAAGGGCTATGAGGCGCTGAAAGCATTCAGGACGGGAGAGATATACGAGTGCAATTGCACGGAGAAGCCATACTTTGAGGAGTCAAGTTGGCGCCCCGACTATCTCCTGCGCGAGATGATAATCCTCTTGCATCCCGATGCCAAGCTCGGGAAGTTGAGATACTATCAGAAATTGACCAATTAATATGACCGAAACCACGAATGGGCAGGTGCGGCCCCTATGGCCGTCCGCATCCCGAAAGGCAAAATGCAATCCCCGAAAGGCGAGATGCCTCCTGCTGGTCGCCATTTGCTTGCTTCTGTTCCTTGCCTCGCTGTTTCATGGCAGCGTTGACCTTCCCGTTGAGGAAGTCATGGGTGCCTTGTGTGGCGAGGGAACGGACACGGCGAGGTATATCGTCGTTTTTTCACGCTTGCCGCAAGCCATCACCGCTCTCTTGGCTGGTGGCGCGCTTGCCGCGAGTGGATTGCTGTTGCAGACGGCTTTTCGCAATCCATTGGCGGCTCCCGACATCTTTGGTGTCACGAGCGGGGCGTCGCTTGCCGTGGCCTTGCTAACGCTTGCGCCATGGTTGGCGGTTTCCGGAGTCATAGGCTTCCTGTCATCGGTGACCGCGGCTTTCGTTGGCGCAATGGCAGTCACGGCCTTGATATGGTTTTTGAGCAAGAGAGTGCGCGGTTCGGTCATGCTCATCATCGTAGGAATGATGGTCGGCTACCTATGCTCAAGCGTCATTGCCTTGCTCAACTCCGTGGCTACAGACGAGAATGTGCACAACTTCGTGGTGTGGGGCATGGGCGACTTCTCCAGCGTTGGCTTGGACGACCTGTGGTTTTTCGCTCCGTTGACAGTGGTGGCCACGCTTTCCACCCTTCTTTTGGTCAAGCCTCTCAACGCCTTGCTCCTTGGCCCACGCTATGCCGAGAGCATGGGCGTGAACGTCAGGAAGACGCGCAACGCCCTCTTGTTGTTGACAGGCATTCTCACCGCTCTGGTCACCGCTTTCTGTGGCCCGATAGCGTTTATCGCCCTTGCCGTGCCACATATTGCCCGACTGTTGACTGGCACGACCGACCATCGCAGGCTTCTGCCCATGACGATACTCACGGGCAGCACGATAGCCTTGCTATGCAATGTCATCACCACATTGCCGCCAAACGGCACCGTTCTTCCACTCAATGCCGTCACGTCCTTGATTGGCGCGCCAGTCATCGTGCACGTGTTGCTGAAAAGGAAATAGAGAAAAAATCTTTTGCCGTTTACTCCACGTTTGAATGGCATCGGCTCCACGTTTGAATGGCATCGGCTCCACGCTTGAATGGCATCGGCTTCACGCTTGAATCGCGTTGCCTTTACGCTTGAATCGCGTCGCGTTTACACCGTAAAGGCGACGCGATTCAAGCGTAAAGCCGAAGGGCATGAGTTCTATGAGACCATCTTGAAGCTAAAGGCTTGATTATTAGTGCTATTCTATGTTTTGTGCCGCTTCGCGCAAATGGCGGATGAAGTCATCCTTGTGCCGTGGCGACACGATTACCGTGTCGTGGGTGAAGTTGATTTCCAACCTGTCTAATGACGCGGCAGGTGCCGACAAGAGAGTGTGGGTGGGCTTGATGGATTCCAATTCGTTGATGTCGTATGTGTGTGAGAAAATGCCGTCCTTCACGATGAGGCTTGAGCCACGGATAATGTATTTGATGTTGAACATATATGCCGTTATTGGCACAATGAGCAGTGCGGCGATGACCACGCTCACAAGAATGTCACACGAACAAGCGATTGGCGCGACGGAAGCGATGATGACAGCATAGATGAAAAACAAGAGCCAAATGTCCACTTTCGAGCGATAAGTTTTGTCCATAAGCGCTATTGATGAGATGGATGTTTAGTCTTAACAGAAAAGGAATGATAGGTAGAAGAAAGCAAAAAAGGCGGTCATGGAAACATGATCGCCCTTTTTGTATGTATAATATTAATATGCGCTCTTGAATTCCTCAAGGAAGCGCGTGTCATTCTCAGAGAACAACCTAAGGTCGTTGACACCGTACTTGAGGTTGGCTATGCGCTCCACGCCCATGCCGAAAGCGTAGCCCGTGTAGACATCGGGGTCGATGCCGCAAGCCGCGAGGTCGTGGGGGTCAACCATGCCACAGCCTAAGATTTCAACCCATCCGGTGTGCTTGCAGAAGTTGCAACCCTTGCCGCCACAGATGGTGCACGAAATGTCCATCTCGGCACTTGGCTCGGTGAATGGGAAGAACGATGGGCGCAGGCGAATCTTCGTGTCGGGACCGAACATTTCGCGAGCGAAGGTGAGGAGCACTTGCTTGAGGTCGGTGAAGCTCACGCCCTTGTCCACGTAGAGGCCTTCCACCTGATGGAAGAAGCAGTGGGCGCGCGCCGATATGGCCTCGTTGCGGTAGACACGTCCCGGGCAGAGCACGCGGATAGGTGGCTCATGGCTTTCCATGTAGTGAGCCTCGTCGCCAGACGTGTGAGAGCGCAACAGCACGTTCTTGGTCACGTCGTTGGGGTTTTGCGAGATGAAGAACGTGTCTTGCATGTCGCGTGCAGGATGGTCGGCTGCGAAGTTGAGCATGGTGAAGACGTGCTTGTCGTCGTCAATCTCTGGCCCATGGAAGAGCGTGAAACCCATGCGCTGGAATATCTCGATAATCTCGTTCTTGACAATGGTCAGTGGATGGCGTGTGCCCAGGCTTACGGGGTAGGGCGTGCGGGTCAGGTCGAGGCTTTCCTCGCCTGTCTCCGTGGTCTCCACTGTCTCGCGAAGCTCGTTGATTTTCTCTGTGGCCATCTTCTTGAGCTCGTTGATTTTTATTCCGAACTCCTTTTTCCTGTCTTTGGCCACGGTGCGGAACTCGTCCATGAGCTCGCTTATCTCACCTTTCTTGCTCAGGTATTTAATCCTGAGCTTTTCCACGTCTTCCGCGTTCTTGGCGGAGAGTTGTGATACCTCTTTCAGAAGGTCGTCTATCTTGTCTAACAACATGATTGTATAATTATCTGAACCTATATTCTTATCCTATATTAATGTTGCTTGCAAAGTTACTAATTTTATCGCATAAAGGATATTGTATCTTAAAAATTATGCGTAATTTTGCGCTCGTTAATTCGTATGTTATGAGAAAATCATTACTTTCGATTGTTTTATCGTTTCTCATTTTCATGTTTACAGCTCCAATGGGTTGCACCGACAAGAAGCCCAGGCAGGATAATGACACGGCGACAGACTCTATTTTGACCGACACGTCCTCCATGGACTCCACGGAGGCGTTGATAGAAGAGACCCCAATGCCAAAGGCGGCAGACGAGCTCTTCGATGATTTCATCTTCAACTTCGCTGCAAACCGCAAGCTCCAAAAAGAGCGCACCGTGTTCCCATTGAAGGTATACAGGAATGGCAAGCTCACAAGGGAGATTCCAGCTAACCAATGGAAAATGGAACATTTCTTCATGCGCCAGCAGTACTACACGCTCATCTTCGACAACAAGAAGCAAATGAACCTGGTGAAAGACACCACCGTGAACCATGTGGTGATAGAGAAGATATTTTTCCGCAAGAAGCTCGTTCAGCAATTCCTCTTCAACCGTATTGATGGCAAGTTCATGATGACATCGCTCAACTACAAGCCGTTGTATACCAATGAAAATGCAGACTTCTTGAAGTTTTATGACCATTTCTCACGCGATTCCGCTTATCAAGTCGCTTCGATGGCTGATGAAGTGGAGTTCACCGCCCCAGACCCCAACAACGACTTCTCCAACATCAATGGCATAATGATGCCGCAGCAGTGGCCTGATTTCAAGCCCGCCCTCATACCGCGCAACAAGATATACAACATCATCTACGGGCAGAAATACACCGAGTCGAAGCGCAAGTTGTTTGTCATAAGGGGCATATCCAACTCGCTGGAGATAGAAATGTCGTTCAGGAAGATAGGAAGACGATGGAAGCTCATCAAGTTTAACGCTTAACCACCTATATATATGCTGATAGAGAAAGACCATTCGCTGCTTGGCGACAACACTTTCCATATAGACCAGAAATGCGACGAATATGTCGTCTTTGCCAATGAAGCCGATGCCGTGGAGCTGGCACGGAGCTTGAAGGAACCATTTCTCCTGCTTGGCGGTGGCAGCAACCTGCTGTTGACCAACGACTTCCATGGCATGGTCGTCACGCCCGAAAAGCGCTTCGACATTGCCGTGGAGCTGCGCGCTGGCAGCAATGAGCCCTGCTTGAAATGCTGGGCTGGCACCACGTTTGACGATGTGGTAGACTATGCCGTGCGCCATGGTTATCACGGCTTGGAAAACCTGAGCTTGATACCTGGCGAATGTGGCGCGTCGGCGATACAGAACATTGGCGCTTATGGTGCCGAGATAAAAGACGTAGTGCTCGACATTGAGGCCGTGGAGATAGGCACGGGCAGGGTGGTCAAGATAAAGGCGGAAGACTGTGGCTACAGTTACAGGCAGAGCAAGTTTAAGCACGAGTGGAAAAACAAGTACATAGTCGTGTATGTCACCTATCAGCTTCATCGCGCCTTCAAGCCTGAGCTTGACTATGGCAATATAAGGAAACAACTCGAAGAAAGGAAGATAGATGAAAGCCAGTTGACCGCAGCGATGCTTCGCGATGTCATCATCGACATTCGCCAGGCCAAGTTGCCAGACCCAGCCGTGAAAGGCAATGCCGGCAGCTTCTTCATGAACCCGATAGTGGACGCAGAGGTCTTTGGCAGGCTCAGGAAGTCGCATCCCGACATTCGCTATTTCGAAGTGGCTCAACCTGACGGGAGCACTAAATACAAGATTCCGGCAGGGTGGATGATAGACCAATGCGGATGGAAAGGCAAGTCGCTCGGTCGCGCGGCGGTATACGACAAGCAGGCGCTCATCCTTGTGAACAACGGGGGCGCCACGGGCGATGATGTCGTGGAACTGATGAAAGCCGTTCAGAAAGCCGTGAACGACAAGTTTGGCCTTGAGATAAAGCCCGAGGTTAACATCGTGTAAGGGCTTTCACTTTAAAAGAATCAATGTTATGAGACTGACGTTTCTTGGCACAGGCACGTCGACAGGCATCCCCGTGATAGGCTGCCAGTGCGAGGTGTGCATGAGCAAGGACACTCGCGACAAGCGTTTTCGCACGGCAGCGCTGTTGGAGTCGGACACCACGCGCGTGCTCATTGATTGCGGCCCAGACATTCGCATGCAGTTGCTTCGGGTGCCATTCGAGAAGATTGACGGCGTGCTTCTCACCCATGAGCATTACGACCACGTGGGCGGGCTTGACGACTTGCGCCCTTATTGTTACGCTTTTGGCGACCTCGACATCTACGCTAACGCCCGCACGGTAAGAAACGTTCACCATAATTTCCCTTATTGCTTCGCCGAGAACCCTTATCCTGGCGTGCCGTCGTTTAACCTTCACGCGGTGGAAAAGCACAAGGAGTTTCACATTGGCGACATACCCGTGGTTCCCATCGAGGTGATGCACGACAAGATGCCAATCTTCGGCTATCGCTTTGGCTCAATGGCTTACATTACCGACATGAAAACGATAGCTGATGAGGAACTGCCTTACCTTGATGGAGTGGACACGCTCGTTGTCAACGCGCTGCGATGGGAAAAGGAACACCATAGCCACATGCTCGTGAAAGACGCGGTGGAGTTCTCAAGACGCGTTGGCGCAAGAAAAACCTATCTGATTCATGTCACTCACCAGATAGGGTTATACGAGGAGGCCAACAAGCGATTGCCCGATGGCTTCCAAATACCATACGATGGCATGGAGATTACCGTTTGAACTTGCGGTAGAGTTTCCAAGCCAGCAATATGCCATCGAGCACGCTGGCCCCCGACGTTATCAAGCCGCTGATGCGTTGCGACGGCGTGGCAGACTTTGACAAGGCCTTTGGCTTCTGAAACAAAGAGTGCCATTTCTCATCAATCTTGGCACTGTCGGCCTCTATGTCTTTCAAGAGCTCTGCCTTGCGCATCTTGATTTCCTCTATCGACTGGTAAGACGACACCGCTGAAAAACTGTCTTTCATCTTTTACTTTTAATGTTATCTGTCTTCCAACCACTCAACTCAGGAGAAGACTGGACAAGAATCGCACCAATGGCTTTTCAATCCATCTCTTCCTGAAAATGATAAACAAGAGGAAGACAAGGAAATAAACGCCCGCGACGATGGAGAACGCCGCTACCTCTCCTAAACATGATGACAGGGCGGAGACCACGGCAAAACTCAGGAAAATCAACACGAACACCAAAAGCAGACCAAGAATGGCAGTCATGGCTATCGCCGTGAGTATCCTCACGGTCTTCTCCACGGTGCCAAGCTTGATATACTCCTTTTGCAGGCCAGCGTAGTGCTTGAGGACATCTACAAGCTGGCCGATAGTCTCAATGTTTTGATCGTTTGAAAACATCGAACCAAAGTCTTTAAGCCTTCTCGTCGTCAACAGCCTCCTTGATGTCGTCTACAAGGTCTTCGGCGTCGCTGCGATTGAGCTTAATGTCGTGCTTCTTGCAGAAGTCGTCTACGGTGTCAGCGATCTTTGAACGTGTGTCGGATCCTTTCTCCGGAGCCAACAGCAAACCAACGGCAGCACCTGCGATAGCGCCACCAATGAATGTGGCAATGTAACCAAATGTCTTCATAATAACATCCTTTCTTTAATGAGTTTCTATGATAACACAAGCCGTGAATGCTCGTGACTTTCACGATTGCAAACTTAATTGTTTTTTCTTACATAACGACGTTTTTAGCCGATAAATGTTTCCATTACAGTCATAAATTATATTAACCGATTGAAAAATACTTTATTAGCCCATGGTTTAACAAACTTTATGCAATGCGGAATGTGCTGTTTATAAAGATTTTTGTAACTTCGCATGAAAATGTATATATCCCAATCAAAAAAGGAGAATCTAAAACAATTACTTAACAAGAAGTATGAGAAAATATTTGGTAATGGGCGCAGCCCTTTGTGTGGCAATCGCCTTCACAAGTTGTAAATCGCAAGAGAGTGCATACAAGAAGATGTATGAGAAGGCAAAGGCTCAAGAGGAGCAGCAGACCGCTGCCTCAAACACTCAGGAGCAGGCAACCGTAACCCCGATGGTCACCAAGCAGGCCAACGAGACCACGGTAAGCAATGTCGACAACACTCCCGTTCGCTCCGAGGATGTCACGCTCATCAGCGGCACGGGCTTGAAGCAGTTCAGCGTGGTGGTTGGCAGCTTCGGCCTGAAGTCAAACGCCGAAGGCTTCCAGAGCTTGCTGAAGCAGGGCGGTTACGACGCGCAGATCGTCTTCAACCCACAAAACAACATGTATCGCGTGATTTCCGGCACTTACGACAACAAGAGCCAGGCCGTGCAGAGTCGCGATGCCATCCGTGGCAGCAAGTTCAACAAGAACAGCGATTCATGGCTTTTGTTTAAGAAATAAATGCCAAGAATCCTCTCTATAGACTATGGCAAGAAGCGCACGGGGTTGGCAGTGACCGACCCCGTGCAGCTCATTGCCAATGGTTTGACAACAGTGGAGACAAAAGATTTGCTCGACTTCCTGCTCAAGTATGTGAAGGAGGAGGAAGTGGAACAAATCGTGATAGGAAAACCGACACAACCCAACGGCCAACCTTCGGAGAACCTCGCGAGGGTTGAGGCTTTCGTGAACCGTTGGCGTAAGGTGTCGCCATCAATCCCGATAGTTTTTTACGACGAGCGTTTTACCTCCGTGCTTGCCCATCGCGCCATTATAGACGGGGGCGTGAAGAAGAAGACCCGGAGGGAAAACAAGGGTCTTGTTGATGAAGTCAGCGCGACAATCATCCTGCAAGACTATATGAATTCAAAACGATGATATTACCTATTTACACTTATGGGCAGCCGGTTCTGAGAAAAGTTGCCCAGGATATACCAGTAGACTACCCTGAGCTCGACAAGCTCATCGCCGACATGTATGAGACGCTTGACGCCTCGTCGGGCGTTGGCCTTGCCGCGCCGCAGATAGGAAAGGCCATTCGCGTGGTGGTCATAGACCTTGACGTGCTGAAGGAAGATTACCCACAATACGCCGGATTCCGCCATGCGTTTATCAATGGCCACATCCTTGAGGCCGACGAAAAGGCGGGCAACGTGTCGATGGAGGAGGGTTGCCTATCCATCCCGGGACTCAGCGAGGACGTGTCGCGCCCCAAGCGCATCCATGCCACTTGGCTCGACGAGAACCTTCAGCAGCACGACGAATGGGTGGACAACTATTTGGCAAGGGTGATGCAGCACGAGTTTGACCACCTTGAGGGCGTGCTCTATATCGACAAGGTGTCGCCATTCCGCAAGCAGATGAACCGCAATAAGCTCAAGGCAATGGCGCAAGGAAAGTTTCGTTGCTCTTACCGGACAAAGCCCATTCACAAGTAAGACATTTACCGTTACACGCAAGACTTTAACTATATTAGATGAAAAGCAGGATAATCATTTTGTTAGTGGCGTTGTTGTCTGTCGTCAAGGCCAATGCGCAGTATAATGTGGACCGTCTCATCATGAATGGTGAGGTGGCATTGCATTATGATGATTACGTGCTTTCCATCCAATATTTCAACAAGGTGCTGGCTCTCAAGCCTTACCTTTGGCTGCCGTGGTATGACCGTGCCGTGGCAAAGTTTTATCTTGACGATTACATCGGCTCGGAGGGCGACGCGTCTAAAGCCATCGAGCTCAATCCTTATATTGAGCAAATATTCGACCTCAGGGCCATCTCGCGCATTCGCCAAGAGAAATACCAGGATGCCGTCAGCGACTACGACCGCGCCATCCGTCTCAACCCGTCGGTATCGAGTTTTTGGGTGAACCGCGCCATCTGCCGGATGAACCTGCAAGATTATGACCAGGCCCTGCTCGACGCCGACACTATAATCAAGCGATGGTCCAACATATCAACAGCTTATTCCTTGAAAGCGGAGGTGTATCTGGAGAAGAAAGACACCACGCAGGCTGACCATTGGCTATCGCAAAGTCTGAATATCAACCCTTACAACGCTGACGCTTGGACCACGAGGTCATACATAGCCTTGAATCGCAAGCAGTGGCACACCGCCGACACGTGCTTGAGCAAGGCCATACACCTCAGGCCCAAGGTGGTGAACAATTATGTGAACCGCGCGCTCGCGAGGCTCAACATCAATAATCTCAAGGGAGCGTTGGCGGACTACGACATGGCTATAGACCTTGACCCCAAAAACTTTCTCGCCCACTATAACCGTGGACTGCTGAGGGTGCAACTCGGTGATGACAACCGCGCCGTGAAGGACTTCGACTTCGTGGTGAAGATGGAGCCGCGCAACTTCATGGCTATCTACAACCGCGCGTTGCTCAACGACAAGATAGGCAACCTTCACGCGGCAATCAGAGACTACACCAAGGTCATTGAGCAATTTCCCAACTTCTGGACAGGCCTGTCGGCACGAGCCAACTGCTATCGTCGGCTTGGCATGACAAATCAGGCGGAGATGGACGAGTTCCGCATCTTCAAGGCGCAGATGAACAAGCACCTCGGCATTCAGCAGAGGTGGAGCAAGGCCAAGTTGCGTGAAGTGCGCAAGCGCTCGGAGATAGACATATCAAAATATAACGAGGTCGTGGTGGAAGACAAACCCAAGGTTGAGCACACTTATTCGGGCGGCATACGCGGTACCATCCAAGACAAGGATGTGGAAATCGCTTTCCTGCCCATGTATCAACTTTCATATTTCTCTTATTCCAACGCCGTGGAGGGCTATCAGGCTTACGACACGGAAGTGGACAAGTTCAATGCTAAATATGATCCCCTGCGCAAGCTGAACCTCACTTGCAACGCCATGCGCGAGCAGCTCACCGCCGTGCAGTCGAAGCAGATATTCCAGTTGATAGACGCGCTCACGGCTGGCATCAACGAGGAGAAAGACCGCAAGGCGCGCGCCGCGCTCTTGCTCCAGCGTGCCGTGGCTTATTCTGAGGCGCAAAACTTCAGTGACGCCATTTCCGACCTCGACGATTATCTCTCCGTAGACACGGCCTCTGCCATGGGTCGTTGGGAGAGGGCTGTGTGCCAACAATTGCTCAACAGTTACGAGGCATCGAAAGGCACCAAGACGGCGATGAAACTCTCGCAGGTCGAGGGCGACTTCGCTGTGGCAATACAGTTGCAACCTAAAAACGCGTACACATATTATAATAGGGGAAACCTCTTTGCCGCGGAGAAGAATTACTCGCGCGCCATCGCTGACTATTCCCATGCCATAAGTCTCGATCCAAACATGGCTCAAGCCTACTATAACCGTGCCGTGGCGCGTTTCTATTCAGGCGACACCAAGGCCGCGCTTGGCGACCTTAGCCATGCCGGTGAACTGGGGCTTTACAATGCCTACGCCCTCAGCAAGAAGATGACCGAGGCGCAACCAAAGAAAAAGCAATCGACAGCAAAGAAATAAGTGTTTTTGCATATTCGATTGAAAAATAAGTAGTACTTTTGCAGGCGATTTAGATAAACTAATTTGTAGTATGGTTAAAATCACATTCCCCGATGGCTCCGTCCGTGAATACGAGAATGGAGTGACGGGTCTTCAAATCGCAGAGAGCATCTCACCCGCTCTCGCCCGTGACGTTGTATCTTGCGGGATTAATGGTGAGACAACAGAGCTCAACCGTCCAATAAACAGCGATGCCACTATCGAGCTTTACAAGTTTGATGACGACCAGGGCAAGCACACGTTCTGGCACACGTCAGCCCACCTGCTTGCAGAGGCTCTTCAGGAACTTTATCCTGGCATACAGTTTGGTTTCGGTCCAGCCATTGAGACAGGCTTCTTCTATGATGTCATGCCTCCTAAGGGCACGGCTATCTCCGAGAATGACTTCCCGAAGATTGAGGCAAAGATGAAGGAACTCGCCAAGAAAAACGAGCCAGTGGTTCGTCGCGAGGTTTCCAAGGCCGACGCTCTCAAGGAGTTTGAGGCCATGGGACAGCAGTATAAGGTGGAGCACATCTCCCAGGATCTTGAGGATGGCACCATCACCACATATACGCAAGGCAATTTCACAGACCTTTGTAAGGGTCCGCACCTCATGTCAACAGGCGCTATCAAGGCCATCAAGATCACGAGTGTGGCAGGTGCCTTTTGGCGTGGAGACGCCAAGCGCGAGCAGATGACTCGTATCTATGGCGTGACCTTCCCGAAGAAGAAGTTGCTCGATGAGTATCTCGTCATGTTGGAGGAAGCCAAGAAGCGTGACCACCGCAAGATTGGCAAGGAGATGGAACTCTTCATGTTCTCAGAGCGCGTGGGCAAGGGTCTGCCAATTTGGTTGCCGAAGGGCACGCAATTGCGTCTTCGCTTGCAGGACGTGCTGCGTCATGTGCTGAAGCCATACCATTATCAGGAGGTAATCACTCCGGGCATCGGCTCAAAGAACCTTTATGTCACCTCTGGCCACTATGCTCATTATGGCAAGGACGCTTTCCAGCCAATCCACACTCCAGAGCCTGAGGAAGAGTACATGCTCAAGCCGATGAACTGTCCTCACCACTGCGAGGTCTACGCTCGCAAGCCGCGTTCATATAAGGACCTGCCTCTCCGCATAGCAGAGTTCGGCACGGTGTTCCGCTATGAGAAGAGCGGTGAGCTTCACGGACTTACGCGTGTGCGTACATTCACGCAGGACGACGCCCACATCTTCGTTCGCCCTGACCAGGTGAAGTCGGAGTTTGAGTCCATCATCGACATCATCCTCAAGGTGTTCAAGATATTCGGTTTCGACAACTACGATGCCCAGATTTCACTTCGTGACCCGAAGGATACCGACAAGTATATCGGTTCCGACGAGATTTGGGAGGAGAGCGAGAACGCCATTCGCCAGGCTTGTAAGGAGAAGGGGCTCCATACCCACGAGGAGCTGGGCGAGGCAGCTTTCTATGGCCCGAAGCTCGACTTCATGGTCAAGGACGCAATTGGTCGTAAATGGCAGCTGGGCACTATCCAGGTGGACTACAACTTGCCAGAGCGTTTCAAGCTGGAGTATACAGCCGAGGACAACTCCAAGAAGACGCCTGTGATGATTCACCGCGCGCCGTTCGGCTCACTGGAGCGCTTCACTGCCGTGCTCATAGAGCACACCGCAGGTCACTTCCCATTGTGGCTCGCTCCAGACCAGGTGGCTATCCTGCCTATTTCGGAGAAGTTCAACGATTATGCCAAGAAGGTTCGCGACTATCTCGACTCCGTCAACGTTCGCAGCTATATCGATGACCGTAACGAGAAGATTGGCCGTAAGATTCGCGACAATGAGTTGAAGCGCGTGCCTTACATGCTGATCGTTGGTGAGAAAGAGGCTGCCGACGGTCTTGTCTCCATGCGTAAGCAAGGCGGTGGCGAGCAGGCCCAGATGCCAATGGAGGAGTTCGCTAATCGCGTCAACGCCGAGGTGAAAGAGCAGCTCAAGGTCCTTGATGAGTAATCAACGTCATTGAACAGACACAAAATAAAAGGGGAAGCACCGAAAGATGCTTCCCTTTGTTGTTGTATGCTCGGCATGAGCTTATTCTAATGGGTGCAAGTCCCTAACAAGCCT
>DAINOS010000060.1:0-13062 GCA_036743855.1 Prevotella sp. | reverse complement strand
CGCTCGGAACAAAAATAAGGGCCGTGTTCTTCCACTTCCTCATCGTTTCGGCGATCTTCGAGAGTCTGATATATCTCCGTGACCTTCATGACTCTGGCTATTCGATAATGGTCGTGTTTTCTTTCAGTTCCTCGGTAAGTCCCATCAGGTTTACCGTTGGCAACACCACAGGCTGTACGTTTGCTTGCAGCGTTATGGTGCTAACAAATGCCCTTATGTATGGGAACACGATAGCGAGACTGTTAGGATAGAAGTATTCTGGTATTTTCTCGATGGCGATTTCACCGCCGAAAGAGAACGATGCCACGCACGAAACTTTCACAACTTCTGTGTTTGTCTCGGTGCAAATTACCATAACATCAAAGCTCAATTCGTAGCGTGCCTCCTTTGTGTGAAAGACACCCTTGGGACTGAAAGATATATTCAACTCGGCATTGTCTGGTATGCTAAAATCCAAAGATGCCTTTGTAAAGCGATAGTTATCTAACTTAAAAGTTGCTTTCTCCATAACTGCGTTATGCTGCTAAACAGTACTTGGCATCCGCCGCTATGCCAATTTCCCCTTCACTGACTGACACATCATATTTGTGGTTTCCTCCCTTCTCCTTAGAATTGGAATACGACACGGCTATGCCGAAATTCTCCCTTACGAACTCGGCATACTCAATGACATCGGGGCCAATCTCATTGAGATACTCAATTTCTTTCCAATCATTATCGAGTACTTCCTTTGGGGTGTTCTCGAAATAATCTTTAAGACTTTCAAAAAGATTTCCCATAATTGTAATGCGTCTAAGCGTCTTTAATGTTTCTGAATGTTTTATGTACTTAGGCTACAAAATTAATATTTTCTGCCCAAATAACGGTGCTTTTGTTTTTTTAGTTACTTACTTATACGAATATTTAACACTAAATGTCTTAAAAACAATCTTGAAATACAGGTCATCGGCTTTACGCTTGAATCGCGTTGCCTTTACGCTTGAATCGCGCCGCCTCCACGCTTGAATCGCGCCGCGATTCAAGCGTGAAGCCGATGCCGTTCTTGATATATGATAAAAAGGTGCCGTGGAGGGCAGGATATTCGCCAATTATTCGTACTTTTGCAAGCTATTAGAAAAAAGCGATAAGATGATGAGAATGCTGAGCGATGCCGACATGGCCAAGCTGCTTGACAAAGACATATTTCACAAGATTTCGGAAGCCGCCGACAGTCTCGGCCTTGAGACCTACGTCGTGGGCGGCTACGTGCGCGACCTCTTCCTACAACGGCCGAGCAACGACATAGACGTCGTGGTCGTGGGCAGCGGCATAGAGGTGGCCAAGGCGTTCAGAAAATTGCTCGCCGGGCACGCCAACCTCTCCGTGTTCAAGAATTTCGGCACGGCACAGGTGAAGTGGCATGGCCATGAGGTGGAGTTCGTGGGCGCGCGCAAGGAGAGCTACAGCCACGACTCGCGCAAGCCGCACGTGGAAGACGGCACCTTGGAGGACGACCAGAACCGCCGCGACTTCACCATCAACGCCCTCGCCGTGTGTCTCAACAAGGGCCGCTTTGGCGAGATAGTGGATCCCTTCGACGGCATACTCGATATGCAAGACGGCATCATCCGCACGCCACTCGACCCCGATATCACCTTTTCCGACGACCCCTTGCGTATGATGCGATGCGTGAGGTTCGCCACGCAGCTCCGTTTTTATATCGATGACGAGACGTTCGACGCCTTGGAGCGCAACGCCGACCGCATAAAGATAATCAGCGGCGAGCGCATATCAGAGGAGCTTAACAAGATCATGATGACGGCGCAGCCAAGTCGCGGCTTCGTGGATCTCCAGCGTTGCGGCTTGCTCAAGCTCATCCTGCCCGAACTCGCCGTGCTCGACGTGGTGGAGACCAAGAACGGCAAGGGACACAAGAACAATTTTTACCATTCGCTTGAGGTGCTCGACAACGTGTGCGACGGCAACAAGGCCGGTGACAATGGCGAGCCTGCCTCGCTCTGGCTTCGCTGGGCGGCACTGCTCCACGACATAGGCAAGGCGAAGACCAAGCGTTGGGAGCCGGCGCAGGGCTGGACATTCCACAACCACCCGTTTGTGGGAGGCAAGATGGTGCCATCCATCTTCAGGCGGCTCAAGTTGCCGATGGACATGAAGATGAAATACGTGCAGAAGCTCGTGGAGCTCCACATGCGCCCCATAGCCATTGCCGACGAGGAGGTGACCGACTCCGCCGTGCGCCGACTCATCAACGACGCCGGCGACGACATCGACGACCTCATGCGCCTTTGCGACGCCGACATCACGAGCAAGAACGAGGTGAGGAAGGCGCGCTTCCGCGAGAACTTCCGCATAGTGCGCGCCAAGATAGCCGACCTCAAGGAGCGCGACTACAAGCGGCTGCTGCAACCTGTGATCGACGGCAACGAGATCATGGAGATGTTCCACCTCAAGCCCTCGCGCGAGGTCGGCACGCTCAAGCAGACCCTCAAAGATGCCGTGCTCGACGACAAGGTGCCTAACGAGCGCGAGCCGCTCATGCAGCTGCTCAAGAAAAAGGCCGCCGAGATGGGCTTGGCATAGGCTTTTTGCCATTGAGCTCTTATGATATGTCAAGAAAGGGATAAAGAAACGACAAACGATTGTAATTGTTGTTAAAAACTCAATCGACAAAACGAGTTTTCTAAGATAAAAGTGGTAACTTTGCGCATATTTTAGGGAGATTGGGCTCTTTTTGAGACGTTAGCAATGTGCCTTAACATGATAAATGATTAAATTTGATAATAATATTATTCTAAAATTAGGTATGAAAATCAAGAGTTGTTTGTTTGTGGCCTTAGCCGCATTAGCCCTTGCTTCTTGTGGCAAGAAGAGCGGTGGCGGACTGGCAGATCTTCAGGACAATGAGTTCCCCGTGCAGACGGCAGGAGTCTCAAGCGCTGACCTCCAGACTACCTATCCGGCAACCATTAAGGGTATTCAGGATGTTGACGTGCACCCGAAAATCTCGGGATTCATCACTAACGTTTATGTGCAAGAGGGTCAGAGCGTGAGCGCTGGCCAGCCCATGTTCACCATCGACAGCGAGACATATCGCGCCCAGGTGAGCCAGTGCCGTGCCGCTTTGAACACGGCTCGCGCCCAAGCCAACACCGCTCGTCTCACATATCTTAATAATAAGAAGCTCTTCGACCAGCACATCATCGGCCAGTATGAGCTCGAGACGGCACAGAACAGCTACGCCACAGCCAAAGCCCAGGTGGCACAGGCACAGGCAGCTCTCGCCGCCGCAGCCGAGACACTGTCGTGGTGCGTGGTGCGCGCCCCGGCAAGCGGTGTCGTAGGCAGCCTGCCTTTCAAGAAAGGCGCGCTCGTGTCGGCATCCAACACCCTGACAACCGTTTCTGACGTCAGCACGGTGGAGGTGTTCTTCTCAATGAGTGAGCCCGACATCCTTGGCATGTCCAAGACCGCTGGCAGCGTTGCCGGCGTGCTGAAGGAGATGCCTACCGTGAAGCTCCAGCTCGCCGATGGCACCATCTACAACCAGCCAGGCCGCGTGGTCAAGATGAGCGGCGTGATAGACGCTTCCACGGGAGCTTACACCCTCATCGCCCATTTCGCCAACCCGCAGCGCTTGCTGAAGAGCGGTGGCGCGGGCCAGATCGTGGTGCCTCACGTGAGCAACGACGCCATCATCATCCCGCAGGAGGCGACCGTGCAGGTGCAGGACAAGATTTTCGTATATGTCGTTGGCAGCAACAACAAGGTGAAATATACAGCCATCAAGGTTAACCCACAAGACGATGGCGTGAACTACATCGTCACCGATGGCCTCCACGCTGGCGACCGCTACGTGAGCAAGGGCATAACCAAACTCACCGACGGCGAGCAGATCAAGCCGCTCACAGAGCAGCAATACGAGGAGAAAATTGAGAAGGCCGAGAAGCTCGGTGCCAACCAGGGCTCAGCAAAGGGCTTTGTCAAGACGATGACTGGAAAATAAGGAGGAGTTAATTTCGAGCAATTATGACATTTACAAAATTCATTCAACGACCGGTCCTGTCGACCGTGATATCCATCGTGCTCGTGCTGCTGGGTATCATTGGCTTGACATCGCTGCCTATCGAGCAGTATCCGGATATCGCGCCACCAACCATCACGGTGCGCACCACCTATACGGGCGCTGACGCCGAGACGGTGTTGAAGTCAGTGGTGGTGCCTTTGGAGGAGAGCATCAACGGTGTGGAGAACATGACCTACATGACCTCTTCCGCCACCAACGACGGCTCGGCCATGATCACCGTCTACTTCAAGCAGGGTTCCGATCCTGACATGGCAGCCGTGAACGTGCAAAACCGCGTGCAGCAGGCACAGGCCCTGTTGCCGGCCGAGGTGACAAAGGTGGGCGTGACCGTGACGAAGCGCCAGACCTCAAACGTCATCATGTATGCCGTCACGTCAGACGACGGACGCTACGACGACCAGTTTGTCACCAACTACAACGACATCAACATCGTGCCGCTCATCAAGCGTGTGAACGGCGTGGGTGACGTGCAGAGCCCTTCTACCGCCACATATTCAATGCGTATCTGGCTTCAGCCAGACAAGATGAAGCAGTATGGGCTCATTCCTTCCGACATCACGGGCGTGCTCGCCGAGCAGAACATCGAGGCTGCCCCTGGTAAGTTCGGTGAGAACTCGAACATGGCTTACGAGTACACCCTTCGCTACAAGGGCCGCTTGTCAACGCCTATCGAGTATCAGAACATCGTGATCCAGAGCAAGACCACGGGTGAGACCTTGCACTTGAAAGACGTGGCAAAGATAGAGCTTGGCTCGCTGATGTACAACGTGCACCTGAAGAACGACGGTCAGCCCGCATGTATGGGTATGGTGCAGCAGATTGCCGGCTCCAACGCCACGCAGATCGCCACCGACGTGAAGGCCGCCCTCGCCGAGGCGCAGAAGAGCATGCCTCCAGGGTTGAAGGTAGTGCTGATGTACGACGTGACCGACTTCCTCTTCGCGTCTATTGAGGAGGTTATCATGACCCTGTTCATCACCTTGATTCTCGTGTTCATCGTGGTGTACGTGTTCTTGCAAGACTTCCGCTCGACGCTCATTCCTATGATTGCCGTGCCTGTGGCCTTGATTGGTACGTTCTTCTTCCTCTTGATATTCGGATTCTCCATCAACCTCTTGACGTTGTCGGCATTGCTGCTTGCCATCGCCATCGTGGTGGATGATGCCATCGTGGTGGTAGAGGCCGTCCACGCCAAGCTCGACGCTGGCTACGACAACTCTATGACCGCCGCCATCGATGCCATGAACGAGATTTCCGGTGCTATCATCTCCATCACGTTGGTGATGTCGGCCGTGTTCGTGCCTGTGAGCTTCATTGGCGGTACGTCCGGTACGTTCTACCGTGAGTTCGGTGTCACCATGGCCGTGAGTATCGTCATCTCCGCATTGAACGCCTTGACCCTTTCCCCGGCATTGTGCGCCATGTTCCTGAAGCCACACAAGGCAGAGGAGAATGAGCACAACAAGTCGTTCGTGGCTCGTTTCCACAGCGGCTTCAACCGTATGTTCGACAAGACCATCAACAAGTATAAGGTAGGCGTTGACCGCATCATCAACCACCGCATCATCACAGGTGCCATCGTGGTCGTGGGCATTGCCGTGCTTCTCGTCTGCATGAAATTCACGAAGACTGGTCTTGTGCCTGATGAGGATACCGGTACAATCTTCGTTACCATCTCGGCAAAGCCTGGTACATCGCAGGATCGCACACAGCAAATCGTGGAGCAGGTGGACAAGATGCTCGCGAGCAACCCAGCCATCCTTCACCGTAATGCCATCGTGGGTTACAACTTCATTGCCGGCCAGGGTTCCGACCAGGCGACGTTCATTCTTAAGCTGAAGTCGTTTGAGGACCGTTCCGGTGGTTTCTTCGCGCGCATCGAGCGTGCCATCTCCGAGAAAGACCCAATGGCGCTCCTTGTGAACCCATACGAGCAAAACTCAGTGTTGGGCATGATATACAAGCAGACCGCTGCCATCAAGGACGCGCAGATTCTCGCGTTCGGACCTCCTATGATTTCCGGTTTCTCCGTCCAGAACGGTGTGACCATGACCATGCAGGACAAGACCGGTGGTGATCTCAACAAGTTCTACAACATCACCAAGAGCTTCCTCAACGAGCTCAACAAGCGTCCTGAGATTCAGCAGGCCATGACATCATACAACCCTAACTATCCTCAGTACATGGTTGACGTTGACGTGGCCAAGACCAAGCAGGCAGGCATCTCGCCATCGGCAGTGCTCAGCGTGATGCAGGGTTATTATGGTGGCTTGTATGCTTCCAACTTCAATGCTTACGGTAAACTCTACCGTGTGATGATACAGGGCGACGTGGAGAGCCGTATGCGCCCAGACGGATTGAGCCGCATCTACGTGCGCACGGCTTCTGGCGAGATGTCGCCAGTGAGCGAGTTCGTGAAACTGCGCAAGGTATTCGGTCCTTCAAACATCGGCCGTTTCAACCTCTTCACCTCTATCGACGTGAGTGTCACGCCTAACACTGGTTACTCCAACGGTCAGGTGATGCAGGCCATCAAGGAAGTGTCTGGCGACATGCTGCCGCAGGGCTATGGCTATGAGTACTCAGGCTTGACACGTTCAGAGGCTGAGTCGAGCAACTCCACATCGCTTATCTTCGTGCTCTGCTTCATCTTCGTATACTTGATTCTGAGTGCGCAGTATGAGAGTTACATCTTGCCGTTGGCAGTGTTGCTGTCCATTCCGTTCGGACTTGCCGGAGCGTTCATCTTCACCAATATCTTTGGCCACTCCAACGATATTTACATGCAGATTTCGCTCATCATGCTTATCGGACTTTTGGCCAAGAATGCCATCCTTATCGTGCAGTACGCCCTTGAGCGTCGTGAGACGGGTATGGCCATCAGGTATTCTGCCATCCTTGGCTCCGCAGCCCGTCTGCGTCCTATCTTGATGACATCTTTGGCCATGATCATCGGCTTGCTGCCTTTGATGTTCGCTTCTGGTGTGGGCAAGTCAGGTAACCAGACTCTTGGTGCAGCTGCCGTGGGAGGTATGTTCATTGGTACCATGGTGCAGTTGTTTATCGTCCCGGCCCTGTTCTGCATCTTCCAGTACTTGCAGGAGAAGGTTAAGCCTCTGAAGTTTGAGGATGACAACAACAAGGAGGTTGAGGCCGAGCTTCGCCAGTATGCCAATGCCGGTGCCGCTATCGAGTCGGACATGAACTCCAATGGAGACAGGTCACTCCCAACCTCCTGGAACGACCAGTATTTAGACAAAAAGGATTGATAATAATGAACAGATACAATTTCCTTATCATAGGTCTTGCAGTCGTGACTCTCACGGGCTGCAAGAGCCTTTACGGCAAGTATGAGCGACCGGCTGTCAACACCTCGGGGCTCATCCGTGACGCTGTCAACGATAACGACACCCTTGCCGTGACCGACACGACATCGTTTGCCAACATCCCTTGGCGTTCAGTGTTCACTGACCCGCAGTTGCAGACGCTCATCGAGAAGACCCTTGCCAACAACCCCGACTTGCTCAACGCCGCCTTGAACATTGACATGGCTGAGGCTCAGCTGAAGGCAGCCAAGTTGGCTTTCCTGCCGGGCATCACCTTCACGCCACAAGGCACCATATCGACATGGGACGGCCAGAAGGCCAACAAGACATATTCGCTTCCTATCAACGCAAGCTGGGATGCCAACCTCTTTGGCAACCTCACCGCGGCGAAGCGTGCGGCGCAGGTCTCCATGTTGCAGATGAAGGACTATCAGGTAGCAGTGCAGACAAAGCTCATCGCCAATGTCGCCAATATGTACTACACCCTTCTCATGCTCGACAAGCAGCTCCAGATTGTCAACGACATGGAGAAGCTGACCAAGGACACTTGGGACATCATGAAGGTGCAGTTGCAGACCGTGAGAGGCGTGAGGTCAACTGCCGTGCAGAGCGCGGAAAGCAACTATCTATCAGTGCAGACGCAGAAGGAGGACTTGAAGCGTCAGATTCGCGAGACTGAAAACAGCCTCTCGTTGCTGATGGGGGAGCAGGCTCACGCCATTTCGAGAAGCACACTCGATGCGCAGAGCCTTCCGACGACCTTCTCGACAGGTGTCGGCGTCCAGTTGCTTTCCAACCGCGCTGACGTTCACGCCAACGAGATGGCTCTTGCCAATTGTTTTTACAACGTGGAGGCAGCTCGCGCCCGCTTCTATCCTTCCCTGACAATCAGCGCCTCTGGCGCATACACCAATAGCGGTGGCATGGGAATCACCAATCCCGGTAAGATCCTTCTTTCGGCAGTTGGCTCCCTCACGCAGCCCATCTTCATGAAGGGACAGCTCCGCGCTGGATTGCGCGTGGCCGAGGACGAGTACAAGCAGGCCCTCAACACATGGCAGAACAGCGTGCTCTCGGCTGGATCAGAGGTTAGCAACGCCCTCGTGCTTTACAATGCCTCCGACGCGAAGAGCAAGCTGGAGTCGCAGCGCATCGTGGTGTTGAAGAAGAACGTGGAGGATACCCGTAACCTCATGGCAAGCGCGGGGTCTACATATCTTGAGGTCATCACCGCACAGAGCAACTTGCTCAACGCGCAGCTCAACCAAGTGCAAGACGATTTCTCCAAGATGCAGGCAGTCGTGAACCTTTACTACGCTCTTGGCGGTGGCGCTAAATAATTGGTGATTAGTATTAGTAATTAACGAAGCGACTATGAATCAGATAAGTGACAAGGCCGTGATTTCGCCCAAGGCGAAGATTGGCAACAACGTTAGGATATTCCCATTCGTGTATATTGAGGACTACGTGGAGATTGGCGACAACTGCGTCATCTTCCCATTCGTCAGCATCCTCAATGGCTCGACGCTGGGCAAGGACAACAAGGTTCACCAAGGCACGGTAATCGGTGCTATCCCTCAAGACTTTGAGTTCAAGGGCGAACGCAGCGAGGTCGTGATTGGCGACAACAACACCATCCGCGAGAACGTGATCATCAACAGGGCGACACATGAGGGTGGCAAGACGGTCATCGGCAATGGCAACTTCCTCATGGAGAGTGTGCATATCTCTCACGACACCGTGGTGGGCGACTTCAACGTTTTCGGTTATGGCACGAAGATTGCCGGCAATTGCGAAATTGGCAACGGAGCTATATTCAGTTCTTCTGTCATCGAGAACGCCGGCACACGTGTTGGTGACCTCGCGATGCTTCAGGCTGGTACCCGTTTCTCCAACGACGTTCCGCCATACGCCATTGCTGGTGGCAACCCAATTGCCTACACCGGTCCTAACAACACTCTCATGGAGACATGGCACATCGAAGAGAAGGTGCGCAAGCACGTGGCTAACGCCTATCGCTTGCTCTTCCATGGCAAGAACAGCACGTTTGACGCCACGCTGCAGATTCAGCAGCAGGTGCCTGATGGGAAAGAGGTGAGGAATATCGTCAACTTCCTTAAATTATCCAAGAGAGGTATCATAACCAAGATGTAGTTCTTTTATCGAATCTTGATTTTATGTATGGGGACATGCTTTAGGGCATATCCCCATATATTATTTTTAACAAAACATAAAATCTTTGCTGGCAGTATGTAGTTTGTCTATTATTAAGTATCTTTGCACGGTAATTATATCAGTTTCTTAATGGTAACTGGCAAATATACTTTATGAGAAAACTTTCAAAAGTCGTGCGTTGGGCATGGCGCAAGATGAAGGCCTTTTGGCCTTGGTACAAGAGTTTGTATAAAGGTAAGGCATGGTACACGAAGACCCTTGTGGCGTTTGTGTCATTCATAGCCTTTATCTTCATTTACCTTGGTGCCGTTGACATCAACTTCCTTTGGTTGTTTGGCAAGAGCCCTGGTTATTTCTCTGGCATTCTTAATCCTCCATCCAACCAAGCCTCCGAGATTTACAGTGCCGATGGCAAGTTGATTGGCAAGTTCTTCAACGAGAATCGCACGCCGGTGAAGTATGACCAAATCAATCCTTCATTCTTCAAGGCTTTGATTGATACTGAGGATGAGCGTTTCTATAGCCGTCCGCGCGGAATGGCCGTTGACGTGGTAGGTCTATTCGCCGCCGTCAAAGACGCTGTATTGCATCATGATGGTCGTGGCGCTTCCACCATTTCGCAGCAACTGGCAAAGAATATGTTCCGTGTGCGCTCGCAATATTCCACTGGCCTTCTTGGCAAGATTCCAGGCTTGAAGATTCTTATTGTGAAGAGCAAGGAATGGATCATAGCAACCAAGCTTGAGACGGTTTACAATAAGCGCGACATCATAACGATGTATACCAATACCGTGGACTTCGGCAACAACGCTTATGGCATAAAGACGGCTTCGCGCACTTATTTTGGCACGACGCCCGACAGCCTGTCCACGCAAGATTGCGCCGTGTTGGTGGGAATGCTGAAAGCCACCTCGATGTATAATCCTAAGACCAATCCGGAGAACAGTAAGAAACGCCGCAATGTGGTGCTCTCCAATATGTTCCATCATGGTGACTTGAGCAGGGAGGAATGCGATTCACTTCAGCAGCTTCCAATCGTGTTGCACTTTAAGGTGGAGGAAAACTACGATGGCCAAGCCTTGTATTTCCGTGAGTATGTCGCGGATTATTTCAAGCAGAACTTCCGCGATGATGACGGGGATCCAAAATATGATCTCTACAGTGACGGCTTGAAAATATACACTACTCTCGACACTCGAATGCAGAAATACGCTGAGAAGGCGGTGCATGAACAAATGAAGCAGGTGCAGCAGAACTTCAACAACCATTGGAGCATATACCGCAACCAATCTAAAAACTGGTTGAGACAGGCTCCGTGGCGTGATGAGAACGGCAATGAGATACCTGGCTTCATCGACCAGATAGCGCAGAGGCAGCCATTCTACAAGGCGTTGCTCAACCGTTACCCCAACCAGCCAGACTCTGTTAATTACTATTACCGCAATTGGGTGCATCCTGTCAAGTTGTTCGACTACGACAAGGGCACCATTGTGAAAGACATGACCTCCGAGGACTCCATCAAGTACATGGTCACGTTCATGCATTGCGCTATGTTGGCAATGGAGCCTCAGACTGGTGCCGTGAAGGCATGGGTGGGCGACATCGACTTCAAGTCATGGAAATATGACAAGGTGACGGCTGAGCGTCAGCCTGGTTCAACTTTCAAGCTCTTTGTCTATACCGAGGCAATGAACCAAGGACTTACTCCGTGCGACAAGCGTCGCGACGAGTACATCTCCATGGACGTGTATGACAAGATAAAGAAGAAAGTGGTCACATGGACGCCAACCAATGCCAATGGTTCTTTCTCTGGCGATTCCATTCCATTGAAGAGCGCGTTTGCCAAGAGTATCAACTCCGTGGCCGTTCGCCTCGGACAGGAGATGGGCATAAACCGCATTATCGCTACGGCTGAGAAAATGGGTATCAAGAGTCCGCTTGATGATACACCAGCGTTGGCACTTGGTTCCAGCGACGTACAGTTGCTTGAGCTTACCAATGCTTATTGCACTGTAGCCAACAACGGTATGCATCACGATCCCGTGATAATCACAAAGGTTGTTGACAAGGACGGCAAGACCGTCTACGAGAACAATACAGAGGCAGAGCAGGTGATTCCTTACAAGAGCGCCTTCCTCATGCAGCAGTTGCTCCTCGGCGGTACGCACGAGCCAGGCGGAACGAGTCAGAGCTTATTGTCAGCACAATATGCTGGCGGAGCGAAAGACACTGATTTCGGCGGAAAGACAGGTACGTCGAACAACCATTCCGACGCGTGGTTTGAGGGCGTGAGCCCTAACCTTGTGGTTGGCGCGTGGGTTGGTGGCGAATACCGCAGTATCCACTTCCGTACAGGCGCGCTTGGCCAAGGTTCACGCACGGCTTTGCCTATCGTCGGCTTGTTCTATCATTATGTCATGTCTGACCCAGTGTTCCAGAAGTATCACGGCAGGTTCAAAAAGCCAACGGCTGATGACGGCATCACCTCTGATATGTATGTCTGCCAAAGCTATCAGCCGAGGGTGAAACGTGATACCACGAGAGTTGACAGCACGCGTGTAATCAGTGACCAGGAGGTTATCTTGGACGAGAATGGTGAGCCCGTCACAAACCAGTCTTCCGAGGAAGGGGTTCACTCTTCAGAAGGGAAGTCTGCTAAAGGCAACGAGTCGCAGAAATCCAACAAGAAGGACAAGTCGGAGAAAGAAGTCAATTTCAATGACCTCTAAGCCAAAGCTGTTCCGCAACGTTCAAAGAGCATATATAGCAAAGAACATATATAGCGAAGAGCATATATAGCAACAAGCATTGATAGCAAAGAGCCCAAGTCTCAATAGCGAGGCTTGGGCTCTTTGCTTATATCTATTTCAGGAGTGTTTTCCCTTAGATGCTGTTCAAGGGATTAACATTTGATGCTTTTCAATTGCTTGATTGTTTCCTCCGGATTGGGGCTCTTAAACACGTAGTTGCCACTGACGAGGGCGTTGGCACCTGCTTTGATCAATCGAGGCGCGGTTTCATTGTTAACGCCACCGTCCACTTCTATCGTGACTTCTGACTGACTTTCCTCAATCAGCTTCACGAGTCGCTGAACCTTTTTGATAGTGTTCTCAATGAATTTCTGCCCGCCGAACCCTGGGTTCACGCTCATCAAGAGAACCATGTCCACGTCCTCAATGATGTCTTCAAGCACGTTTACCGGCGTAGAAGGGTTCAATGCCACACCAGCTTTCATGCCAGCCTCGTGGATTTGGTTTACCACGCGGTTGAGATGCAACGCGGCTTCTTGGTGCACGGTCATTATCGACACACCAGATTTAGCCGCCACGTCTATGTATCTTTCAGGTTTCACAATCATGAAGTGGGCGTCAAGAGGCTTTTTGCAGATTCCTTTCAATGCTTGGATGACGGGGAACCC
Organism: Prevotella sp.; assembly: GCA_036743855.1. Lineage (GTDB taxonomy): Bacteria > Bacteroidota > Bacteroidia > Bacteroidales > Bacteroidaceae > Prevotella. The sequence goes on along the minus strand of DAINOS010000060.1, from coordinate 59 downwards.
AAAAGAGATGTTGGGCACGAATACTCCGTCCATTACGTCGCAGTGGAGCCAGTCGGCTT
>DAINOS010000059.1:0-13068 GCA_036743855.1 Prevotella sp. | reverse complement strand
AGGCAGTCGCGTCGGTCGCAGTATTCGTTTTTCAGTTGTATCAGCGCCTGACTGTCGCCGGCGTTGTCAACCGCGAGGCCCACGTCTTTCCATGTCCGGGTTATGTGGTTGTCTTCGGCTTTCAGTTGTTCGAGGAAGTCGAATGCCCTGTCGGTGAGAGTGTCTTCTTGCTTGTGGCGGCCATAAGCGAAGAGCATGGGCACTACCGTGTTTATCAGCAGGAGGTTGAGCGATGCTCCCGACAGGTGCTTCCTGCTCATCTTGCTCTCGCGTCCGAAGGCATAGTGGGTTTGCCAATAGTCAGTCACTTCGGTCATGAGCAGTTCTTCCGCCGATTTTATGTCCTTGCAGTCGATTAGTCGCGAGAGATTGGCCTTGTGCTGGTAGTATAGGTTCGCGAGTTGCGATATTCTTATGTGCGGGAAGTTTTGCGGTCGCAGCCGCAGGAATCGCCACAAGTGGAAGTCGATAGGCGTTAGCGAGTATTTATGAGCCAGGTATCTGTATTCCCTGCTGAGCTTGAACAAGTATTCGTCGGCAAGGGCATCATCGCGGTATCTCTCCGGCACCGACATCGGGTCGAGCAGTCCGGCTTGCCCCAAGAAGATGGCTTCTATCTGGAAGATATTGTCACCGTGGTGCGCCACGTCGTTGAGCGGCACGCTGAGTGCCCATTGCTCCATGGCCTCGGCGTTGATGCCGAACCCGTAGTTTCGCGCCATGGTGACGAAGTAGGCCGCTTCCCACGACCCTTGGCATTGCCAGGCTCGCCGCTTAATGTCATCGGTCTTTCGCTCCAATCGCTCCGTCTCCAACGCGCTCATCCACGAGTGCTTCATTATCTGGCTGAGCGATGGTATTATCTTGTAGCAAGGAGGATAGTCGTCGGTCTTCAGCAGCTCCTCATAGTTTTTCCTCACGTTCTCTGGCACGTCGAGCACCATCTGCGGAGGCTCAACGCCGTCTTCCGTCACGGCTTGCGCGTCGGCGCGCCCTACCACGTGCAGCACCACATTATTATATTGCGCGTCTTTCTCGTGCCCATGCAGGAACCAGTCGCTTGCCTTGTCGTGAATCTCCACGTTGCCTACCCACATCTGCCCGTTTATCCTCACCTTGGCGTTGAAGAAGTCGGGCCCCGCGTTGCCGTTGTGCAAGCCAGGGTCAATCACCTCCACTTCCTCGCCCGCTGTCGTGCGGAGCCCGGTGATGGGGAAGAGCCTGTGTTTCCAGCAATAGTGCAAGAGTTGTTCCATGTTAAGTCCAAATGTCTAAGTGTCCAAGACAATATTCATTTCTTGTGTTATTACAAGACTGGTTTGTCGTATGGTGTACGTTCATGCAGATGACGGAAGCTCTCGATGCGCTCTTCTGTCAAAATGCCATCGTTCCACATCTTATTCATTTCTGCGTCGGCCTTTTGCGCAAAATAGTCTGATATGACCTGTTTTAGGTCTTTCAATGCCTCTGGTGTCTTTACAAAAGACATCATGTCAAGAATCTGCATTTGCGCTTGGTTTAATGTTGCTGCTTCTGCCATGGTCGCGTGTTTTTATAGTTTCTGCAAAAATACGTCTTTTTCCATTAAACCGCCTAATGTTTTGCCAAAAACTTTGGGTTGTGCATTATAAAACAGCAATATGCATTGCAGGGGCGGGCCCTGTGCCCGTCCGCGTCCCGTATGGTGAAAACACACGCCTTCAATGGGAGTCTTTCCCATAAAGCACATTGTTTGCCATTCGGGTTGCGGACGGGCACGGGGCCCGCCCCTGCACGTTGTTGTTTGTGTGGTCTTTATTTCACCACCTTAACGGCTTTTCCGCCTCTCTTCTCTATCACCACCTGGCCAGGCTTAGCCTCGCTGATGCGCTGGCCAGAGAGGTTGTAGAGCTCAACCTTTTCGCTGTCGTTGCTCACTGGCAGGTTGGAGATGCCAGTGGGATCGTATGTCGGGTCTGTGCCATCAAAGGTCGCACTGATTTTTTTGAAACCAGTTACTCCTGAAATATCCATGTCGGCTTCGAACTTTCCCTTGCTTTCTTCACCGTTGAGTGTAATGTCAACAGTAAATATACTAATCTTCTTGCCCTTTTGTTCAGTTGTTAATGTTGTGACTTCATTGCTCGTTGTGGCATCAACGTCATTAAGTTCAATGTCTCCGAGATTCATACTGCCGTAACGGAAGTCTTTTAAAATAATGGTGTATTTTCCATTATCTTGTTTATTGACAGAAATAACAGCTCCTTTTGTTGTTTGGGTATTTGGTTTTTCGATACGTGCTTGAACTGTTACAGCGAGGTCGCCCGTGTAGTCCGTCGCGAAGCAACTGACAGCCACGAGAACCAGCGTGAGAAGTGTAAATAGTTTCTTCATGATAATTTCTTTTTGTTGTTATTGAAAAATGTTGTTGATGTCTTAGAACCTGTAGCCGAAGCCGGCGTTGAGGAAGATTGGGTGCATGGTGAACGCCACGGTGTGGAAGTCCGACTTGAAGATGTTGCAGAACGAATAGGTCAGGTCGGCGAACAGCGAGAAGTGCTTGTAGGCGTTCCACGAGAATCCGGCTTGCGCGCCCCAGTTGAAGCGGCGCAGGTCGTCGTCGAAGTTGTATATCGCCGAGCTGCCGTTGTCAAACGTCACCTTTTCGCCAGTCGGCGTGCCGTTGCGCAGGTAGCCGTCGCTCACGAAGCCGTTGAACTCGTTGGAGAGGCAGTAGGATAGGAACAAGCCACCCCTCAGCTTCCATCGCGAGTTCACGCGGAAGTTGGCAGTGATGGGCAACGTCAAGTCGTTGCTGTTGTAGAGGGTCTTGTCGTAGCCCGTGAAATATCCCGCCACGCGGTCGCCGTTTTGTATTATCGCCGTGTGGTAGTTTTTCACGATAGCTCCTGTCGCCATGCGCTTGGTCTCAAGTCTCAGTCCCGAGCCCACGCCCCATCTGCCGAGCCATTTCGTCACCGCGCACTCAAGCGTGCCGTTGAGCTTCGGGTCAAAACTGCTGATGTGGCGAATCTCGCGCGGCAACCCGAGAGGCGTCGCGCCACCGATGTTGAGGCCAGCCTTCAGTTCGAGCTCCCATCCTTTCTTGTTCATCTGCTGTAGGTTCTCGTCGCGGTCGCCAATGCTCTCTTGCGCGGTGGCTGAGATGGAGAATGCCATGAGCAGGAATAGTAATATCTTGTTTTTCATCTTAGTATGCTTCGTAGTTGATGTGGAACTCGTCTATATACAGTGTGCTGCCCACCGCGCCTATGAACTTGGCTCCGTCCTTGCTCGACGAGGCGATGATGGCGAAGCTGTATTTGCCGGCTATCATCTTGTCCATGTCAAACGTCTTGCCGTTCATGGGCTCAAACGGTATGGTGAACTTCGTCCACTCGTCGGTCTCCTTGCGGTCGTTGAGCTCAGCCTTGAGCACGATGTTGGGGCTCGTCAGCGAGTTGAGCTTCGTGTCGGTGCCGTCGAGCCATGGCACGTCTTTCGTCACCTCATACACCACGGCGTAGATGGAGAAGTCGTCCTTGGCTCCGCTCACCACCTTTGAGTCGCCGTCGGTCACGGTCGGGCCAGCCTTATACTTGTAGTATCCCGTCATTGACACCGGCTTGGTGTTGAAGAACGGCATGCCGAAATGAGTCGAAGATGCCATGTTGCCGAAATTCACGGCAAACGTGCCGAGGAAAATGTTGCCAGCCGCTATTGGCGCGCCAAACATCGCGCCAATGGCACCTGTGCTTATCGTCGTCAGCTTGGCGCACTTGCCACTCACGCCGCCATCGGCCTGGCTCGTGGGATAGTCGGAAGCAGTGGGGTTCGACGACATGAGCGTGATCATCGCGCCAGGGTTTCCCGTACCCCAGTCCACTTGTTGGCCGCCAATCTTCTCGTAGAATATCTGGAACTGCGGCTCTTCCTTGCCATCGTCGTCAGCGTCGGCCATGTAGTAGCGTATGTCGTCGAAATGGTAATCAGACGGTGTGGCGTTGCTTGCCACCCTCACGGTGTAGGTCTTCTTCCAAGCCCCGTCTTGTGAAGTGACGGTGTATTCTTGTGGCACGGCTTGGGTGATGGAGTCGGGCTGGCCGTCGTCCTCGTCGGTCTTTTGCGGATTGGCCACACGCGTGAAAAACTTGCGCTTCGTGCCGCTTGCCGGCTCGATGGTAGCGCCTTCGGAGAGCGTGAACTCCGGCGCGAGGATGCTGTCGCTCGTGTTGGCGTAGAGAGTCACCTGGTTGTTCGTGATCTCCGGGTCACGAATCAGCAAGTTGTCATCGCCGAGGGTCACTCCCGTGATGTCGGCTTCGCTGTTGAGCGCCTCTTCCTTGATACATGAGGAGAGCGTAGCTGTCATCGCGACAGACAATAGCATGATGCTCCCCCATGCCCTTAGGGTCTTGTGCATAAATAGAATATTTGTTACCTTGATTAATCTCTTGTTGTGCGGGTTTACCTATTGTGGTTGCGGACGGCCACAGGGGGCCGCCCCTGCAAGAGGACGAACCTGCTTGCCTTGTTTTAAGTTGCCAAAGTTACTGCTTTTCCGTGAATTAAACTCTTTTTGAGGGTTAAAAATGTCATTATTGGCGCAAAAAGGCCGCGCAAGGTAAAGATTTATAATAATTTATGTCGTGCCGGGCAGCCTTTTCGCCATAAAATAGCTAATTTTGCACGACACATTAATATAATGTGAACATAATAATACAAATAATATAATAGCACAATTATGAAGATAGCATTGATAGGCTATGGCAAGATGGGCCACATGATAGAACAGATAGCCCTTGAGCGTGGCCACGAGATTGTATGCAAGATAGACATCGACAACGCCGAGGACTTTGACAGTCCCGCTTTCGCTTCCGCCGACGTGGCGATAGAGTTTACCAACCCCACCGCCGCCTACGGCAACTACCTCAAGGCGTTCAAGCACAACGTGAAGGTCGTCTCCGGCTCCACTGGCTGGATGAAAGACCACAAGGCCGACGTGGAGGCCCTCTGCAAGGATGGCAAGCAGACGCTCTTCTGGGCAAGCAACTTCTCCGTGGGCGTGGCCATCTTCCAGGCTGTCAACAAGAAGTTGGCTGAGATCATGAACGGCTTCGCGCAGTATGACGTCACCGAGACCGAGACTCACCACATCCACAAGCTCGACGCGCCCTCCGGCACCGCCATCACCCTTGCCGAGGACATCGTGGAGCGTCTCGACCGCAAGAGCGGTTGGAAGCTCGGCACCACCACATGGGACGACGGTCGCGTGGAAGGCTCCGAGGAGCACAAGCCCGACGAGTTGCTCATCGACAGCGTGCGCCACGGCGAGGTGCCTGGCATACACAGCATTCGCTACAATTCCGAGGCCGACGAGATAACCATCACCCACAGTGCCCACTCGCGCAAGGGATTCGCCCTCGGTGCCGTGCTCGCCGCCGAATACACCAAAGACCACTCTGGCCTGCTCACCACGTCAGACCTCTTCAAGTTCTAAGCATTAAAACAAACAAGACAATACATAATGATTGACAAGGAGAAAGCTTCTCTCAACATGAAGAAGCAATGGATGAAGTTCGGCTGCGCCTTCTTCTTCTACGTGCTGTTTATTATATGGATGTCGCCGCGCACGCTTTCGGGATGGATCCTCACGCTGCTCGGCGCGCTCTTCATCTTCGACTGCTACGTGTCGAAGAAGGTGCGGTGGCAGTGGTGGAAGGACGCTGAGGGTCCCGTGAAGTTCATCATGAGCTGGGTCGACGCCCTCGTGTTCGCCCTCGTGGCGGTTTACTTCATCAACCTCTTCCTTTTCCAAAACTATGTCATCCCCTCATCATCATTGGAGAAGAGCCTCCTCACGGGCGACTACCTCTTCGTGTCGAAGGTGAGCTATGGTCCGCGCATACCGGAGACACCGCTCACGATGCCCCTCACCCAGCACACCCTGCCAATCATCAACACCAAGAGCTATGTGGAGTGGCCCCACTGGGATTATCGCCGGCTGAAGGGTTTCGGCAAGGTGAAGCTCAACGACATCGTGGTGTTCAACTATCCTTGCGGCGACACCATCGTCACGGAGGAGCGCTACCAGGGTCCCGACTTCTATGGCGACCTCGTGTATCCGCTCGGCATGCAGATTTACAAGGAAAACAACACCAACCCCGTTGACCCAGCCAAGCTCGGCAAGCAGCAACAGCTCGACTTCTTCTCCATGATCTACTCCCTCGGCCACGACTATATCGTGAACAACCCCAACGAGTTCGGATCCATCGACCACCGTCCCACCGACCGCCGCGAGAACTACGTGAAGCGTTGCGTGGGACTGCCAGGCCAGACCTTGCAGGTGAAGAACCGCATAGTGTATCTCGACGGCAAGCCAAACAAGGAGCCCGACAACGTGCAGTATACCTACTACGTGAAGCTCGCCACCGACCACCTGCCCGACGACGTGCTCAAGGAGCTGAACATATCCATGGAAGACCTCACCACGCTCAACCAAATGGGATACATGCCGCTGACCAAGCGCGCCGTGGCGTTCCTCTCCAAGCGCAAGGATCTCGTGAAGAGCATCAAGCTCAACACCGATGCCGCGCCGTCGATAAGCCTCTATCCGCACAACATGGTGACGGGATGGACGGTCGACAACTACGGGCCAATCTGGATCCCGAAGAAGGGTGCCACGCTGAAGCTCACCATGAACAACATCGCCCTCTACGAGAGGCCGATAGCCGTGTATGAGCACAACGACCTCAAGGTGAAAAACAACCACATATATATCAATGGCAAGCTCGCCACGAGCTACACCTTCAAGATGGACTACTACTGGATGATGGGCGACAACCGCCACAACTCCGAGGACTCACGCTATTGGGGTTTCGTGCCCGAGGACCACATCGTGGGCAAGCCTATATTCATCTGGTGGAGCTCCGACCCCGACCGCAAGGGCTTCTCGGGCGTGAGGTGGAACCGCCTGTTCAGGTTTGTTGACAACATCAAGTAAACTCATTATCTTTTTTATAGACGGCACGTTTTGGCTCGGCAACTTCTGAAATTTATCATCGCCTTAGCGATAGCCATGGCGCTCGTCGTGGTTGTCCGCGTGTTTGCCATCACCATCTATACCGTGCCCGCTCCCTTGGGTCAAGGGCTCAGGACGGGCGACAGGGTGGTGGTGAACAAGCTTGCCCGTAGCCATGCCCTCCGCCGTGGTGAACTCATAGTGTTCACCGTCAGCGGCGAGGCACCCGCCGTGTCGCTCATTGGTCCGCCGCAGGAGCTGGGCGAGGTGGTCAACCTCCCCGGCGACACCATCAAGGCGGGGCGTAGCCGTTATGTCATTCCCTTCAAGTGTTGCGACCGCTGCCCATGCCGCGACTGCTGTCTCTTCCTCGTGGAGACTGGTCATGGCAAGCGGCTCGTGCACAGGCATCAAATAGTGGGCAAGGCCGCCCGACTTTTCAAATGAACAGTCTTCTCTCTTCCACTTATTTCGGTCCAGTGCAATGGTACCAGAAACTCGCCCATGGCGGAGTGGCCATCATCGAGCGTCACGACCATTTCATGAAGCAGACCTTCCGCAACCGGTGCGTCATAGCCACGACGCAGGGGCCGCAAGCCCTCACCGTGCCCGTGGAGAGCCCGCAGGGGCTCAGGATAGACAAGACGGAGATGCAAGACGTGCGCATATCCGACCATGGCTCGTGGCGGCACCTCCATTGGCAGGCGTTGCAGTCGGCTTATGGCGAGAGTCCTTTCTTCGAGTATTATGCCGACGACATATTGCCTTTCTTCGAGAAGAAATGGGAGCTGCTCTTCGATTTCAACCTCGCCATTACTTATAAGATGTGTGAGTTGCTCAACATTGAGCCGCGCATCGAGTTGACCGACGAATACGGTTCTTCCATTGCTTGTGGGTCGGCACAAGACCGGCCCCTGCAAATGGATGATGCGGCAACGGTGGATTACCGCGACGCCATTCGCCCCAAGCATCCGTTGCCCGACCCCTCGTTTGTGCCACGCCCTTATTATCAGGTGTACCGGCAGAAGTACGGCTTCCTGCCCAACCTCTCCATCCTCGACTTGCTTTTCAACGAGGGCAACGAGGCGGTGCTGTACCTGTGACACGGGTGTGCTATTTGCTCATATATCCAGTGCCTCTTCCTTTGCCTACTTTCTTTATTTCCCCCGCGTCAAGCAGGGCTCTCAGAGTTCTTTCTATTGTACTAATGCTGATGTCCGGGCAGAGGCTTGCGATGTCGTTCTTTTTAACCTTGCCCAACTTCTTGTCAAAGATGGCCTTGATGCGCTCAGCCTTTGACATTACTTTACCATTCAAGTGTTCAACCCTATCTTGAAATTCCTTGTAAGCCTTTATTATGACACCAAGGTAATAGCTTACAAATGGCTGATAATTATTTTCGTTGTCGTGCCATCCCGTTGAACTTTCACCTAAGGCTTCATAATAAGTTTTTTTCGATTTTTCGATAATCATCTCAAGGCTTATATATTTGCCCACGATGTAGCCGCTGTGGTATAGAAGCAAGAGCGTTAACAGGCGGCTCATGCGTCCGTTCCCGTCATTGAAGGGATGTATGGAGAGAAAGTCGAGTACAAACAAAGGTATCAATAATAGCGCATCATATTCGCTACGGTCTATCGCCTCGTTGAATGCTTGGCATAGGTCTTCCATGGCTTCTGGCGTTTGAAATGCAGGTGTCGGTTTGAATCTTACGTGTTCGTTGCCTTGGCTATCGGTTTCGGCTATTATGTTGTCTGTGTTCTTGTATCTTCCACCAATTTCCTTGCCACCGAAAGAATAGAGGTCGCGATGTAGTTGCAGGATGTTGTTTGGGCGTATTGGAATATATTCGTAGTTCTCGTGGATGGTTGTCAGAACTTCACGATAGCCAGCTATTTCTTCTTCGGAGCGGTTTTGCGGTTCTGCTTTCTCCATGACAAGAGCTTGCAGCCGCTCATCTGAAGTATGGATTCCCTCAATGCTGTTTGACGCCTTGGTGCTTTGTATTTTGGCTATTTCGAGCAATGCGGATAGTGTGTCAGCCTTGGCGGACACATACAGGTCTTGCTTGCCTTTGTATTCATGAAGGGTCGCTATTTGCTTGACGATAGATGGTGTCAAGAGCTTTTTTGGAGAATCCTTGTAATCAAATTGGTGCATGGTCATTTGTTTTCATTGTCTGCAAAATTACGATTATTTTCGATTTATCTGCACCATTATAGTGATTATCTGCCTCATTTGTTGCGAAAATGAGGCAGATAAATCGCAGATGAGGCAGAAAAAAGCACCATTTCGGCATTTCAACATAAAGGCATCGGCTTTACGCCGTAATCGCGTCGCGATTCAACCGTAAAGCCGTCGCGATTCAAGCGTAAAGGCGACGCGATTCAAGCGTGAAGCCGAAGCCTTGGATTTGTCTTTCGTCTTTTATAAAACAAGGCGTTGATAATCAGAAGATTATCAACGCCTTGCGCATTTGTTGGAAAGTGCCGCCGCTTGTCTGCTCAGAACGTCACGCCGACGTGGAGGTTGAATGAGCCCGTGCGAGTGAATAAATCAGCCCAAAGCGTGCGTTTGCCCTTAAAGATTTTGGTGTCAGACGCAATTCTGCCCCTAAAGATTTTGGTGTCAGACGCAATTTTGCCCTTAAAAATTTTGGTGTCAGACGAAAAAGTAGTATATTTGCCGAAAAATCAGATAGTTATGGTTGATGTCATTTTTAAGCGTAAAACCTATAAGAAAATGAAGACATGGAAAGACGTTTCCAAAGGTCAGACGGCTCTTCTCTTGGAAGGTGCCAGACGTATAGGAAAGTCTACACTCGTGGAGCAATTTGCCAAAAACGAGTATCGGTCTTATATATTGATAGACTTTAATGAAGCATCTCAGGGCGTAAAAGCCTTGTTTGATGATCTCATGGACATGGATTATATATTCATGTATCTTCAGAATGTCTATAAGACCATGCTTTACGAGCGAGAGTCCGTCATTATCTTCGATGATGTGCAGCAATGCCCCAAGGCTCGTCAAGCCATCAAATATCTGGTGAAAGACGGGCGTTTCGATTATATCGAAACAGGCTCCCTTATCAGTATTCGAAAAAACACCAAAGATATAAGCATTCCCAGTGAAGAGTATCGTGTGGAGATGTTTCCTATGGATTATGAGGAATTTCTCTGGGCATTGGGTGATGAGATGACGATGCCATTGTTGCGTCAGGTCCTTGATAAGAGGAAGCCTCTTGGTGATGACTTGAACCGTCAGAAAATGCGTGATTTACGCCTGTATATGTTGGTGGGTGGTATGCCACAGGCGATTAATGCCTATCTTGACTCTAAGAATCTACAGCAAGTGGATATGGTGAAACGCCAAATAATACAGCTCTATGCTGATGATTTTAGAAAGATAGACCCTACTGGCAAACTCTCAAAGCTCTTTATGTCTATCCCTTCTCAGTTGAGTCGTAATCTTTTACGTTATCAATATACTTCAGTTGTGGGTAAAGTGAGCGCGAGCAAGATAGACGAATTGATACTTTGCTTGGAAGACAGCAAGACGGTAAACATTGCATATCATGCCGATGACCCTAATGTCGGGATGTCGTTGACGGCAAACATGGGCAGATATAAACTCTTTATTGGTGATACGGGGTTGTTTGTTACGTTGGCGTTTTGGGACAAGGATTTCACCGAGAATGTCATATACCAAAAGTTGCTTAATGACAAGATTTCAGCAAATATGGGATATGTATATGAGAACTTGGTGTCGCAGATGCTGAGAGCTTCTGGTGACAGGCTTTTCTACTATACATTTCCAAAGGACGACAATCATTTTTACGAGATAGACTTTTTGTTGTCGCGAGGAGCCAAGCTGTGTCCTATAGAGGTTAAGTCATCGGGTTATAAGACCCACGCTTCTATAGATGCCTTTTGTAGAAAATACTCTGACAGGGTGGGGCAAGCATATTTGCTTTATACAAAGGACTTGCACAAAGACGGGCAAATATTGTTGTTGCCCGTCTTCATGACACCCTTGTTGTGATAGGGGCTGTTCATCAGAACGTCACGCCGACGTGGAGGTTGAATGAGCCGGTGCGAGTGTCCTCGAAGTCGTAGTGGCCCACGTTGGCGAGACCCACGTCGTAGCTCATGCCCACATACAGCATGTCGAAGCTCGCGCCGCAGCCAATGCGTATGCCGCCATCGAAACGGCGGAAGCTGCCCTTCTCGTCGCTGAAGCTCGAATAAGCCTCGCGCTTGCCGTAGTCCTTCACCTTGCCGCCTATGCCGCAGGCGAGGTAGCCACCGGCATACGGCTCGATGGTGATGTCGCGAGTAATGTCATACTTGTATTTTATCAAGAGCGGCAACTCAAGATACTCCAAGCGATAGGTGAACTTTGAGCCATCGTACCTGCCCTTGCCGCCCTTCTCGGTGTAGGAGAGGCCCGACTCGAAGTAGAGCGGCGCGGCATGGGTGATGCGCGTGCCAGCCACGAAGCCCACGTCGAGACCCGTGCGTGAGTCGCTGCCGTCGAGGTTGGCGGCGTCGGAGTGGACCGTGGCGACAGCCATGCCGAGGCGGAAGCCGAAATAAGTGTCCTTGAACTGGTTGTAGGACGAGCCGCGATAGCCGCGGTTGTTCTCATAGCGATGACGCGGTGGGATGGGGCGACCGTCACGATAATATTGCGCTGAGGCCGACAGGGAAGTCGCGGCGAGCGCGAAGAGCAATAACAATGTCTTTTTCATGGCGAAAGAGTTTTATGTTCGTTATTTCTTCTGCAAAGATAGCCACCGTCACGAAAAGGCGCGTGGGGGAATGACCTAAAAGCAAGTAGGCTTTTCCCTATTGTTGAAGCCGTTTTTTATCCGTAGCCTTCTTTATTCCTTTCATTTCTGCGTTATTTTGGCAAAAAAAGCGTAAGTTTGCACTCGGATTAACATAAATAAGAGAAAGCCATGACACAGAACCTCTTAATTTACAATACGCTGACGCGCAAGAAGGAGCTCTTCAAGCCCCTTCACGCCCCCCATGTGGGCATGTATGTTTGCGGTCCCACAGTTTACGGCGACCCACACTTGGGTCACGCCCGACCGGCGATCACCTTCGACGTGCTCTTCCGTTACCTTACACATTTAGGCTACAAGGTGCGCTACGTGCGCAACATCACCGACGTGGGTCACCTTGAGCACGATGCCGACGAGGGCGACGACAAGATAGAGAAGAAGGCTCGCCTGGAGCAGCTGGAGCCTATGGAGATAGCGCAATATTACACCAACCGCTACCACAAGGCCATGGAACTTCTCAACACCCTGCCGCCATCGATAGAGCCCCACGCCACGGGTCACATCATAGAACAGGAGCAGCTCGTGGAGGAGATTCTCAAGAACGGCTACGCATACGAGAGCAATGGCTCGGTGTATTTCGACATACAGAAATACAACAAAGACCACAAATACGGCATACTGTCGGGTCGCAACCTCACCGACATCATCAACAAGAGCCGTGAGCTCGCCGGCACCGACGAGAAGAAGTGCCAGGCCGACTTCGCGCTGTGGAAACGCGCCACGCCGGAGCACATCATGCGCTGGCCAAGTCCGTGGGGCGACGGCTTCCCGGGATGGCACTGCGAGTGCACGGCAATGGGAAGAAAGTATCTCGGCAACCACTTCGACATCCACGGTGGCGGCATGGACCTCATCTTCCCACACCACGAGTGCGAGATAGCGCAGGCCGTGGCATCGCAGGGTGACCAGATGGTGCACTACTGGATGCACAACAACATGATCACCATCAACGGCCAGAAGATGGGCAAGAGCCTTGGCAACTTCATCACCCTTGAGCAGTTCTTCACGGGCGACCATCCGTCGCTTGAGCAAGCCTACTCGCCCATGACCATACGCTTCTTCATCCTCTCCGCCCACTACCGTGGCACGGTGGACTTCAGCAACGACGCCTTGAAGGCGGCGCAGAAAGGCTATGAGCGACTCATGGACGGCATATCCAACCTCGACCGCGTGCAGACGGCAAAGGGTTCGCAACCCGACACCCACAAGTTCGTGAGCG
>DAINOS010000058.1:0-13371 GCA_036743855.1 Prevotella sp. | reverse complement strand
TGCTCAAGTCGATGCCAGTGGCGGCACCGCCTGCCATCATGCGGAGCACGAAGCCAAAGGCCACCACGCACACGTCGATGATGGCATAACGCTTCAGCCACGCGCAATAGCCAAGGTTGAGAAGCCAATAGAAGACGATGACCGCCATGAGACTTACCACCCTAAGGGAATCGCACGCCGTGCAACACACTGCCAAGCTCAAGACAATCATCAGTGCCATGAGCGCGTAACCCTGCCTCACGCTCACCGCGCCACAGGCGATGGGGCGATGGCATTTCTCCGGATGACGGCGGTCGTCGGCAACATCGTGTATGTCGTTGAAACAATAGATGCTTGAAGCCGCGAAACTGAAAGCGAAGAAAGCAACAATGCCCTCGGTGAGCGCGCCGATGTCGAACAACGCCCCACCGAAGATTATTGGGGCGAAGACGAAGAAGTTTTTTATCCACTGTGAGGGGCGGAGCAGTCGCGCCAACGCCTCGGTATGTGTCATTTTGTCCATGTCTTATGCAAATCTATGATAATCTTGGCTATCCGGTCCACTATCTTGCTCAGCACCCATGCCAAGGGAAGTGTCACCAAGGTGCAGACGAGGAAGGTCGGCCAATAACTCCACGACTTTGGCAGGAAGTCGAGCACGAAATGAAGGTGTATGAGATAGCACTCCAAGCTCAACGAGCCAACGAAAGCCAACGAGCCGTTGACCCACCGCGGCGTGCGCCGCAACACGCGGTTGCAAATGAGGATGAAGGTGATGGTGAGGGGGATGTAGAGCATGCGCTCCACGAAAAGCGGAAACTGGCCGTGGCGTTCCTGTTCGAGGAAAAAGCAGGAGACGGAGGTCATCACGAACATGATTATCAGCATCCAGATGCCCTGACCGTCGATGGTGCGCTTCTGGCGGACCATCTCGCCCATGTTGATGCCTATGAAGAAGATGGGCACGCGGCTCCAGAATATCTCAAGGTGACCCACGGCGTGGTGGATGGGCGTGACCCACTCCACGAGTATGCACCACATGATCATCACCACGGGCAGCCAACGATATACGGGATGGCGGCGTATCAGCTTCATGTATGGCGGGGCGAAGAGATAAAGCATCATGATGGCAGGAATGTACCAAAAGCTGAGCTCGTCGTGGAGCCAGAAGTTCCAGTTGAAGCCTATCTCGCCAATGAGGTTGACGAGCGATGCGGCATCATGTACTTGCAGGCGCGGTATATAGTAGAGGCAGGCTATGATGAGCCATGCCGGATAGATGCGTATGAGCCGGCGGAAATAGAAATGGCGGCAGCTGGGGGTCTTCATCCAAGAGAACCACAGGCCTATGCCGCTCAGGAAGAGGAACATGTCCACGCCAAGGTTGCCCATGCGGCGAAGCCCGAAAAACATGTCGGAGCGCGCGAGGTCCACATGGAAAAGGATGATGATGAGCATGGCGATGCCCATCAGCGCGCCACGGAAGCGCGAGATATTGGCAAGCTCTATATCCGGAATCCTCATGGCATTCAAAGTTTAGGGTTGGGTATGTGGCGCATCAGCTTCATGACGAGCCACGCCGCTCCAAGGCTGGCTATGACATAGAGCAAGAGGCCTGTGTAGATGTCGCCTTGACGCGAGACGGTGATAAACACTTTCCTTATGGCTGGATGGATCACGAACAACGCCGCAGACACATGGCCCAGCCATTCAAGCACGTAGCCAATGCGCGCGCGCAGCCACGGCAGGGGAAGCGTCGAGATGGTCTTGATGAGATAGACCGAGGCGTAGCACACGAGCGCGGGCACGATGACCCACGTATAAAACGACCCTGAGGCCGACACGATGAAGAAGGAGCACACCACCCAGCTCATGAGGAACGAGCCAAAGCTGAGGTTGACAAGCATCACCTTGTTGCCATAGCGCGCGAAGAGCAAGCCAAGCCCGAAAGGAAGCATGCCGCCCATGAAGTTGTAGCGCCAATAGTTGAGGGTCTCGCCCTCGGGGTCCATGAACAACTGCACAGCCGTGCACACGACCATCAATCCCGCCGTCCATCCCCAGTGGCGACGATAGAGCAACAGGCGGTAGACAATGTACAGCTGTAGCATCAAGCCGAAAAACCAGAAAGGACCTGGCCAGATGTTGCGGTCGGGCTGGTCGTAGAAGTTGTTTATCATCAGCAGTTGCCCCACGATTTGCGCGACGTTGTAGTGCCACGAGCCCGCGGTCATGGCATCGACAATGGTGAAGCAGATGAACCCCACTATCATCATCTTGAACAACTTGAGATAATGATAGCGCACGAAAGACGACGCCACGACGCGCCGCCCATCAGGGGTCTTGCCTTGGCCATTGCCGTATTTCATCTCCAAGCCGTAAGCACTTAGGAAGAGAAACACCGGCACCCCGTAGTGGCCAAAGAAAGAGATGACATGGGCGGGGAAAAGCTCGTTGACGCGCGCGGCGCACTGGGCGAACCAGTCGACATTATGCTGGAAATACTGGTACTCGTTTTCCTTTACCACCGGGTTGAGCCAGTGGCAGAAGTTGTGCAGGAAGATGCCGAGGATGGCGATGCCACGCAAGGCGTTGCATTCGGCTCGGGTGAGCAGTTCCTCGCCACGATTCGCCATGGCTACCTTATTACTACTATTTAGGCTTATTTGCATTATTTCTTTCCTTGTGCTTTTTCATCTTGGCGCGCGGCATCCCTCAGTTTGTCGTAATCGACACTGTTTTTCAACACGCGCGGCCGGCTCTCGTCATATTTTGGCGAGAGCACGTTGTATCGGTCGTTGTAGTCTTTCGAGCTTATGCCGGCGAGCCATACCATCATGTGAGGCAAGGCGTCGGTCATGAATCGGCGGTTCTTGGCGTCCTTTATAGCCTTGAACACCCCTGGCTCGCGGTGCGCGTACTTGCGCGAGCACCATATCCAAAACGGCACCTCAAACTCATAGTGGGCCAAGGGCCAGTCGACGGCGGCGGAGTGGTTGCGGCAGATGATGTCGCGGCCAGGTTCGAATATTTCTTCGCCATGGTCGGGCATGTAGACCACGATGGCATCCTTGTTCTCAAAGCGCTTCACTATCTGCGTCACGATGGAGTCGTTGTAAAGGCAGGCGTTGTCGTAAGCGGCTATCATGCGGCGGCGGTAGTGGTCGCCGGCAAGGTCGGGGCGAAGCTCCTTGTAGTCGTCGGCATGCCATTTGGCACGGTCGCTGGGGTAACGCGTGTTATAGCTCACGTGCTGCCCTATGAGATGGAAAATGATGAGGTTGTTGCCTTTAAGGTCTATCTTGCCGTCTTTCAAGAAGTTGTCGTAATCGGCGAGCAAGCCGTCGTCGAAGCGGTGAAGGCTCGTGTTGCGCAAGTCAAACTGAGCCTTGCTCAACACGGGGTCATTGAGGAAGAACCCGCCCGAGAAATCATAGACCGCTTGTCCCGCGGCAAGGAGAAACTGGTTGGTGAGGAACGTCACCTTGTAACCGGCCTTGCGGAAAAGTTCCGGGAAGAGCGGATAGTCGCACCACTCGCCCTTCTCGCCGACGACATGCATGGACAGCACGTTCTTGAACACGAAACTCGTGAGGTTCCAACACGACACCACGTCGTTGAACTTAGTCAGCCACCCGCTGCGCTCAAGGCGTTTCTGCCGTGGCGTGTCTTTCTGAGGATAGCCATAGAGTTGGCAATGGGCCTTGCTATAGCTCTCGCCGATAATCAGTACGATGGTGGGGGAACGGAAGGAGCACGAGTCAACCTTCACCCTCTTGGATGCCGCCACGCACTTGTCCACCTGCTGCGAGGCGAGGTGATTGCTGTACATGGAGAAGGCAAGGCGATATATGGGTAGGTAGAACTCGCCATGGTCCGGGTCGGTTAGGATGTGCTCTATCGACCCTATGGTGTCGGCTGTCATCAGGCGCGTCATGCCTCGCTTGTTGTTCCAACTCGCGGCAACGCTCCACACGAGCAACGCCAAGACCAAGACGCCACACTCCGGATAAAGCATGTATTTGTGGAAGAAACGTAGGAAACCGAAATTGAGCTTAGCCCGCAACTTGGCGTAGTTGACCTTCAACAATCGGCAAATGGGCTTGCGCAAGCCCACCACGGCATGAAGCACGATGAGAAGCATTATCCATGCCACGGGAGAGGAGAGCACGTCGAGACTGAGATAAGTGGAAAGGAACTCGCCTGCCTCACGGCTGTCGGTCTCGCCAACGAGCATGAGCATGGAGGGGGAAATGACTGAGCCGAATTTCCAAAAACAAAACACGTCGGTCAACGCCACGCCATATAAAATGATGTAGAGGGCAACACGCACCCAGCGTCTCACCTTGGCGGGAATGACCGCAAGCACGGCGCACGCGAAGTAGACATCAAGAAAGAGCTCCAACCACAAGTTGTCGTAGACCTCCTGTCCATTGTTGTCTGGAAGCGTGAGATAGGCGCACAGTATGCCAAGGACATACATCATGAAAAAGAAAACGCCATTCTTCAGCAAGGGCAACATGAATAGTCGCGAAATACGATGGACAAATCTCATTTCTTATATTGTGTAAGCTTAATTCCTTTGCAAAAATAGTATAATTTATCTGTACGGCAAAGTGTAACACGAAATTAATTTGTACATTTGCCAAAAATATTAAGGTGATGGACTATACACTCAACATAAAGGGCCGTTTGCTCTCCCTCTCCGACCCTATCGTCATGGGCATTCTCAATTGCACTCCCGACAGTTTCTTCGCCGGAAGCCGCAAGCAGACCGAGAAGGAAATAGCCGACCGAGCCAACCAGATAGCAGCCGAGGGCGGCTCCATAATAGACGTGGGGGCATTCTCCACGCGCCCTGGCGCCTCTGAGGTGAGCCAGGAGGAGGAAATGCGGCGTCTGCGCCACGCCCTGCCAATAGTGAGGCGCGAGCAGCCCGACATCGCCGTGTCGGTGGACACTTACCGCCCCGAGGTCGCGAGAATGGTGGTGGAAGAATATGGCGCCGACATAATCAACGACGTGTCGGAAGGCGGCATCACCGGCATAGTGGACAAGCCATTGGAGGAGAAATACGAGGTTGAGGGCGACGACAAGTTCAAGTCGTACCCTGCCATTTTCCGCATGATGGGCAAGTTGAAGGTGCCTTACATCCTCATGTCGGTACAAGGCAATGTCCACGACATGCTCATGAACTTCTCAAAGGAAGTGCAGCAGCTTCGCGACTTGCACGTCAAGGACATTATCCTCGACCCAGGATATGGGTTTGGCAAGACGATGGAAGAGAACTTCACCATACTTCGCGACCAACGCAAGCTGGAAGTGCTCGGCCTGCCAATACTTGCCGGACTGTCACGCAAGCGCCTGATATGGAAGACGCTTGGCATAACAGCCGACGAGGCTCTCAACGGCACAACGGTGGTGAACACTTTCGCCCTCGCCAACGGCGCGAGCATCCTCAGGGTGCACGATGTGAAAGAGGCGGCGCAAGCGGTAAAATTATACACGTTCTACACTAAACACTAACGCTCGATGTTTTTCTCCTTCGGCATAAAAGACATCATAGACATCGTAACCGTAGCGTTACTGCTCTACTACTTCTACCGGCTCATGAAAGAGAGCCGGTCGCTGAACGTCTTCACGGGTATCATCGTCTTTGTCATAGCATGGCTCTTCGTGTCACAAGTGTTGGAGATGCGCCTTCTCGGGAGCATCATGGACAAGCTCGTGTCGGTGGGTGTCATTGGCTTGATCGTCTTATTCAAAGATGAGATTCGCAAGTTCCTCTACGAGATTGGAGAACGGCAAAGGGCAAGGAAGTTTATCAACTTGTTCTTCCACCGCGACAGCGCGCAACAAGCCGACAAGGAAGCCATCATGCCAATCGTGTGGGCGTGCATGGACATGGCAAAAGGCAAGGTGGGCGCGCTGATCGTGATTGAGCGGGCCACTCCACTCGATGACATAGTACAAACGGGTGAACTCATCGACGCCAACGTCAACAAGTTGCTAATAGAGAACATCTTTTTCAAGAACTCGCCCCTCCACGACGGTGCCATGGTCATATCCAAACGACGCATCAAGGCCGCCGGCTGCATACTGCCAGTGAGCCACAACATGGACATCCCCAAGGAACTTGGCTTGCGCCACCGTGCCGCCCTCGGCATATCGCAGGCGTGCGACGCCATCGCGGTAGTGGTGTCAGAGGAGACTGGACGCATCAGTGCCGCCATAAAAGGCAACTTCCGCCTAAGGCTCTCAGCCGAAGACCTTGAGAGCCTGCTAACAAAAGAAATGACTGTCGTATGAAAATAATATCCTTGTGTACAAGTTGCATAAGGATATTTTTTTGTAATTTTGCATGGGTTACACAATAAATATAAGAACACGACAACACGAATATAAGAACACAATATAAATCAATTCAAAATGAGTTTATTAGAAGAAATTGTGGCGCGTGCCAAAGCTGACAAACAGCGCATCGTTCTTCCCGAGGCTGAGGAAGAGCGCACATTGAAAGCAGCCGACCGTGTGCTTGCCGACGACATCGCCGACATCATCCTCATTGGCAACCCTGACCATATCAAGCAGGAAGCCAAGGAATGGGGTCTCAACAACATCGACAAGGCTACCATCATCGATCCTCTACATTTCGACAAGACCGAGGAATACGCCGAGAAGCTCGCTGAGCTGCGCAAGAAGAAGGGCATGACCGTGGACCAGGCCCGCGAGCTTGTCACCCACAACAACCTCTACCTTGGTTGCATGATTATCAAGAGCGGCGACGCCGACGGACAAATCAGCGGCGCGCTGAGCACCACTGGCGACACCCTGCGCCCAGCGTTGCAAATCATCAAATGCGCCCCTGGCATCACCTGCGTGAGCGGTGCCATGCTGCTCGTGACCAAATCGCAATATGGCAAGGACGGCATCGTAGTGATGGGTGACGTGGCCGTGACACCAAACCCGACGGCTGACCAAATGGCACAAATCGCCTACACGACAGCGCAGACCGCCAAGACCATCGCCGGAATCAGCGAGCCGCACGTGGCAATGCTGAGCTATTCCACGAAAGGCTCCGCAAAGGATGCAATCGACAAGGCAACAGGCAAGAGCGTGTATGTCATCGACAAGGTGGTAGACGCAGTGAAGATCGCACGCGAGAAGTTCCCCGACTTGCAGGTAGACGGAGAGTTGCAGGCTGATGCCGCTCTCGTGCCGGCAGTGGGAAAGAAGAAAGCCCCACAGAGCAACATCGCCGGACGTGCCAACGTGCTCGTGGTGCCAAACCTCGAAGTGGGCAACATTGGCTACAAGCTCGTGGAGCGTCTGGGCGGAGCCACGGCAATCGGCCCAATCCTCCAGGGCATTGCCCGTCCTGTCAACGACCTCAGCCGCGGCTGCTCCGTCGACGACATCTATTACATGGTGGCAATCACGAGCTGCCAAGCACAAGACGCCAAGAAATAATCATCCATAAGTAACTGCAAACGAAAAATGAAAGTACTTGTATTGAACTGCGGTAGCAGCAGCATTAAGTATAAACTCTACGACATGACCAACGAGGCCGTGCTTGCCCAAGGTGGCGTTGAGCGCATCGGCATCGACGGAGCCTTCATCAAGGTGAAGCTCCCCAATGGCGACAAGAAGAAGATCATGGCAGACCTGCCCACCCACAAGGAGGGCGTGCAACTCGTCTTCAAGTGCCTCCTCGACCCTGAGTTCGGAGCCATCAAGAGCCTCGACGAGATTGGGGCCGTTGGCCACCGCATCGTGCAGGGTGGCGACCTCTTCGAGAAGAGCTGCATCGTCACGCCGAAAGTAGAGGAAGGCATCGAGAGCCTCATCGACCTCGCCCCAGTGCACAACAAGGGTCACTTGGCCGGCATCAAGGCCGTGGACGAGCTCATGCCAAACGTGCCGCAGGTGACGGTGTTCGACAACGCCTTCCACTCCACCATGCCCGACTACGCTTACCTCTATGCCGTTCCTTACGAGTGGTACACCAAGTACCACGTGCGTCGCTACGGCTTCCACGGCACGTCACACCGCTACGTGTCACACCGCGTTTGCGAGTTCCTTGGCGTGGACATCCACAAGCAGAAGATCATCACTTGCCACATCGGCAATGGCGCGTCGATAGCAGCCATCAAGTATGGCAAGGTCATCGACACCTCCATGGGCCTCACTCCTCTGGCTGGCTTGATGATGGGTTCCCGCTGCGGCGACATCGACCCGTCGGCAGTGTGCTACATGATGGAGAAGAGCGGCATGACACCTCACGAGATGTCTGAGTATCTCAACAAGAAGAGCGGCGTGCTCGGCGTGGCTGGCATATCAAGCGACATGCGCGACAACGAGAACGCCGACAACGAGGGCAACAAGATGGCTCACCTCGCCTTGGCAATGTACAACTATCGCATCAAGAAATACATCGGTGCCTATGCCGCTGCCATGAATGGCGTGGACATCATCGTGTGGACCGCCGGCGTGGGCGAGAACCAGGAAGGCGTGCGCTGGGACAGCTGCCAGGGGCTTGAGTACCTCGGCGTGAAGATGGACAAGGAGCGCAACCACGTGCGCTCAAAGGAGCAGATCCTTTCCGCAGACGATTCCAAGGTGAAAGTGGTGATGATTCCTACCGACGAGGAGATTGTCATCGCTCGCGACACGCTGGCTCTCGTAGAGGGCCGTGAGCCCGAGATTTAACTTTGGCGACGGTGATCGTTTAAGTATACACATTTAAGCATACACAATAAAACATTAAGGGCGGCTCACTTTTGAGTCGCCCTTAATGTTTTCATGCCATTCGCATTTCACTATGACCAGCTTCTCACCTTTCGCCTACAATTTGCTTTCGCCTTCCACATACTCTTCAAGGAAGAGGTGCTCGCCATCAAAGACTGCATAAGAGAACTGGCTTATCCAGTCGCCAAGGATGAGCATCCGTGGCGTATGCCCTTCCACGCGAGGAAGATTCAAGTCAAGCTCTATGTGGCGGTGGCCATAGATATAATAGTCGATGTTGGGATGCTGCCTCTCATATTCTTTCGTCCACAACACGAGATACTCCTTGTCCTCGCCCATATAAGGAGGCTCCTTGCCATCCACGCGTTTCAGCCTGCTGTGCTTTGCCCATTCGAGACCGAGCTGCATGCCCCAACGGGGATGAATGGCGGAGAAGAGCACTTGGCAAACGCGGTTGTGGAATATCCATCGCAACAATTTGAATGAGCCGCTGTTGTCGCCCAGTCCGTCGCCGTGGGCAAGATGAAACACCTTGCCGTATATTTCGGTTGTGAGAGGCTGATAGTGCATCGTCACGCCACACTCTTCCTCCAAGTAATGATACGCCCAAATGTCATGGTTGCCTGTGAAGAAATGAACCTCAACGCCCATGTCGGTAAGCTCCGACAGCTTGCCGAGGAAACGGGTGAAGCCCTTGGGCACCACATATTTATATTCATACCAGAAGTCGAACATGTCGCCAAGGAGATAGACGGCAGCCGCCTTGTCCTTGATGGAGTCGAGAAAGCGCACAAGCCTGCGTTCCTGCATCCTGCGGTGAGGCACCGCGAGCGAGCCGAGGTGCGCGTCAGATAGGAAATAAACCGTCTTTCGCATAAGCCTTTCCTCCTACTAAACCTTATTCTTATTCCAATCCCAATTCAACGCGTGCCTCTTCCGACATCATGCTTTGATCCCATGCCGGCTCAAACACGAGGTTCACGTTGGCCGTCTTCACGCCATCGGTGCTCTCAAGCTTGGAGCGCACGTCCTCAAGTATGAAGTCGGCGGCAGGGCACGACGGAGCCGTGAATGTCATGTCCACGTTCAGCGTGCCGTCATCCTCAAGGTCTATTTTGTATATCATGCCCAAGTCGTAGATGTTGACCGGTATCTCTGGATCGTAGACCGTCTTGAGCACGTCCACGATGCGTTCCTCTATCTTTGTCTTTTCTTCTTGTGTCATAATTCTCTTTTTTGCAAACTTACGAATAAAAAACGACATTGGCAAGTCTTAGCTTTTTAATTTTTTCCTCTCTTCATTCTTCACTCTTCATTCTTCACTCTTCATTCTTCACTCTTCATTCTTCACTCTTCGTTCTTCACTCTTCGTTCTTCACTCTTCACTCCTCACTCTTCGTTCTTCACTCTTCACTCCTCACTCTTCACACCCTTCCTTCCTCGCGGTAGCTGTAATAAGCCCCGTCGGTCACGATTACATGGTCGAGGAAATAGACCCTCATTATCTCGCAAGCCTTCCGTATGCGCTCGGTTATTCTGTCGTCATCTTTCGACGGGTGGAGGTTCCCACTCGGATGATTGTGGCACGCCACCAATACCGTGGCATTGTTGAGTATGGCCTCCTTCATTATCACGCGCACGTCCACCGCCGTCTCCGTTATTCCGCCATGGCTCACGCGCATCGCCTTTATGAGCCTGAAACGCTGGTTCATCAGCAACACGTGAAACTCCTCCACGTCCAAGTCTTGCATCAGCGGGTGCATATAGTTGTATATCGCCGTGGCTGAGCCCAAATCGGCTCGCTCCTCGGCCTTCTCCCTCGCGCGCCGCTTGCCCAGTTCGCACGCCGCGAGGATGGTTATTGCCTTCGCCGGCCCAATGCCTTTGAATCGCTCCAAGTCGGTTATCGACATCTTGCCGAGGGTGTTGAGATTGTTGTTGCACGAGGCCATCACCGTTTTCATCAGTTCCACGGCACTCACCTTCGGCGTGCCAGAGCCGATGAGAATGGCCAGCAACTCGGCGTTGGACAGCGCCGCGGGGCCGAGCCGCTCCAGTCGCTCGCGCGGGCGGTCTTCCTCCGCCCAGTTTGCTATTGTCAGGTTTTGCATAGGTCAAGGCATTAGGTTCACTTACTGTGTCAGGTCTGCGAGACGCTCATCTTGCGAAGGCCTTGCCTTTTATCTCATCAAAGGCTTCCTCGCCATCATTGGCAGCGGGCTTGATTCCAAGAAGATGACAGACGAAAGGATAGACCGCGGTGTTGCTTATCTTGCCAAGGCTCACGCCCTGCCTGATGTCGGGTCCCCACGCCCTGAACACGGCCTGCATGTCGCTATAACCAGGGTCAAAGCCGTGGACACCGCCGTCGTGGGTGTCGCTGTCATAGAATATGTAGCCCTCATCGGGCAGCACAAGCACGTCGCCGATATTGGCGTCGGCTTGATAATGAAGATATTGCGGAATATCCGCCTTGCGCCACGCTCTCAGGTGCGGCACGTGGGCAAGGGCTTTCACTATGCTGTCTTGCTGCCACCTCTGCGGCGCGTACACGTTGCACGGCAGGTTGCCCTCCAAGGCATCGTACCACTCCTTACGCAGATAGTCGGAGGGCCTTATCCTCCTCGAAGGCGTGAACCACGTCATGCCATGGTCGGAGACCACCACGAGGTTCACCTTGTCCTTCATGCCCACTTCCACCACGCGCTTCCAAAGCGAGGCGAGCAGCGAGTCGACGGTCTCCACGGCGCGACGTGTCTTTTTCGACTGTGGCCCAAAGGAGTGGCCGCTGGCGTCGGGTTCCTCAAAGTAAGCCATTATCAAGTCGGGCGCGTCTTTCTTCTTCAAGTAGGCCACTATGCTGTCGGCACGCTGGGCGAAGGTGAGGTGTGGCTTCTCGTCATAATTGTGCCACACGTCGGGACGCTTCCCGCCGATTGCCACGTCGGAGCCCGGCCAATAAAACACGGCCGTGCGCAAGCCTTGCCGCTGGGCGGTGAGCCACAACGGTTCGCCATGGTAAAAACGCGGGTCAAACTTCGTCTTGGGGTTGCCCAACGAGAACCTGGTACCCGTGGCGCGGTCGTTGAACGAATTGGCTATTATGCCGTGATGCTCAGGCCGCAACCCCGTGGCAAGCGTGTAGTGGTTGGGGAACGTCTTTGAGGGGAAAGACGGTATGAGCGAGCCCTCGACCCCATGGGCAGCCATGCCATCGAGGAATGGCGTGTCATAATATAGGGGATAGTCCCAACGGAAGCCGTCGAAAGACACGAGCACGGTGACCTTGCGCCCATAGGAAGGCGTGGAGGCAAGCGAAATCACCAACGCGACGAGGCATAAAAGCGTTCTTTTCAGCATAAAAGAATATGAATGTTAATATTAAGGACAAAATTAAATAAAATAGCCGTAACTTTGCAGTGCATTTTCAATAAAATAATCTCAACACGATGAAATTATTCTCCCGAGGCATTGTCGCGAAACCGTTTCGCTTGTGCCTTGCCGCCTGTGTTTTGTTGGTTGCCGTCTCGTGCAACGGCTTGTTCTCGTCGGTTTACGATGACGCCGATGACGGTGGCAAGACCGAGACAACGGAGTCGCGGATAAGCATGGATGCCTCAAGTTGGCAAAACTGGTATTATATCTCTTTCGATTCCTTGGAGGCCTTGCGCGAGCAGGGCGACATGGCAAAGCTGAAATACGCGCAGACCCACTTCACGCCCTACCCCATACCCATGTCTCCCACCGGCGAGAAGACGACCTCGCACCCGGCACAAGGCACCACGGGCCTATACACTTATTTGTACGACATCTTCGGCCAGGGACTGTCAAAAAACGAGTTCAAGGCGTTCACGCCCACGGCTCCCCAGCCGGAGCCCGACCATTGGGACATTGCCATACACTATTCTGACGCGCGCACCAACGGCGGAGCGGTGCTCAAGACGAGCTACACCAGCCTTGACGACCTGCCGGCTTCATCGGCCGACTTCGCCGGCACGGAGTTCACGCCCGACGAGTGGTCGGAGAGCGACGTGTGGGCAGACCAGACCGAACAACTCAACAAGCTCCTCGGATGCCAGGGCATAAAGATAAACAAGGTGCTGTCGTCGTGGCTGCAAGTGGAGATGAAGAGCTTGCCGCCGCTTTTCACGCTCGACTCTCACGTCTTCCTGATAAGGCTGAAGACGGGACGCTACGCCGCCGTGCAACTGCAAAACTACATGAACGCCAACGGCGACAAGGGAGTCCTGACCATAAACTATAAATACCCTTACTAACATCCGCGAAGGACAATGATGAAAAGATACCCTATAACGCTCCTCATATCGGCAATGGCTCCTCTCGCCATCGCCGCGCAAACCGACTCGCTGCTCATTGCCGATGACCTCAACCAAGTGGTCGTCACCGGAACGCGCACGCCAAAGACGCTGCTCAAGACACCGGTGATGACAAAGGTCATTACCCACGCGGAAATAGAGAAGGCGGATGCCACCACGCTGCAAGACATCCTGCAACAGAGCATCCCGGGCGTGGAGTTCTCCTATTCCATGAACCAACAACGCCACATGAACTTCTCGGGATTTGGCGGACAGAGCATGCTCATCCTCGTGGATGGCGAGAGGCTCGCGGGTGAGACGATGGACG
>DAINOS010000057.1:0-13482 GCA_036743855.1 Prevotella sp. | reverse complement strand
AAGATAACGTTGGCCTTGAACGACATCACCGACAAGCAACTCGAAGGAAAGTTCTTCCAAAAGCGCTCTTACCTTCGTGACCAGATAGAGACGTCGCCGTACAATGGCAAGCGTATCCTCCCGATTCAGGTGGACGAGACCGTCACCCAGCACATTTACCGCAAGGACCCCAAAAAGGAGAAAGACATCATAATGGGTCAACAATCCAACGGCATTGGCGAGGTGCTTTCCACAGGAGAGATACTCAACACCATGCTGAAAGAGGTGTTTACCGATGTTGACATTTACGACGACTACATTCGTCTCGTGCAGTATCCGTTTGTCTCACCTATAGGCAAAGACGCAATCTCTTTCTATCATTTCTATATTGAGGACACTACTTATGTGGAAAAGGATAAATGCTACCACTTGCAGTTCATTCCCGCCAATCAGCAAGACTTTGGCTTCCGCGGCGAACTGTACGTGCTTGCCGACTCTACCCTGCACGTGAGAAAGGTGAACCTCTACATGCCAAAGAAGAGCGACGTGAACTGGATCGACGACATGCGCATTGAGCAGGAGTACACCAAGCTCGACAATGGCGAGTGGGTGCTCTCGCAAGACGACATGGTGGCAGAGATTCACGCCAACAAGCTGTTGCAAAACATGCTGGTCTCGCGCACCACGCGATTGTCAAGCTATTCGTTTAATGACTTGCCCAAGCAATTGTTCCAAGGCAAGGCCAAGGTGAAACACTACAGCGACGCGTACAACCGCAACGAGGCTTTCTGGAACAGCTACAGGCAAGTGAAGCTAACGAAGAGCGAATCGTCCATGTCGCAGTTCATCACCAACTTGGAAAACTCAAAAGGCTTCAAGTACATCATAAAAGCCGTACAGGTGCTCGTGGAGAACTATGTGGAAACCAATTCTGACCCGAAGAAGAAGAGCAAGTTCGACATCGGTCCTATCAACACGTTCATCAGTTCCAACTATGTCGATGGATTGCGCTTGCGCTTGGCAGGCCGCACGTTGGCAGCTCTCAACCCACACTTGTTCTGGAATGGATATGCCGCTTACGGAACCAAGAGCCACCGCTGGTACTATGGCGACGAGTTCACATGGTCGTTCAACAAGAAGCAACTCAGCCCATTTGAGTTTCCTCAGCGCAACGTCACGTTCGAGACTTCACGCGACGTGATGTCTCCTTCCGACCTCAACCTTATTCATAATAAGGATAACATCTTCATGACCCTCCGCTCATCATCACAGAAAGAGATGTTCCTCTACAACCGCCAGCGTCTCACT
The DNA here is from genome assembly GCA_036743855.1 of Prevotella sp. Taxonomy (GTDB): domain Bacteria; phylum Bacteroidota; class Bacteroidia; order Bacteroidales; family Bacteroidaceae; genus Prevotella. Next base: position 12,195 of record DAINOS010000057.1, on the reverse strand, counting down.
TTCAACTATGAGACCGAGGCTGGATGGCGATACAACGCGCGCATACAGACCCAAAGCAATGAGACTCAAGGGCAGCTCCACTTCTTCAAGGTGAACACGGGCGAGGAAATACGCAAGATTCGCTTGACAGATGCCACCGTAGGCATCACATGGAACCCGGGCGTGACCTACGTCAACACGAAGCGAACACGCCTGCCGGTCAACCTCGACTCGCCAGACATAAGCCTTACCCACACCACTGGGTTCAAGGGATTCCTTGGTGGCGACTTCCATAGCAACATCACCTCGTTGAGCATCTATCAACGTCAGTGGCTCGGGTCGTGGGGATACATGGACTTCCACGTCAAGGGACAAGCGCAATGGAACAAGGTGCCGTTCCCGCTTCTCATTCAGCCACCTGTAAACCTTAGCTATGTTGAGACAGAGAACACCGTGTCCTTGGTGCACGACTGGGAGTTCCTGAACGACCGTCAGGTGTTCTGGAGCTGGAAGTGGGACATCAACGGAAAGTTGCTCAACCGCATACCATTGATCAGAAAACTGAAATGGAGAGAGTTCGTCGACGTGAAAGGATTCTGGGGAAGGCTCACAGACAAGAACAATCCCACGAAGAACCCCAACGACAACCTCATATATCGCTTCCCTGTCGACTCCCACATCATGACCAACAAGCCATATTGGGAAGTGGAGGCAGGCATACACAACATATTGAAGCTTATCAGCATTGGTTACGTCCGTCGTCTGACATACAACTATCCAGGCATAAGCAAGTGGGGAATAAGGTTTGATTTCCAAGCCTCATTCTAAAAACACGATGGAGAGCATGATAAAGCGCGTCACTTTATCATGCTCTCCATAATCATTAATAGGGAAACTTCTCATTCAAGTCAAAGGCATGAAAATCTATATTGCGGATAATCAAGACATCACGCGCGCGGGGTTGTTGTACATAGTATCACAACGCGCTGACAGCGAAAGCAAGCTGACATCCGACAAGACGAGCCTCGTGGAGGCGCTGAAGGAGGACAGTCATGCGGTGATAATTCTCGACTATACATTGTTTGACATCAACGACGCGGCGGAACTGAACATCATAAGTCAACGCTTCCCTGACGCGCAATGGATTCTCTTCAGTGAGGACTTGAGCCAAGACTTCTTACGCGAGATAGTGCTCGTGTGTCCAAGGTGCGGAATAGTGCTCAAGGATTGTTCGTTGGCTGAGATAAAAGAGGCACTCGACTTCGCAGCGAAAGGAAAAAGGTATATTTGCCAGCAAATCACGGAACTGCTCCTTTCCGCGCCAACCAAAGAAGAAACGCAACAAAAACAATCACTGCCCAACCTCACGAAAACAGAGTTGGAAATATTGAAAGACATTGCCTTGGGCATGACAACTAAGGAAATAGCGCAAAGGCGATTTTCGAGTTTCCACACCGTCAACACCCACAGGAAAAACATCTTCCGAAAACTCGGTGTCAACAATGTGCACGAGGCCATAAAATTCGCCCTCCGCGCCGGACTTGTAGATGCGGCGGAATACTACATTTGACCAACAAAAACAAGGCGTTTGCCTTTACGCTTGAATCGCGTCGCCTTTACGCTTGAATCGCGTCGCCTTTACGCTTGAATCGCAACGGCTTTACACTTGAATCGCGATGCCTTTACGCTTGAATCGCGACACCTTTTCAGCGTAAAGCCTAAACAGCTTATTTACAACAAGATAGAAAAGCCTGCCACGGATAAGAACCGTGGCAGGCTTTATTTTGTCGTCTGCCCAACATGGGTAACGATCACTCGCTAAGAAACCAGTGGGCTATCACGTTGTTTTACTCCCTGCTTGCGGCCAGGAATTCCTCCACGTCTTTAGGATGATAAGGAATGCGGTTCTTGCCGATGAACCTGCAACCGTCCTTTGTGATGAGCAGGTCGTCCTCGATGCGAATGCCACCGAAGTCTTTGTAGGTCTCAAGCTTGTCGAAATTGATAAACTCCTTGCAATGGCCAGAAGCCTTCCAGTCGTCGATAAGTGCAGGGATGAAGTAAATGCCCGGCTCATCGGTTACGACAAATCCCTCTTGCAATCGACGGCCCATGCGCAGGCAGTTGGTGCCAAACTGCTCAAGGTTAGGACGCACCTCATCGTCAAATCCCACATTGATTTGGTCGAGCGACTCCATGTCGTGAACGTCCATGCCCATCATGTGGCCCAAACCATGAACCATGAACATGGCATGAGCGCCAGCCGCCACAGCCTCTTCGGTGTCGCCCTTCATCAAGCCAATCTCCTTGAGCTTGTCAGTTATGAGGCGACATACGCCAAAGTGAACGTCCCACCACTTCACGCCAGGCTTTGCCACAGAGAGGGCATAGTCGTGGGCAGCCTCCACGATGGAGTAGATTTCAAGTTGCCTTTGGTCGAAGTGTCCGCTTACAGGCGTGGTGCGAGTATTGTCGGAACAATAGTGGTTCATGGTCTCGGCTCCAGCGTCGCAAAGCATCAACTTGCCAGCTTGCAACTTGTTTTGTGACGGCGCGCCATGCTGTATCTCGCCATGCTGTGACAGGATGGTCGGGAAACTGACCATTGATCCCATGCTGTTGGCAATGCCATCCAGCACGCCGGAAATTTCCTTCTCAACCACTCCTGGGCGACACATCTTCATGGCCGTGGTGTGCATCTTATAGCCAATGACGGCAGCTCTCTCCAGCTCGTCTATTTCCTCTTGCGTCTTTGAAGAACGCATCTTCACCACAGCCTTGATGAGTGGCATCGACGCGCTTTCTTTCTGCTGATTGGGGTGAATGCCCAACAGGTCGAAGATATGAATCTTTATGTCGGCGCGATATGGAGGCAGGAAGTGAATCTTGCGATGGAGGCGCATGGCATCGTTGCAGATGGTCTTCAGCGATTTCATAGGAGCCGTGTTGTGCACGCCCACTTGCTCCGCCATGTCGTGTACGCTGTCCACGGAGCCATACCAAACGATGTCGTCTATGCTGATGTCATCGCCTACGAGCGTCTCTATGTCGTTGTCCACATCAATCACGCCAACAAGACCGTCGCGTTGCTGCCCAAAATAATAAAGGAACGACGAGTCCTGACGGAAGGGATAATAAGTGTTGTTGGGGAAGTTTGCGGGAGCGCCATTGTTGCCGAAAAGCAAGATGACACCATCACCTACGAGCTTTTTCAGCTCTGCCCGACGATTTACGTAAGTCTCTTTGCTGAACATAATACGAATGTTTTTGAGTTCTTTATAAAGCAAAATTACAAAAGTTTGATAGAAATGTCTTAACTTTGCATACAAAATAACACTTTTTATATGCTTATTGACCCTCATTCCATGGGTTTGGTACTTGAAGGCGGCGGTATGCGTGGCGTATTCACCAGTGGCGTGCTCGATGCCTTCATGAAACACGGACTCTACTTCGACTATATCGTGGCAGTCTCTGCAGGAGCCTGCAATGGCATGAGCTATGTATCACGCCAGCCACGGCGCGCGCGCATATCAAATATAGACTTCCTTGCCAAATACGACTACATTGGCTTTCGGCATCTCGTGACACAAGGGTGCATATTCGACCAAAAACTTCTCTACGACCGCTTCCCAAACGAGCTTATCCCCTTCGACTACGACGAGTTTTTCAAACACTCCGCTGGATTTGAAGTGGTAGCGACTAACTGCCTGACAGGGCGTGGCGAATACCTCACAGAGACTCATGACCGCCAGCGCGCGTGCGACTTGGCGAGAGCGTCGAGCTCCCTACCCTACGTGAGCAAGATCACGTGGATTGACGGTAAACCCATGCTCGACGGGGGCATAGTGGACTCCATACCCGTGAGGCGGGCTCAAGCCACTGGGCACAAGCACAACATCGTGATCACGACCCGAAACTATGGCTATCGTGAGTCGGGACGCGACCGCAAGCAGCCATCATTCATTTACCGTCACTACCCTCGCCTCCGTGTCGTTCTCAGCCACCGCATCGAGGCTTACAACGAGCAACTGCAAATGGTGGAAGACCTTGAGCGTGAGGGACAGATAACCGTCATTCGTCCTAAACGCCCCATGGAGGTGCACCGGATAGAAAAAGACATCGCCAAACTTGAGCGCCTTTATGAGGAAGGCTTCAAACTTGGCGAGGAGTTTTATCAAAACAACGAGTTTGCCACGGCATAAACCATTGGCAAACATTATTTAATATCGTTGATAGTCGTACTTGCGATAATAGTCGTTGCGTGGCTTGGGCATCCAGTCTTTTTCCACTGACAACTGGAGTGAGAAATTCTTGTTGGGTGTCCACCTTATTGCTGCCCCCAAGCGGTCAGCGTAGGGATTGTAGCCAGGATAGCCAAAACCCTCGCAGCCATAATATCCATAACAAGGATAGCCATAACAATCTACACCTGTGTTGGCCAATGACTTTTGGCCATACACGAAAGCAGACAGATTATCGTTTATCTGATACCCCAACTCACCATAGAGCCCGGCGGACGTGGCGTTTATGCCACTCCAATTCAGGTGGTTCATGTATCCTCCTGCCGTCAACCACCCACGCTTGCCAATGGGCACGGTGTAGTTGAGACTGATGTCTTGGGCGAAGCCAGCCCCTTTCGGAGCGCCCTTGCCGAAGCCGGCTATCACGCTGAGGCCAACGCTGCCGTGGAGCTCACCTCTTGTTTTCTTTTCTTGCTTGTTTGCTGGAATGGCATCTTTTGAGTAGTCTTTGTTCTTTACTCCACTGTCATACTGTTGGTCAAGGTCTTCCGCAGGCTTGGCAAACGGAGAGCCTGTGGACTGAAACGACATGCCTGTGGCTGGATTAGTGGCCAAGATAGCGCTGCCTGGCACGAACCTCACGGGTGCCCCACTGCTGAGAATCCTATTGTCAGATTGCGCCGAGGCTATCAACGATGAGCAAAGAAAGGTATATATAATAATGAGTCTTCTCATGATCGTGTAACTTATTTGATGCAAATTTAGTCATTTGAACAATATTTTTGTCATTTTTCTTGCAAGTTTTAAATAAAAACTATAATTTTGCCAATGATTTAACAAGAATAATACATCACATGAAGTTTTTCGCAACATATTCCTATTACTTTTTCTACTTTGCACACAGTTGTGAAGCGGGAAGTTGCGTGTAATTTCAACTTAAGACAAGAGATACAAAACCTCATATAGGTTTGCATTCAAAGTCCCGCTTCATCGTAAAATGGAGCGGGATTTTTGTTAAGACGCAAAAAAAACATACGACAAGTCATTAAAACAGACATAGAACAAGAAAACAAGATGAAGAGAATAGCGATACAAGGCATGTTAGGGTCGTTTCACGACATTGCCGCACACGAATATTTCAAGGGTGAGCAGATACAGTTGATATGCTGCGACACCTTTGAGCAAGTGTTCGACAGCGTGAAACAAGACCCAACCATCATCTGTATGTCGGCCATTGAGAACACCATCGCCGGCTCATTGCTCCACAACTATGAGCTCCTGCGCGACAGCGACACGACAATCGTCGGCGAGCACAAGCTGCACATCACCCATTGCATCTGTTGCTTGCCGGAAGACGACTGGAACACTATACACGAAGTTCATTCACATCCTGTGGCACTCATGCAATGCCGAGAATATCTCTCATCCCACGAAGAGCTGAAAGTGGTTGAGGCGGAAGACACGGCAGGAAGCGCCAAGTACATACACGACAACCATTGCAAGGGTTGGGCAGCCATTTGTCACGCCGACGCCGCCAAGATGTATGGATTGAAGGTACTCGACAACCACATAGAAGACAACAAGCACAACTTCACGCGTTTCCTCATTGCCACGGACCCACGCAAGGCCGACTACCTGCGGCCACTCAACGACGTTAACAAGTCGAGCATGGTCTTCACGCTTCCACATTCGGAAGGCTCATTGTCAAAAGTGCTCACCATTCTCAGTTTCTACGACATCAACCTCACCAAGATACAGTCGCTTCCCGTCATTGGACACGAATGGGAATACATGTTCTACGTTGACGTTACATTCACAAACCTCATACGTTACCGACAGTCGATTGACGCCATCACGCCACTCGTCAAATCAATAAAAATACTTGGAGAATATAAAGAAGCATAAGATATGAAACCAGCATCAAGAGTAAACAGCATTCAAGAATATTACTTCAGTCGAAAGCTGAAGGAAGTGGCAAAGCTCAATGCCGAGGGCAAGGACATCATCTCTCTTGCCATTGGCTCCCCCGACATGCCCCCATCAAAGCAAACAATCGACAAGCTTTGCGCCGTGGCTCATGAACCTAACGCCCATGGCTACCAACCCACAAGCGGACTGCCGGAGCTGCACGAGGCAATGGCTGGATTCTACAAGCGCACCTATGGCGTGGAACTGGACGCCAAGACAGAAGTGCAACCCATCATTGGCTCAAAGGAAGGCATAATGTATGTGACGCTGGCTTTCTGCAACCCAGGCGACAAGGTTCTGATACCCGACCCGGGCTACCCCACTTATACCGCCGTCAACAAGCTGTTTGGAACTCAAATCATCAACTACGACTTGCGCGAGGACAACGGTTGGCAACCCGACTTTGACCAGTTGGAGAAGATGGATCTCTCTGGCGTGAAAGTGATGTGGACCAACTACCCCAATATGCCCACTGGTGGCAATGCTCGCCGCGAGACCTTTGAGCGACTCGTCGATTTCGCCAAAAAACACGACATTCTCGTGGTCAACGACAACCCCTACTCGCTTATCCTCAACGAGCACCCAATGAGCATCATGCAGGTGCCCGGGGCAAAAGACTGTTGCATAGAGTTCAACTCCATGTCGAAAAGCCACAACATGCCCGGATGGCGAGTGGCAATGATCGTGGGCAACATGGATTATATCTCATGGATGTTCAAGATTCAGAGCAACATCGAAAACGGTACATTCCGTGGAATCCAACTCGCCGCGGCCGAGGCATTCAACACCAACACACCCGAATGGCATCGTGAGAACAACATTGAGAACTATCGTCGGCGCCGCGTCATTGCCGAGGACATAATGAAAGTCTTGGGATGCGAGTTTGACCCTAAGCAGGTGGGTATGTTCCTTTGGGGAAAGATACCAGACCGCTACGCTGATGTTGAAGACCTGACAGAGGCCGTGCTCCACAAGGCCCGCGTATTCATCACGCCTGGCTTCATCTTCGGCAACAATGGCAAGCGCTACATCCGCATAAGCCTTTGCGCGAAAGACGACAAGATGAAAGAAGCGCTTGAAAGAATAAAAAAAGCTGAGCTTGAATAAAAGAAAGCAAAAGACACTGAATACCAGACATTAAACAATATAAAAAACATAAGTTATGGAATTGGAACTTGAACCCCTCAACTTGCCGTCAGACAATGGCGGAGAACGCCCATTAGTAATAGCAGGCCCATGCTCTGCCGAGACAGAAGAGCAAGTGATGACCACAGCTCGCAACTTGGCAGCAAAGGGTTGCCACATGTTTCGTGCCGGCGTGTGGAAGCCTCGCACAAAACCCGGAGGCTTCGAGGGCAATGGAGAAAAGGCATTGCCATGGATGCAGGAAGTGAAGAAAGAGACAGGCATGCTCACCGCAACGGAAGTGGCCACGCCTGAGCATGTGGAGCTGGCTCGCAAATATGGCATAGACATACTGTGGGTCGGCGCCCGCACCACTGCCAATCCGTTTGCCATGCAGGAACTTGCCGACAGCCTTAAAGGTTTCAAGGGCGCCGTGCTGGTGAAGAACCCTGTTAACCCAGACCTTGAGCTTTGGATAGGAGCAATGCAACGCATCAACCAAGCGGGAATAAAGCGCCTTGGGGCAATACACCGTGGATTCTCAAGCTACGACAAGAAGATATACCGCAATCTCCCAATGTGGCAGATTCCAATTGAGCTTCATCGCCGCATACCAAACTTGCCTATCATCTGCGACCCAAGTCATATCGGTGGTCGTCGCGACCTCATCGCGCCACTTTGCCAGCAAGCAATGGACTTAGGCTTCGACGGACTTATCGTAGAAAGCCATTGCGATCCCGACAATGCGTGGAGCGATGCCAAGCAACAAGTGACACCTGACATTCTCGACTACATATTGAGTCTGCTCGTAGTGAGAAGCGAACACACGACAACAGAGGGCATACGCCAACTCCGCTCGCAAATCGACGAGATTGACAACCAGCTGATGGATCTCTTGGCTAAACGCTTCCGCGTTTGCAGGGAGATAGGCACGTTCAAGAAAGAGCACAACATGACCGTGTTGCAGGCCAACCGTTACGGAGAGATCCTGGAGAAGCGTGGAGCTCAAGCATCACTGTGCGGCATGTCACCAGAGTTTGCCGCCAACATGTTTGAGATAATCCATGAGGAGAGCGTACGACAGCAATTGCAGATTGTCAACGAATAAGTATTGCCAGAAGTCTTATAAGCAATGAAAATATTGATAATGGGAGCCGGCAAGATGGGCTCTTTCTTTATAGACCTGCTCAGTTTTGACCACGAGGTGGCGGTGGTGGAGCGTGACCCTAAGCGCATGCGCTTCACCTACAATTGCCAGCGCTTCACGACAATGGACGAGGTTAAGACCTTTGCGCCAGAGATGGTCATCAACGCAGTGACGGTGAAGTATACCTTGTCGGCATTTGATGAGATAATGCCTTATCTTCCAAAAGATTGCATTATTTCTGACATCGCGTCGGTCAAGACAGGACTGAAAGATTATTATGAGAAATCAGGGCACCCATATGTGTCCACTCACCCAATGTTCGGTCCCACATTCGCAAATCTCAACCAACTGTCGGAAGAAAACGCCATCATAATAAATGAGGGCGACTACATGGGTCGCATCTTCTTCAAGGACTTATACCAACGACTTGGATTACACATCTACGAGTATAGTTTCGATGAGCATGATCGCACTGTGGCATATTCGCTAAGCATACCTTTCGTTTCCACGTTCGTGTTCGCTGCCGTCATGAAGCATCAAGACGCGCCCGGCACAACATTCAAGCGACACATGAAGATTGCCCGCGGAGTGCTCTCGGAAGACGACTACTTGCTTCAAGAGATTCTATTCAACCCTTACACCCACGACCAAGTGTCACAGATTCGCTCTGAGCTGAAAGAGCTCTTGGAGATTATCGACAACAAGGATTCCGTTAGGATGAAAGAGTATCTGACAAAGATTAGAAGCCACGTAGCCAACGAATAACGAAACTAATCAAGCGACACCTTACGCTTACTTCAATCGTCCAACGTGATTACCGCGGTCGAAGTAAGCGTAAGGTTAATTCTTTCAATCTGAGCGATAATATTTCAATTATTATCCTTAACTTTGCAATATCGTATTAAGCCTTATCCACAAGATAAGCAGAGTAAAATATTGCGACATGAAGCTTTTGGCATTTTTGAAAGACTGGACGCTGCTTATCGCGCTCGCGGTTGGCACAATAGTATATTTGTTGTTTTCGGAAATAACATTCCTGCAACCGATAGGCGATTTCGTGGGTCCAAAGTTGGTTACGCTGATGCCTGTGTTGATTTTCGTGCTTCTCTATTTCACATTCTGCAAGATAGACATGCACAACTTCAAGCCGCGCAAATGGCACTTTGCCCTCCAAGCCGTTCGCACTACCCTATCCGCGCTCATTGTTCTTATCATCGTAAACCTTACGTCTCCAGACGTGAAGATTGTATGGGAAGGCATATTTGTCATCGTCATTTGCCCAACCGCAGCCGCAGCTGCCGTGGTGACTGAAAAACTTGGGGGAAGCATAGCCACGATGACCGTATACACCATCATTGCCAACTGCTTCACGGTAATCATCATTCCGCTTTTCTTCCCAATGGTAGAACGCGCGGCAAACGTGTCATTCATTATGGCCTTTCTAATGGTTCTCGACAAAGTTGTGAGAGTATTAATACTTCCGCTAATCCTCGGTTTGTTGACTCAGCGCTACTTGCCAAAGGTGACGGCTTTCATCAAGAGCATACCAAACGCACCTTATTATATATGGTCATTCAACCTTAGCATAATCATGGGGCTGTCTGTCCAAACCATTCTGCACTCGCCGCTTTCTGGCATGGTGTTGTTTCTCTTGATATTCCTTCCGCTTGTAGTTTGCTTTATACTATTTTCATTAGGCAAAAGTGTTGGTGGCATTTGGGGATATGAGGCGCGCGTTGAGGGTGGTCAGGCCCTCGGTCAAAAGAACAACATTGTTGGCATTTGGTTACTGCTTCATTTCTTGAATCCCGTTTGTGTCATTGCCCCATGTTCCTATGTGCTATGGCAAAACATCATTAACGCCGTTCAACTTTGGTACAACGATAAACACGGCTATCTTAAATGGTAAGTAAGATTTGAGATATTTCCACATCATAATATGCGCAATGTTGTTGCTTCTGACTGGTTGCACAAGAAGCAACACAGAACTTGTTGACACCCTCAACGAAAAAGCTTACACGTTCCACTATCGCGACCTCGATTCTGTGCGCATATATTCAGACAAGGCTATTCAACTTGCAGGCAGTTATAATGCAGGCCGTGCAGAGGCACTCAACAACTTGGCCTTTGTCGAAATGGCCGCTATGCGCTATAAGCAAGCCAAGGCTTACCTTGACAAGGTTGGGCACATCACTGACAACCAAATCGAGCTGCTTATAGCCAACGTTCAGCAAATGAAGCTGTGCCAAAAACAGTCACACAACAAGGACTTTTATGTTTACAGTGAACAAGCTAAAAAGCAGCTATCGCGTATAAAGGATGAGGATTTTGTACTCAATGCCCATGAAAAACGAAGACTGGCTTATGCCTCGTCAGAGTATCATATTGTCGCCTCTGCTTACTATTATTATCTCGGTCTGGAAAGGCCATCTATCAAGCAGTTGAAAAGCATAGACCCTTACGGAAGCATTCAGCGCGATACGGCTCAACTTCTCAATTATTGGTACAACATCGGTGCTGGAGGCATCATTACAGACAAAGACAAACGGGTGAGAACCAAGAAGGAAATGCAATACCTTGCCGTGTGTTATACCTATGCCACACAATATGGCTATCCTTACTGGGAGGCGCAAGCACTGCAATCCATTAGCGAGCATCTACAAGACTCATCATCAAGACGGGATATAATAAACGACAATTATCCAATTATCGTTGCCGTTAATACCGACATGATGCCAGACTCCCTCATTGCCGGAAACCTCGCCCAACGTGCATTAAACATTTTCAAGCGATACGGTGACGTTTACCAGACGGCAGGTGCCTGGAGAACGCTCGGAGAGTGCTTCTGGCATATCAACGACAATAAATCGGCTCTAATCTGCTTGGAGCATTCGCTGAAAGATTCTCCAATAGTGGAAATGGCACCAGACCTCATAGCGTCTATTCGCGAAGACCTGTGCCTCGTTTATTCAGCTGTCAACGACAAGCGCAATAGCGACATAAACCGCAACATATACCTGGACCTGCAAGAGCAGACCAGACAAGACAGGCAGTTGGAAGCGAGAGCAGCGCAACTCGACGATGCCGTGCAGGGACTAAACATCTTGATAGTCATCGTTATACTGATGATAGTCCTGGTTGTGGTCTTGCTCATTATCTTTACCCGTATGCGCCGGCATAGCGACGAGGCATTCTCAATCTCCAAACTCCTAATGCCACTAAGCAAATGGAAGAGCAATAACGAGCGCGAAATTGGGATTAGGCACGAGCAGTTTGACGAGATAAAAGAGGCCACAGACGTGGCCAACCTTCATCTTATGCAAAACCGCAAACGTAACCTTGAGCAACGCGCTAAAGTACAACTTGTTTGCAGTATCCTGCCACTGATCGACAGAATGGTAAACGAGATAAAACGCATAAGGCAATCGCAAAACGACACTGACAGCAAAAAAACAGAAATCAAGGATGACAAAACCAATGAGAGAAGGCTGAGTTATGTGGAAGAAATAACAGACAGCATCAACGAATATAATTCAATTCTCACGAAGTGGATTCAAATGAGACAAGGCGAACTGAGCTTGCGGATAGAGAATTTCCGTCTTCAACAAGTATTCGACATGGTGAGCCACAGCGCAATGGGGTTCACGCTTGGTGGCATTCGCCTCATTGTGAAGCCAACTGATGCCGTGGTAAAAGCAGACCCGACCCTTACTTTGTTCATGGTCAACACGATTG
>DAINOS010000056.1:0-13629 GCA_036743855.1 Prevotella sp. | reverse complement strand
GTGACAGGCAGTTTGCCACTTGGGTTCACTTTGCCGGAGATGGCCTCGGCGAGAGTGACACCCGACATGGAACCGAGATACCAGCAGTGCAAAAGCGCCTTCACGTTGTTGATCCACGGAGTGGCGTAGGCATTGCCGCCAAAGGTTACGACCACGATGTTTTTCTGCACCTTGGCCAAGTCGGCTATAAGCTCGTTTTGCCCATAAGAGAGGTCATACGACTCGCGGTCGCCATTCTCACAATCCTGCTTGTGGTTCTTGTTCAAGCCACCAATGTAGATTATGAGGTCCGCCTTCTTGGCCTTTGCCAGGGCCTCAGCCTTGAGAGTTCTCAGAGAGTCGGCGGAGATTGGGTCAACCGCGTCGTAGAGGGCACGTCCAGCATAATAGCCGCGTGCGAAATCTATCGCGTCGCCATATACATTCTTCAAGCCCTCAAGCGGCGAAATGTCGAACTTGGTCTTCAGCTCCGACGAGCCGCCGCCCTCACTCATGTTGCGCACGGCATTGTCGCCCACGACAAGGATGTGCTTGTATTGCCCCTTCTTGATGGGTAGGAAAGCGCCTTGGTTCTTCAGCAGCACCATGCCTTCCTCGCCAATCTCGCGGCAAGCGTCGTAGTGGGCAGCGGAACACTGCGAGCCGATGACCTTGTTGGGATTCATCGACGTGCGGAAAATGGTGCGTAGCACACGCTCCGCCTTGTCGTTGAGCACGCTCATGGGCACCTTGCCCTCGTTGATGAGCTTCTCAAACGGGTCGGCAAGGTGATAGGTGTTGTAGCCCTTGGAGCGGTCCTCGGTCTTGCCGTTGGTGTCGGTGCCCATCTCGATGTCGAGACCGTTCATGGCAGCCTGCCACGTGTCGTGGCAACCGCCCCAGTCGCTTATCACGGCACCGTCGAAGCCCCATTCTTTCTTCAATATCTGGTTGAGGAGCTTATTGTTGTGGCACATGTGCTCACCCTCCCAAAGGGGATAAGATCCCATGATGGTCCACAGCTTGCCTTCTTGCACGCACTTCTTGAAAGCCGGCATGTAAATCTCGCGGAAGGCACGCTCATCCACGTTGACGTTGGTCGTGAAGCGGTTTGTCTCCTGGTTGTTGAGCGCGAAATGCTTCAAGCAGCAAGCCACGCCATTTTTCTGCGCCGCCTTGATATAAGGCACTGCCATCTCGCCAGCCAAGTAAGGATCCTCGCCCATATACTCGAAGTTGCGGCCATTGAGCGGCATGCGGGCGATAGTAGTACCCGGACCCAGCAGTATGTCCTTGCCACGGAAGGCGAACTCCTCGCTCACGGCGTTGCCGTAGACAGCGGAGAGGTCGCGGTTCCACGTGGCTGCGAGACACGTCAATGAAGGAAAGGCACAAATGGAGTCGTTGGTCCAGTTGGCCGTGTTCCATGAGTTCCAGTCGACCTCGGCACGCACTCCGTGAGGGCCGTCGCTCATGTTGAGCTGACGAATGCCGAGACGTGGCACGCCAGGAGTGGTGAACTTGCTCTGCGCATGCAAGAGCGAGACCTTCTCGTGAACAGTGAGACGCTTCAAGGCGTCTTGCACGCGCTCCTCGATGGGCGCGTTGGGGTCGAGATAGACCGGACGCGACGACTGGGCAGCGGCACCCACTGATATGGTGAGTGCGATGGCTGCGGAAAGTAATGTTTGTTTCATAGTGATGATGATTAAGCCCCTCCCCAACCCCTCCCCCACCCAGGGGAGGGGAATAATATGCAATGCCATACCAAATCTATTCAGCAAGATAATAAAGCCAAATAATAAATCAAGATAATAATAAGATGATAAATTATGCGCTGTACTACCTTTACTTCATTGATACAGCATCTTATACTATGCTTTTGAGGTAATTGTATGAATATTAGTTTTATTGTTTTTGATTATCTGATGAGAGGTTCAACACCGCCTCTTTCAAGTCAACGCCTCTTGCCGTCAGACGCACACGGCCAGCCTCCTTGTTGCTGCGAAGCACCACGAGGCACTTGCCATAGAAAGCCTGACGATGGTTGGCCTGGAAACGCTCCATGGAAGTCTGGCATCCATTGTCCACACCGGCTATGCGAGCCGGGCCGTCCACGTCGAAGTGGATGTCATTGGTGGCGTTGGGACAAAGGTTGCCAGCCTTGTCTACAACCTCCACCGTGACGAAAGCCAACGACTTGCCGTCGGCAGTGAGCTTCTGCCTGTTGGTCGTGAGGCGGATATGATCGGGAGCACCCGCGGTGTGAATTGTCTGTTGTGCGACTATCCTGCCATTGCAACGCGAGACTACCCTCACATACCCCGGCACGAATTTCACTCGCCACATGACATGATACTCGTGAGAATCCTTCTTGCGCTTCACGCCCATGCTCTTGCCGTTGACATAGAGCTCCACCTCGTCGGCGTTGTTGTAATAGCACCAAAGGTCAACGTCTTGGCCCTTTATCCAGTTCCAGTGGGGGAAGAGGTGCAGCACCGTTTTCTTCGTCCACTCGCTCTGATACATATAATATGTGTCTTTCGGGAAGCCAGCCAAGTCTATCACGCCGAAATAGCTTGAGCGTGCCGGGAAGCCGTAAGGCGTGGGCTCACCTATGTAGTCGAAGCCCGTCCAGATAAACTGTCCAGAGCACCACGGCGTGTGCTTCACGATGTCCCATGTCTGCTCATGCGTTGAGCCCCAAGGCACGTGGCAGTTGTCGTAGGCACTGCACTTGAAGGTCGGGTCGGTATAGGTCACGCGCCAGTCGTTTGGCGCGAGAATCTCCTTGTCGCTCGGCATGACATAGTAGCCACGCGTTTGCAGAGCCGACACGCTCTCGGTCATGATGAACGGCTTGCCGGGGAAGTTCTTAGGCACGTCCTTGATCCACTGGCGATGATAGTTGAAGCCAATGAGGTCGAGCGCGTCGCCACGGAAGAGGTTGTTGTTTGGGTCAGGCTCGTTGCATCCGGCGGTGATGGGGCGCGTCGGGTCGAGCTTGCGCACTATGGCGGCGAGCTTCATGGCGAGACGCGAGTTGACAGACAGCTCCTTGTTACCAGCCTGTGCTGAGATGTCGTGGCCGAAGTTGAGCAGAAGGTTGGCTTGCTCCAGCGACAGCGTATCAGCATCGGCCTGCTGCCACTGTTCGAGCACCTCGTTGCCTATGCTCCACATCATCACGCTGGGGTGATTGCGATCGCGCCGCACGAGGTCGGTGAGGTCGCGCTCATACCACTTGTCGAAGAATCGGGCATAGTCGTTGCGAGTCTTCTTCTTGCGCCACATGTCGAACGACTCGTCCATGACTATCAGGCCCATCGTGTCGCACATGTTCAAGAGTTCGGGAGCCGGCGGGTTGTGCGAGCAACGCACGGCATTGGCACCCATCTGCTTCAGGATGACGAGTTGGCGGTGAAGTGCGTCCTCATTGAGCGCGGCACCCAGGCAGCCAAGGTCGTGGTGTTGGCACACGCCATTAATTTTCATGGCCTTGCCGTTAAGGGAGAATCCCGTCTGCGGGTCAAACTTGAACGAGCGCACGCCCGTCATGGTCTCGTATGTATCCACGACCTTGCCACCGACCACGACATCCGTCCTCACCTTATACATATAAGGATTCTCAAGAGTCCAGAGCGTGGGTTTCATCAGGGTTAGAGTCTGTGTGCTGTTGGTCTTGTCATCAATGTCAACAGGCACTGAAGCCGAAGCCACCACATTGCCATTGGCATTGAGGAGCGTGTTGCGCACCTCAGCCCGCAAGGTTTTGCCTGTGGTGTTTTCTATGTCGGCACTCACGGTGAAGTGAGCCTCACCGTTGTCGCCGATGACCGAAGTGACGTATGTCCCCCAATGGGCCACTGCCACGGCTGCAGTCTCTACGAACCATACATGGCGGTAAATGCCACAACCACTGTACCAGCGGCTGTTTGGCTGGTCGCTGTTGTCCACCTTGACGGCTATCACGTTGTCGCCGGTCTTGGAAAGAAACGGCGTGAGCTCATAGCGGAAACTGCTGTAACCATAAGGTCGCGTGCCGAGCTTCTTGCCGTTGATGTAGACCGTGGAGTTCATATACACGCCATCGAAGTCGATGAAGTAGCGCTCACCAGGCTTCACGTTCACACGCAGATGCTTGCGGTACCACCCCACTCCGCCAGGCAGCGCGCCACCGCTGGCACCAGAGGGGTTGGAATCGGAGAAATCGCCCTCAATGGCCCAGTCGTGTGGCAAGTCGAGCAACCGCCACGAAGAGTCGTCGTAACCGCTTTGCGACATTTGTATGGAGTCGCCAAGGGTGAAGCGCCAACCCTCATCGAAATTGACACGGGAGCGGGCAGAGGCGGATAACGCCGCGGCAAAGAGAAGAAGGATAACTCCCCCTCGCCGCCAAAGGCAGCCCTTGGCACGCCCCCATGGATGAAGAGTGAAATGCAACATTCTCATTAACTTTGCAGTTGGTTTTTTACGAATAAGTATTACAACTTCACCTTAACCTCGGCACCGTTGTAGTCGACCATCTTGCCTTGAGCGTCGAAATCGAGCTTCTGCTCCTTTGTCGGCGAGACGACGATGACGTTGAAACGACGGTTCTGAAGCATGCCGTCGAACGAACCGTTGCGCTTGCCAAGAGTCAAGGTCTTCGACTTCTCGTCGTAGCGGATGTCGATGGTGGCATACTGGCCTTTCTCATAGTTGTAGTCCACGCCATCGTCCTCGTAGAGGAGGAAGTCGGCGTTCTTGCCAGTGTATACGTAGAGGTTGATTAGCTCCGGCTTCTTCTCATCGCTCCACTGCATCTCTGGACCAAACGGGACGATGGCACCCTCGCGCACAAACACCGGTATTCTCTCATAAGGAGCGTCGGCTTCGATGGTCTGGCCACCAGCGAAGTGCTTGCCGGTGTAGAGGTCGTACCAACCACACTGCTTAGGCAAGTAGACCTTGCGCGAGCGAGCCTCATACTTGTATACGGGGCAAGCCATGAAAGCAGGGCCAAACATCCACTGGTCACCGATGTTGAGCACATTAGAGTCGTCTTGGAAGTCCATTGGCAGACCACGCATCAGCGTGTAGTCCTTTAAGTTAGCCCACGCGGCCATGCTGTAAAGGTAAGGCATGAGGCGATAGCGCAGCTTGTCGTAGTAGACAATCGACTTGTAGCAAGGGTGATTCTCCGGAGCGATGTTCCAAACCTCACGCAGCGGCCACTGTCCATGGGTGCGATAAAGAGGTACGAAGCAACCAAACTGGTTCCAACGAGCTTGAAGCTCACGCCACTCCTTCATGTCAGCGTTTTCCTCGCCAGTCTTGTCGTAGATGCCCTGCGCCGCCATATAGCGTTTCTCCACGCAGAAACCACCCTGATCCATGCCCCAGAACGGGATGCCCGCCATGCAATAGTTGAGGCCGGCGGTCATCTGCGCGCGCATGTCCTCCCAGCGAGTGCCTATGTCGCCACTCCATGAGGCCGTGCTGTAACGTTGCAATCCGGCAAAGCCGCTGCGCGTGAGCAAGAACACGCGCTTGTTGTTGCCCGTGGCACGCTGGCCAGTATAGATAGCGTCGGCATTCTCGATGCCATAGGCATTGAAATATTCGGTAGACGAGCCCAGGGCAGTAGGCCCACAGAGGGCCTTGCGATAACCGATAGGAGTGCAATCGCGCACGTTAGGCTCGGAAGCGTCCATCCACCAGGCATCGATGCCATAGTTGTATTTCTTATACAGATTATCGTTCATCTGACGCCAAAACATCTTTCTCGCGCCAGCCGAATAAGCATCGTAGAAACCACCGACATAGCCAGGGCCAACCCAGTCTTTGAGCGAGTCTTTCACCGCTTGAGTGTACATCCAACCGTGGGAGGCGAGCTCCTTGTAGTTGTCGGTGTTGCAATAGAACTTAGGCCATACGGAGATCATGAAACGGCCATGCATCTTGTGCACGTCGTCGAGCATCTTCTGGGGATCAGGGTAACGCGTCTCGTCGAACTTGTGGCTGCCCCACTGGTCATCCTTCCAATAGTTCCAGTCCTGCACGATGTTGTCCACAGGTATCTGGCGACGACGGAACTCGGCGAGAGTGCTCGTGATTTCGTCCTGCGTCTTGTATCGCTCACGGCTCTGCCAGAAGCCCATGACCCATTTTGGCATGATAGGTGCCTTGCCCGTCAAGGTCCTGTAGCCAGAGATTATCTTGTCCATGTTGTCGCCGGCAATGACATAATAGTCCATGTCGCGGCTCATCTCGCTCCAGATGCTCATCTCGTTCTGTTCCTTGTCGGTGCGTGGAGTGGCGACACGCAGGCCACAATAAGATACGTCGCCATCAGGCTGCCACTCAATGCGCAAGGGCACACGCTTGCCTTTCTCAAGGCGAACGGCAAACTTGTAAGAGTTAGGGTTCCACGCCGTGCGCCAACGTTCCGGCACGACCTCCTTGCCGTCGATAAACACCTTGGTATAGCCAGCATAATAGAGAATGAACTGATAGTTGCTTGACACATGGGGTTCAATCATACCCTCATAAACGACATTGGCACCGTCCAACTTAAAACCTTGTGGCAAGTGTTTCACCTCATCGCAGTTCTCGAAGTAGAGCGAGTCCTCGTCGCGCACGAGCTGACGCCCGTCCTTCTCATTGTAAGTGCCAGTGAGCGAGCCCTCCTTGCCTTCGCGATTGTAGAGCGTAAACTCCTTGCCAAGTTGCTGATAAGCGTTTGGGTTGCCCCAACGACAAAGCGAGTAAGAATCCCAAAGCACGCCATAATGCTTGTTGGACATGATGAACGGCACGGAAATCTTGGTGTTGTACTGGAAGAGCTCCTCGTTCTTGCCCTTATAGTTGAAATCCTCGGCTTGATGCTGTCCGAGACCGTAGAAAGCCTCATCGGACGGACTCTCAAACGTGGCGTTCCATGACCAACCATGGCGTTTGTCCTCTGGGAGGGTCGTGCCAAGACCAATCTCGTTTGCCGGCACGGTGTAAGGACGGAAGGTCATGCCATTCTTTGCCTCATTCAAGAGCACCCTGCCTTTGGCATCGTAGAAAGTGATGTGACCCGTTGCCTCGGTGACAACAGCCGATACATTCTTGGCCTTCAACGTGATAACACCATTCTTCTCTGTCACTTTATATTTCGGCTTAGCCGTCTGCGGCACGATGATGAGACTGTGCTTCTCGGGGAAAGCAGCCTCCTTTGTTGCACGCACGCGGATGATGTCGTCGTTCACTACCTCAAGGCGCACGAGGCGCGCGCCATTGGCTGGGGCGTTTTTCACTTGCAGGGTGATTCCCTTGCCATTGTCGGTGTAGCCAGCCGCGAAAGTGGCTGACGCACCGAGCATCAACATTGTGGAAAGTAATAATCTGGTCTTGTTCATATATAATTATTGGTTTTTATCTCATTTCTTATATTGTGATGGCCCAACGCCGTAGTATTCCTTGAAATACCTTGAGAAGTTGCGAGGAAGGTTGAAACCCACCTTGTAAGCCACCTCGCTCACGTTGAGTTGCCCCTCCTTCAGCAGACGGGCGGCATGTTTCAAGCGGATGACGCGAATGAACTCCGACGGCGTGGAACCCGTGATAGACAGCATTCGCTTATACAGATGCACGCGCGACATGCCAAGGTGCTCGCTCATCATCTCGACCGACAGCTCCGTGTTGTCAAGATTCTGCTCCACGAAAGCCGTTGCCTTGTCCACAAGCTGCTGGTCGACAGAAGTGATCTGCTCCTCGGTTATCTTCGGGACAATCTTCTCAGGTTTGCCGCCAGTGGTCTGCGATTGACCATTAAGCGCTCCGACCTGTGCCGCGTGCGAACGTATAAGATTGTCGATGCGGACGTTAAGCAAGTCGAGGTCGAAAGGCTTGGTGATATAAGCGTCAGCCCCTGACGTGAAACCCTCTATCTTGTGCTCCGTTGAAAGGCGGGCGGTGAGCATCACGAACGGTATCGATGACGTGGCCTTGTCTTCCTTGAGGCGTTTGCACAGCTCGTTGCCATCCATCTCGGGCATCATCACGTCGCTGAGAATGATGTCGGGCTTGCGCTCCGCGACCTTGGCAAGGGCATCCTTGCCGTTGACGGCCGTGCGCACCTTGTAGTGCTCGCCAAGCATCTCAGACATGAACGTAAGGAAATCATCGCTATCGTCCACGATAAGCACTTCCTTGTCTTTCATGCTCTTATCCTTACTGCTTGGGGCTTCGGCTTTCGACGGCACCGTTTCGGCATCGACATGGCCAAGGTCACCTGTCTCCGTGGATGGTTGCGAGGTGAAATCCTTTACTGGCAGCTCAATCGTGAACACGGTGCCCTTGCCACCGTTGTCCATGTTGTCACTTACCGTGATGCGGCCACCGTGCATGGCCACGTACTCATTGGCGATGTTCAGCCCGAGGCCACTGCCCCCAAAGGGAGACTCCTTGTGGTGCCGCGTTTGGTAGAAACGGTCGAACACGTGGCGCTTGTCCTCGTCGCTGATGCCACATCCGGTGTCGGCAACCGATATGAGGAGACGACGGTTCTCATGCTTATCACCAAATTGCCCGGTTTCCATCCAACAAATGCTCACGGTTATCCGGCCTCCTTCTGGCGTGAACTTATAGGCATTGCTCAACAGGTTGGTCATGACCTTCTGCATCTTGTCCTCATCGAAGGACATCACTAGCGAGCTTAGCCTTGTGTCAAACTTCAAGCTGATGTCCTTTTGCGACAATCGCGCGAAGTCATCGGCAATGTCATGGCATAATTTTATGATGTCGCCCTGCTTCAAGTCGAGACGCATGGCACGTGTCTCAATCTTGCGTATGTCGAGCGTTTGGTTCACAAGGTTGAGCAATCTGTTAGCGTTGCGGAGTATGAGCTCAAGTCTCGTGCGCTTTTGACCGTCGGTTTCCTTGTCGATGAGCGCCTTCACGGGCGAGATGACAAGCGAGAGCGGCGTGCGCAACTCATGGCTTATGTCTGTGAGAAACGAGAGCTTCATCTCGTCCATCTTGCGGTTGCGCTCAGCCTCTTGGCGCATCTGCTCAATGCGCATTTTCTCCAACTGACGGCGTATGGTGAGATGCCAAGTGAGCCACGTGGCTGCCATGATGAGCAATATATATATAATGTATGCCCACGTTGACATATAGAACGGAGGGGCGATGTGTATAAGGAGCTCACTCGTCTCTTTGCCCATGGTGCCGTCGCGCTCTACGACACGCACCTGAAGGGTGTAAGTGCCAGGGTGAAGATTGGTGTAAGTGATGCTTGGCTGCGACTCGACCGTGGTGAGCCATTTGCCATCGCCAAAACCTTTCAGGCGGTACATGAAATGACATTTCTCAGGCACCGACACATTATTTGTCGCGAGGAGCACCGCAAAAGCGTTCTCGTCGTACTTGAGATTGAGCTCATGCGACGTATTGACAGACTTGTCGAGTATGACACGACCCATGTAGTTCTCGCCCACGGACAGAGGATGGTCGAAGAGGACAATGCCCGAGAAGAGCACGCGCGTGTCGGCAGCCATTTGGCGTTGTGAGCGCGAGGGTATGGAGTTGATGCCATCCTGTCCACCAATCAGGATTTGACCCTTGCCATCGTTGCGAATGCTGCGGTAGTTGAAATGCCGCTTTTGCAGTCCGTCAAGCTCATCGAAGCTATTGGTGAAAAAGCTCAATGCCCCGTCCTTTCGCGTCACTTTGACGTGTACGACACTGTTGGAAAGTGTCGCCCAGATGTTGCCGTCGGCATCTTCGCACACGGCACATGCCAACTGCTGTCGCTGATATAAATGATATATGCGGCGCGTCACAGGGTCATAGACATCAAGCCCGGACATGTTGGCATTCCAAATAAGTCCACGGCTGTCGACCCACACGTCGTTGACCGAGAGGCTTGAGAAGCGGCTCCCGTCCACGGTAGATGGCAACTGGCTGACCTCGTGGGTCCGCGGGTCTATAATGGAAACGCCCAATGAATGCCCCACGACGACACGCCCGCGCTTGTCAAGCCGAACAGCCGAAATGTATCTCGACGGCAGGCGGCTGTTGTTAGGTGAATATGTGGTGAAGTGACCCGTAGTTGGGTTCAGCACTTGCACGCCGCCGCCAAGAGTGCCAATGACGACATTGCCATGCCTGTCCTCGGTGAGAGCCCACACGCTATTGTTAGCGAGACCTGAGTTTTGCTGCGTAAAGGCTCGAAAGGCACCATTCGCGTAATGGGCGAGACCGCCATTAAACGAACCGAACCACAGCGAGCCGTCTTTGGCGGTAAGACTGCTGACAACCACGTCGCTTCCGAGGTGGGTCACGGCCTTGCCATAGCGCTGTCGAGTGCCTGTCAGGGGATTGTAACAGATTATGCCACTGTCGTTGGTGCCACACCAATAATTGCCCAATCGGTCAACAGTGATGGTGCATATATCACCGAGATTCAAAGTGGTGAAATGTGACTGCGACGGTGAGTAATAAGCTATGCCATTATTGTAGGTACCTATCCATGCCGCGCCGGCACGGTCGATGTATATACTCTGGAGAGTGTTGTCGGGCAACGAGTTGGGGCTCTTGGCATCGTATGTGACGTTGCGCAGCGTGCGCCTTGTAAAGTTGGCTATGAACAAGCCCTCGTGCTCGGTCGCGAGCCATAGGTCGTGATGGCTATCCTCCTTTAAGTCCTTAACGAAGACATCGCACATGCCTTTCATGCCAAGCGAAGCGAAAAACTCAGTTGGCGAATAGAACCAGCGCCGTGCCTTGCACGAGTAGACACTCGTTTGCCCCAACACGTGATTGCTCACCCAATAGTTGTAGTGCGAGTCGATAAACGTACTATAATAGTGGGCATGATAGCCGAATTTCCTTGTCAGGGTCCTATTGACCCAAACTATGCGTTTGGCAAGCCCGTCAAGCCTTACGAGCGTGCCATTCTCCAACGAGATGACGAGCGACGCACCTCGCTCAGTGATTCCAGTGATGGTTCCACTGGGAATGTCGCCTTTACCCTTGCCAATGGCAAACAGGTGTGAAGTGTTGTTGGAGGTATCATAAAAGTAGCATCCCTTTCCGTTGACAGCTATCCAAAAGTTTCCCTTTGAGTCAACAAACACGCGATTGGGAGTGCCCTTCATGCCGTGCTGGGTCATCCAGCCCGCCACGTTGTTGTTGAAGCTCTCGGTCTGAGGGTCATAGATGCAATAGCCCACGTTGGTCTGCACCCATATATTGCCGTGCCTATCCTCCACGAGGCTCTCTATCTGATTGCTGATTATTGAAGATTTGTCGGCGGTATTGGAATAGAAATTCTTGAACCTGAATCCATCGAAGCGGCTCAAGCCAGCCGCCGTGCCTATCCACAAGAAACCGTTATGATCCTTCATTATGTCGCTGACATGGCTGTCGGCAAGACCCATGGAGGTGTCGAGACACCTGAAATCGAGGCTTTGCGCCATGACAGATGAGCATAGCGTGAATGCGGAAAAGATGAAAGCGAGAATACGCGCCAAGGGCGTGGATAGAGCTTCGTTGGATTGTGTCATTAGCATATGATTAAATCTTAGGCTTGAAGATATGTGTCGATTAACGTCACAAAAGTAATCATTATATGTCTTTTCCGATTGTTTTCATTCACATTTTATCGTGTTTTTTTAGTTGTGTCGCACTATAATCGTTTTTCAAAAAAGCCAGGGCGACAGCTTTAATGGTAAATAAACCTGCCGCCCGTGGCTAACCCATGATAAACAATTAAACTTTCACCTATAATTACACTGTGTTATCCTGTCTTGTTTACCATCCAGGATTCTGCTTGTAGACTCCACCCGAAAGCGAAATCTCAGAACTTGGAATCTGCCAGAATCCGCGTTTCTCACGTATGTTCTGCTCCTTGAAGGTTTGAGCGATAGTAGTGTGCTCCTTGTTGATATAGACCATAGACGGCGTGCCCGTCTCCTGTCCGTTTTCGGTGGCTTGACCAGCTATGGCCTTGACGAAAGCGTCGAGACCTTGACGACGCAGGTCGAAGTAGCGCAAGCCCTCGCCCATGAACTCCTTGCGGCGCTCTTCCCATATCTGCTCACGTGTGGGAGCTGCAGAAACGTCGTGGTTGTGATTGCCATAGGCGCGATAGGTCACGAGGTTGTAATATTGCGCGGCATTGGGGCTGCCAAGCTCGGCGGCCATGAGCAGCACGTCGGCATAGCGCATGAGCACCCAGTCTTGATCCTGCGAAGTCATGAAGTTGGCTCCTGCCACATCGCTCTCGGCCTCAACCATGGACGTGCCGTCGCTGTAGCACATCGGGGTATACTTCTTGATGAAATATCCAGTGAAGTCGCCTACGTCCTGGGTAATCTGCTGGTCGTAAGCCTTCTGGCCATTGGTGCATGTAAGTTTGCGAGTGTCAATGATTGTGGCTTCTCCGCGCTTGTCGTCAGACGTGAAGATGCTCTTTGCGTGAGGGGTGATTGGGCACGCGCCCCAACCGAAGGCATAAGGCGCAGACCAAACGCCTGGCATGCCGATGTTGATGACAAAGCGGTTGCCATTGTAGTTGGTGTTGGACCAGTTCTGGTCGTTGTTGAACTTCACCACCCAGAGCAGCTCCTTGCTGTCTTCCTTATAGGTGGTCTTGCGGCCTTCCTCCTTCTTGGAAGGCTTCGTGGAAGAGCCTGGCCACAGGTCGGCGAAGTTGTCCTCCAGCTTATAGTAACCCGACTTTATCACGTCCTCGCAATATTTCAAGGCATCTGCCTTGGTGAAATCGCCAGGCATGGTCTTGAACTCGTTGTTGTTGTAAACTCCATCATAGAAGAGATATACACGGGCGAGCATGGCACCAGCCGCATAACGAGAGATATGGCCGAGCGTGGCACTGTTGTCGGTGAACTCGCCGGCGGGAATGTTGTCGGCTGCATATTTAAGGTCCTCAACAATCTGCTTGTAGACTTCATCAGGCTTGGCCTGCGGCACCTTCTCTGAAGAAGGCTCAGTGAGAAGAGGTACGTTCTCAAACATCTTCACCATATCAAAATAGGCGAGGCCACGGATGGCGCGAGCTTGACCCTCGATGGTCTTGCGCTCATCGTCGGACGTGAACTGGATGTTGTCGAGCGAGGCTATGAGCAAGTTGCAGTTGTATATGCACTTGTAATAGTCGCCCCAAATGCCGCCAAAGATATTGGTCTCGGCAGTGTTGTACGACTGATCCATGCGGTCGAGCAACTTGTTGGTGAGGTCACCCGAGCCGCCACCGCCGAAGCAGTCGTCGCCCATGGTCTCGGCAGCCTGATAGAGCGTAGGCCAACTGCCGTTGGAAACGGTGCGCTGATACTGGTCATAGCAACCGACGACAGCCGACTCTGCCTGTGATTGAGTCTTATAGAAGTTGGTTGATGTAAGGGTCGTCTTCGATGAAGTGTCGAGGAAACTGTCGGTACACGATGTAAGCATCATTCCGGCAAGGCCCAAAAGTAATATGTTTGTTTTTATTGCGTTCATGGTTATTCAACTTTTAGAATTTCACGTTTACACCTACGATGAATGTACGGGCATGAGGATAAGAGCCCGTGTCGATGCCGGACATCCAAGCCATCTCGCCAAAGCCGACCTCTGGATCCATTCCGTCATACGATGTGAAGGTATAGAGGTTCT
>DAINOS010000055.1:0-13916 GCA_036743855.1 Prevotella sp. | reverse complement strand
CAAATATAGAAAAAATTATCCAAATTGATGGAATATTTGGATGACAATCTTAAATTTACGCATACGCATTGAAATATGTGTTAGTTAAAATATTACAATAAAGTTGGCAGTATGGAGTGAAAAATGTATTTTTGCATATACAAACGCATAAATGACAAGTTTATGGAACAGGCACTATTAAATCCAGCTCAGAAGAAAATTCTGCACATGATGTCTTATATAAAGACACCACAGGAATTGGATAACTTGGAAAATGTCATTTCTCAATATTTCGCAAATAAAGTTGATGTGGGAATGGATGCATTATGTGACAGTGGAACCATAACGCTTGACACTATTGAGGATTGGGGAAATGAGCATATGAGAACTTCTTATAAATGAGGAAAATAGTTCTTGACACTAATTGCTTGTTGATGAGCCTTCCGAAAATTAGTCCTTATCGCATGATTTGGGATGATTTCTTGGACGGCAAGTTGATTTTGTGTGTAACAAATGAAATAATCGAAGAATATTTAGAGATTATTGGACAGAAGACAACTGCTGAAATTGCAAGTAATGTTGTATCGGTCATTCTGAGCCAAAAGAATGTAGAGTTCATTTCACCTTATTATAAGATGCATCTTATTCAAGCTGATGAGGACGATAATAAATTTGTGGACTGCGCATTTGCTGCCGGTGCAAGTTGTATTGTGAGCAATGATGCTCATTTCAAAATCTTGAATGAGATTAGTTTCCCAAAGATTATTGTTCTGAGAATCAAGGAGTTTGTGGACTTGTTATTGCGTGAGGATGGTGCTGATTAGTCACAGAACCTCTTGATGACATGCGCCACACCGTCTTCCTCGTTGGAGAGTGTCACGAAGTCGGCCCTGGCCTTTACCTCGCTTGCCGCGTTTGCCATTGCCACGCCCAATCCTGCGTATTCTATCATGGAGATGTCGTTGTAGCCGTCGCCTACCGCGATGACCTCCTCGCGTTTCAGCCCCAATGACTTGATGAGGCGCGAGAGCGACGCAGCCTTGTCTATGCCGCACGGCACGCATTCGAGAAAGAAGTCGGCTGAGCGATAGACGCTGCATTTGCCCTGCAATGATGCCGCCAAATCCTTCTCCAACAGGGCGAGCGGAGTAGGGTCGCCCACGATGAGGCACTTGTTCACAGGCGGTTGCACCTGGTTGGGGAAGTCATCGTATTGCACGAGCGGCATCTTGTTGATGAACGCCTCGTGCCGCACATACTTGTCATCTACATTGGTCGCCGCGATGCTCTCGCCCTGGTATGTGAGAATCTCAAAAGGGTGCGGCGCGCCTTTTGCCGCGTTGAAAAGCACTGGCACTAATGACGGGTCGAGCGTCTGGTTGAAGATGATGGTCTTATCCGCCCACTTGGTCACGCAACCGCCGTTGTATGCCATCACGTAGCCCTCGTGGGAGCCAATCTCCAGTTCGTCGGCTATTGGACGAATGCCGTAGGTTGGCCTGCCTGAGGCGAGTATCACGCGTAAGCCTTTGCGTTGCGCGTCCATCAAGGCCTCCTGGGTAAGGGGCGTTATCTCTTTCTTGTTGTTGGTCAGTGTCCCGTCGAGATCGAGAACAATAGCTTTGTATGTCATTTTCTTTATGCCTTATCTTTTGCAAAGATTATGCAAACGAGCGCAATGAAAGCTTGCTTTCAAATTGCCGAGTGCAGCTTATCTTATGCAAAGGTAGCCATAAATACCGAGACGCGTCCGTCATTGTCGGATAAAATTTCCTTGACTTTTCCATCGTGGCAGTCTTTTGCAACGAGGTTGCATTACGATGTTCGTACCTTTGCAAGCGAATATAAAAACCAACACCATAATTTCATGAGCAAAGTAGACATCGTAAAGCGGGTGTTTTTTATCGCCGGCTCAGCCATAGTAGCCTTGGCTGCCTTTACCCTTTGGCACAATCAATCAGCAGACGACCACGACCACGCCGAAGCGTCAGGGCACGTGGAGGATGAGGAGCATCGCAACATATCTCTCACACAACAGCAAGTGAACGCCGTGGACTTGCGCATGGACATCGCCAAGACGCGTGAGCTTGACGCCACTCTCAAGGTCACGGGCTCGCTCGTCCTCCGTCCGCAGAGCCAAGGCGAGGTGTCGAGCCTGATGGGGGGAATAGTGAGGAGCGTGCTGGTAAAGGACGGGCAGAGGGTGAACAGGGGCCAAGTGGTGGCCACGATAGAAAACACCGACGTGGTGTCGCTGCAGCGTGAGTATTACTCAGCTTACAAGGAAAGCGAGATGGCGCGGCAGGAGCTTGACCGCCAACGCCAACTGTCGAGCAAGGGCGCTGGCGTGGGCAAGAACCTGCAGCAGGCTGAGAAAAGCTACCAGATAGCCCATGCCAACATGGTGGGCATGGCGCGCCAACTGTCGCAACTCGGCATTGGCACGGCCCGTGTGTCGCGTGGTCGTTTCACCACTGTTTTCCCCTTGCGCGCGCCCATATCTGGCACGGTCAGCCAAGTCACGGCAAGCCTGGGCAGCTATGCCGACATGCAGACATCGCTCATGAAGATACGCGACAACAACGCCGTGGAATGCGACTTAAACGTGTTTGAGAAAGACATCAACAAGGTGAAAAATGGCGACCGCGTGCGCGTGGAGCTCGCCAACCAACCCAACGTGACGCTCACGGGGCGTGTGTATGGCATGAACCAATATTTCAACGACGGCACCAAGTCGGTGGCGGTCCACGTGCGCCTCGACAGGGCCAAGGGTGTGAGGCTCTTCGATGGCATGTATGTCTCGGGCTTGATAGCCACTGGACGGCAAGAGTGCAAGACCCTGCCTTCCGATGCCATCGTGAGCTCCGACGGCAAGTCGTATATCTTCGCCCTCAATAAGGCTCCCAAGAACGGCAAGTTTGAGTTCTCCCGCCACGAGGTGACCACGGGCGTGAGCCAAGGCGGATACACCGAGGTTGCCCTGTGCGAGCATATACAGAAAGACCAGAAGATAGTTACCGAAAGCGCATCATACCTCGCCTCCATGACGGGCGAGCATGGCGAACACAATCATTGAACGTAAGGTTATGTTTCAGAAACTTATAGACTATTCGATTGGCCATAAGCTCGTGGTCTGCGTGCTCACCATGGCTCTCGCTGCCTGGGGCGCGTGGTCGCTCGTGAACCTTCCTTTCGACTCCACGCCCGACATCACCGACAATCAGGTGCAGGTCATAACCCAAGCCCCATCGCTTGGCGCGCAAGAGGTGGAACAGTATATCACGACACCAATAGAGATGGCGTTGGCCAACATTCCGCGCCTTGAGCAGCGACGCAGCATATCGCGCAGCGGCTTGTCGGTCATCACGCTGGTCTTCGACGATGGTGCCGACATCTATTGGGCTCGCTCGCAGGTGAGCCAGATGCTCAGCGAGGCGGTGAAAAACTTGCCAAAGAACACCGATACGGAGATGGGACCCATAGCCACGGGCCTTGGCGAGATTTACCACTACACCGTGAGGGCTAAGAAAGGCTACGAGAACAAATACAGCCTCACCGACCTGCGAACTATACAAGACTGGATAGTGAGGAAACAGCTCTCCGGCACGCCTGGCGTGGCAGAGGTGAGCGGTTGGGGAGGCTATGTGAAGCAATATGAGGTGGCGTTGAGCACCGACCGCCTCAACGCCAACGGCGTGAGCATTGCCGAGGTGTTTGACGCCATAGAGAAGAACAACGCCAATACGGGCGGCGGATACATAGAGGAGAATGCCAACCAATACTACATACGTGGCATTGGCGTGGCGAAGTCGCTCAGCGACATTGCCGACATCACCGTGAAAAACGTGTCGGGCACGCCTGTCAGAGTGGGCGACGTGGCCGACGTGAGGTATGGCCATGCCACGCGCTTCGGGGCGGTGACGCGCAATGGCGAGGGCGAGGTGGTGGCTGGCATTGCCATCATGCTGAAAGGCGAGAACTTCCAAGAAGTCATCCGCAACGTGAAGCACCGCATGGCGCAGATACAGAAGAGTCTGCCCGAAGGCGTGGTGATAGAGCCGTTTATCGACAGAACCAACCTCGTGGACCGTGTGGAGGGCACCATAGCCAGAAATCTCATTGAGGGCGGACTGATAGTGATCTTCGTACTCGTGCTCTTCCTTGGCAACTGGCGGGCCGGACTTGTCGTGGCGAGCGTAATCCCCCTGAGTATGCTCTTCGCCTTCGGCATGATGAAACTCTTTGGCATAGACGGCAACCTGATGAGCCTTGGGGCAATAGACTTCGGCATGATTGTGGACTCTGCGGTGATAATAGTTGAGGCGGTGGTGAGCCACATCAATGGCAGCAGGAAGCGATACCCCACGTTGAGGCTCACGCAGAAGGAGATGAACCAAGAGGTGAGCTTCTCGGCCTCGCGCATCCGACAGAGCGCGGCGTTTGGCGAAATTATCATCATGATAGTCTATGTGCCACTGATGACCCTCGTGGGCATAGAGGGCAAGATGTTCCGCCCCATGGCGCTCACCGTGTTTTTCGCCATACTCGGGGCCTTCATCTTGTCGCTTACCTACGTGCCCATGGCGAGCAGCCTCTTCCTCAACAAGAAGATACGGGTGGGCGAGACCATATCCGACAAGATAATGCGCCGACTGAGAAACGTGTATGCAAAGGCACTGCATTGGTCGCTGGCACGATACAAGGACGTGATAACAGGAACCGTGGCTCTGTTTGCCGTCAGCCTCGTGGCGTTCAAGTTTCTCGGCGGTGAGTTCATTCCCACGCTCGACGAGGGCGACTTCGCCGTGGAGATGAGCATGGCGCAAGGCACGTCGCTATCGCAGATGGTGGAGACGTGCACCAAGGCTGAGAAGATGTTGAAGCAAAAGTTCCCTGAGATAAAGCAGGTGGTGAGCCGCATAGGAAGCGCCGAGATACCCACGGACCCCATGCCCGTGGAGCGTGCCGACATCATGGTGGCGTTGAAGCCAAAGGCTGAGTGGACATCCGCAAAGTCAACGCTGGAGCTGATGGAGATGATGGAGGAGACCCTCAAGACCATCCCTGGCCTTGAGGCGGAAATATCGCAACCCATCCAGATGCGCAACAACGAGTTGCTTACGGGCATAAAGCAAGACGTGGCGATAAAGATCTACGGCGACGACCTCGATGAGCTCTCGCGACAAGCCAACCGCGTGAAGGGCATCATAAGCGGAGTGAAGGGTGTCAGTGGTGTCTTCGTGGAGGAGGTCTCCGGACTGCCGCAAGTCAACGTGAGATACAACCGTGACCGCATGGCAAGATATGGCATCAACGTGGACGACGTGAACAACGTGGTGGAGTCGAGCTTTGCCGGTGCCACGGCGGGCAGCGTCTATGAGGGCGAGCGCAAGTTTGACATCGTGCTCCGCATAGGCAATGCCGAGCGCACCTCCAACCAACTTGCCGACCTCGCCATACCATTGCCGGAAGGAGGCTCCGTGCCGTTGGCGCAAATTGCCGACATCGTGTATGAGCCAGCCCCTGCCCAGGTGTCGCACGAGAACGGAGCGCGACGCATCTATGTGGGCTTCAATGTCAAGGGGCGCGACGTGCAAGGCACGGTGAAGGACATACAGGCTTTGCTCGATAAGAAACTGAAACTGCCAGAGGGTTACTATTATGGCTACGGTGGCGAGTTCCAGAACCTGAAGAGTGCCACAGACAGGCTCATGGTCGTGGTGCCTGTGGCACTGATTGTCATCCTCCTCCTGCTCTATGCCACGGTGAAGAGCGTGCGCGAATCGCTATTTGTGTTCTCAGCCATTCCGCTTGCCGCCATAGGCGGAGTGTGGGCGTTGTGGCTTCGCGGCATGCCGTTCTCCATATCAGCCGGCGTGGGCTTCATCGCCCTGTTTGGCGTGGCAGTGCTAAACGGCATCGTGCTCATAGGGCAAATGAACCAGATGCAACGCGATGGGGTGGTAGACATTCACAAGCGCATAATGGAGAGTTGCGCGACAAGGTTGCGCCCCGTTCTCATGACCGCTCTCGTGGCGTCGATGGGCTTCTTGCCCATGGCGTTGTCGCATGGCGACGGCGCGGAGGTTCAGCGCCCCCTCGCCACGGTGGTGATAGGCGGACTCGTCACTTCAACGCTTCTCACCCTGTTCGTGTTGCCGGCGATATACAAGATGTTTACCAAGAAATAGATGTTTACCAAAAAATAAAGGTTCTATGTTGATGCGAATGGGTGAAATCTGCTTTCATGCTGATTATTTCACACGGATTAAAAAGATTTGAAAGATAGCTACGCCGCAAAGCGGCTACACGTTGATAAACAAATCACGTACAAAGGCTCTCCTGCATATGATTATGGTATATGTAATCGGCGAAGCCGACATCTTTAAAATCTTTTTGATCCGTGTGAAATGAAATGTGTGAAAGTAAAGCAGCCACATGAATCAACATAGCCCCAAAATAAGAAACACGACTTTGATTATGATAAGATTTTTCATTCTTGTTTCCGTTGCCTTGCTCTCGCTTCCAACGGTTGCCCAGCAAGGCAAGAAAATGACACTCCGGCAATGCTTGGACATGGGGCTGACAAACAACTATGGCATAAAGGCCGCGGAGAAAGGCGTGGAACGCGCCAAGGCTATGCAAGGCTCGGCGTGGGACTTGGGCAAGACCGACCTCACGTTGTCGCAGGATCCCACGTCGGGTGGCAGTCCAGACAACTCGCTCTCCGTGACCCAGCAGATGGACTTCCCCACGGTCTACGTGGCCAAGGAAAAGCTGCTCAAGGCTGAGACTCGGGCCGAGCGTGGAAAGGTGGAGATGGCCAAGCAGCGGCTGAGTGCCGACATCGCCTCGACATTCTACGAACTCGTTTACAAGCAGGAGCTCTTGGGCATCTTGCAAACGCAAGACAGCGTGATAGGGCGGTTCTGCTCTATCGCCGCGAAGCGTAACGAAGCTGGCGAGGCGCGCAAGTTGGAGAGTATGTCGCTGGAGAGGAAGCTGGTGGACAACCGTCAGGAGATGTTTCAGGCTAAAAACAACTTGATAACTCTCCAGAAACGGATGATGGCTCTCTTGAACGTGGCAGAGCCTGTGTTGCCCGCCGTGTCGAGACTGGAGGCAATAAGCCACGAGGCAGGGGCGTTTGATTTCGCCAACACCGTGGAGGGACAGTATGTGCAAAGCAAGATTGACGTGGCCGACAAGGCTGTGACGTTGGCAAAAAGCGGCTATGCGCCTTCGTTGTCGCTGTCGTTGCGCAATCAGCTTGTCATCTCGTCGTGGAACCCATATCACCAAGACCGCTCACGATTCAGCGGCGGAAACTTCATGGGCTTCGAGGTGGGCGTAGGCGTGCCTTTGTTTTTTGGCGCCACGCGAGCCAAAGTGAAGGCTGCCAAGCGCGACCGCGAGATAGCCGACCTTGAGATGAGGCAGGAGGAAACCCAGCGGCGGCAAGATTATCAAGCGCTACTCAATAAGTTGTCAGCGGCGCGTGAGAAAATGGATTATTATAATGGTGACGGCTTGAAGCAAGTGGGAGAGATGGCACGCCTTGCCGAGACTGAATATGAGAATGGCGAGATAAGCTATTTGGAGTTTGCCAGCGTCTTGGACGAGAGCGTCTCGCATGCCATGAAGCGTGCCGCTGCAATCAACGATTACAATCAAGTGGTGATTTCTTTGCTCCAAGCCAACGGCGATATAGGGAAACTCTGACCGAAGTGACGCCTTCCTATGAATATAAACATTAAACGCGCATTGGCAGCCTGGGTTGACCAGCCGATGCGCGTTTAATCTATGCTGTGCTTGAGAGTTATTTCACAATGCCTTTCTCCAAGTATTCCTCAAGGTTCACCCTGACACGAGCCGCGGCGTCATCGGCTGCCACCTTCTTCATGTCGGAGTCTACCATAATCTTCACGAGTTCCTCAAAGGAGGTCTGCGTGGGGTTCCATCCCAATTCTGCCTTTGCCTTGGTGGGGTCACCCCAAAGGTTCACCACGTCGGTGGGGCGATAGAAATCGGGCGACACCTCGACCAGCGTCTTGCCCGTGGCCTTGTCGATGCCCTTCTCTTCGGAGCCTTTCCCTTGCCATTCGAGCTCTATGCCCACATAGTGGAAGGCAAGCGTGGCAAACTCCCTCACGGTGTGCTGTTTGCCTGTGGCGATGACGAAATCTTCAGGCTTCTCGTTTTGCAGGATCAGCCACATGCATTGCACGTAGTCCTTGGCGTAACCCCAGTCGCGGCGGCTGGAGAGGTTGCCGAGGTAAAGTTTGTCTTGCTTGCCCTGCTTGATGCGCGCGGCGGCGAGAGTTATCTTGCGCGTGACGAAGGTCTCACCGCGGCGCTCGCTCTCATGATTGAAGAGTATGCCGTTGCAAGCGAACATATTGTACGCGTCGCGGTATTCCCTCACAATCCAAAAGCCATATTGCTTTGCCACGGCGTAGGGTGAATATGGGTGGAATGGCGTGTTCTCATTTTGAGGCACTTCCTCAACCTTGCCGTAAAGTTCCGACGTTGAGGCTTGGTAGATGCGGCAAGTGTCAGTAAGTCCTAATTGCCTCACTGCCTCAAGAATGCGAAGCACGCCCACCGCGTCAACGTCGGCGGTGTACTCTGGTGAGTCGAAACTCACCTGCACGTGGCTTTGCGCGGCGAGGTTGTAAATCTCTGTGGGGCGCACCAGACCGACAACGCCTAAGACGCTCATGGAGTCGCTGAGGTCAGCGTAGTGGAGATGGAAGTGGGGCTTGCCCTCAAGATGGGCGATGCGTGGCCTGAAGTCCACGGAGGAACGGCGGATGACACCGTGCACGTCATATCCTTTTTCGAGCAGGAACTCGGAGAGGTAAGAACCGTCCTGTCCTGTTATGCCCGTGATGAGGGCTACTTTCCTTGTTGTCATAGTGTAGTTGATTTGTTTTGCAAATTTCGCTAAATTTTATGACAGTAGCAAACCTTTGCCATGGAAAAGCTCATTTTTTTGCATTGACATTGATGGCTTGGTGATATTTCACCATAAGTTCTTGGACTATTGTCTTGCTGTCGCCATTTGGCGTGGCGTTGAACTTGCCCACGCAGCCTTCCCACCAGTATTTCTCAAAGGTGCATACTTGGTCGTAGTAGCAACGGTAATGTCGCTCGTCGAAGTCTTGCCCCTCGTCCATGGCGTTCTCCACGGCATCGAAGAACATCTGCCACCTCTTGCCGTAGAAGGTCTTGACCATCCCAGCCCACGTGCGAGCGGCATAGTCGTTGAGCCATTGAGCCTTGTCGCTCCACGTGGTTATGATGTTTCTCGCGTTTTTCTCGAAGTAGAGACGTTCCTCGGGCGTGGTGCCCCACGAGCGCGCGTCGGCAATCCATTTGCCGGTGAGGAAATAGCTTTGCGTGGCCAAGACGCGATCCATGTCGTTGATTATTCCCGTCATGTCCTTCTCCAGACGCTTCATCCTCTCGCGGTCTTTTTTGTTGTACGCCAACTCATATTCGTGGAACTCAGCGAGGAAGAGGTTGGTCAACATCTGTCGCGTGAGGTTTGCCAAGTCAAACTGGTAGCTCGACTGCTTGCTGTCCACCAGTAGCAACTTGTCTATGGCTGTCATCAAGCACAGGTTTTCCTTGGAGATGTTGGCGTATGTGTTTTTGCCTTGCTTCTTGTTGAAGGCTGGTCGACTGTCGATAAACGGCTTCATGCTTGATGCCGACTTCGTGTTGTAGATGCTATCCACGAGCAGCTGCCACGCCTCTCGCGCGTTGCTGTCGGCTTTGCCCACGCGCTGGTCGGCAAGGCAGTTGACCCATTGCTTGATGTCTCGGTGTGTGGGGAAGCCCCATGCCTTCTCAAAGACATACTCATAGATGTAAGGGTTGCAATCGAAGCCTTCGAGCGTAGCGCCAATGCCGGTGAAGTTTTTCCCGCCTTTGGCAAAGGTGTTCTCAATCCTCTTGTTTATCTCAGACAGATTGCCTGTGAGTTTGCTGTTGCCACCGAAGTTGCCGAGATAGCACCATATATATGGCACGCCAAAGAACTTATCGGTCATCTGCCAAACCTCTTTCTTCTCACAATAATAGTCGAGCAGCAGCGATTTCTCTTTTGGGAATGCCGTTATGAAAGGCTCGATGCGGTCGTTTGACCAGTTCTTCCGCCTGTAATAGAACACCCACGTCATTTGCAGCCAAATGCTTTGTGGGTCGGCTTTGGCAAGCGACTCGTAAACCTGCCTTGACACGCGACGAAGATATTCTGGCTCATAGCTTGGCGGAGTGACCTCGTTGAACAAGTCGATGCCATAGATGTGGTCTGTGCCGTAGATGGAGTCTTCTATCTCGATGAACCGTTTCTGGATTCTTGGGAACAAGGGATCCATGGGGTCAAGAAAACTGCACGAGTATTCCTTGGGATATTCGTCCCATGGGGCGAGTTCCGTAATTTTGGCCTCGGGGTGGATTTTCGACAGTTCCGCGGGCACGTGTCCGGCAAATGCCGGCAACACTGGTCGCATGTTGAATTCGCGCTCGCGTGCTGTGATGCGCTTTTGCAGTTCAAGTTGTCCGTCAAGCCACGATTTTGGCAACTGCCCGAACCACCGGTCGATGTTTATCATCCTGTGCCATGGCAGATGTGCGGGACCGGTGAAGTAGTCGCGTATGGTCTTGTCGTCGAGACCCATCTCGCGCCACACTTGATACCAGATGCTTTCCTGCCCGGTGATGGCGAGTGGCAGGTTGATGCCGTTGAGAGCCATCCAGTCGATGAAGTGCTCCCATTCGTCCCATTTCCACCATGGCATGGTGTAGCCGTAGGTGCAATAGTTGAGGAAAAAGCGGTCTTTGACCCTTGCCTTTACGGTAATGGCCTTTGGCACACGTGGTGGGGTAGGCGGAAGCTGGTAGGTGTCTGACTTGAACCATCCCACGTCCACCTTGCAATAATATTTCATGTAGTGGTTCAAGGCCGTGGCCATGGAGTTGGCATTGTTGCCGCTGATGATGATCTTGCCGTTTTTGGATTGAAGGCAGAAGACATCCGTCTTGCTGTTGACCTTCTTGAATGAGAAGGCGTGCTCATAGCTTGGAAACATGCGATGTACAAGGCCCTTGACGGTGGAGATGTCGTCGCCATAGGCGGAGAGGATGCTCGCAATACATAATAGGAGAGAAAAGAGTTTTCGCATACACGATTTAGTGTTAGTTTAGATTATCATTTATTGATTTGTTCGGCAAAGTTAATGTTTTTTTTTCAATATCGAATCGTGTAGGTATTTTTCTTTCACATATTCCATTTCGTTCACAACAAAAAAGGCAAGCCCTTGTAAAATAAAGAGCTTGCCTTTGAAAATTATTATGTAAGTGATGTTTACTTCACCAGTACTTTCTTCACGGTGCCATCGCTCATCTTGACGATGTTGACACCCTTTGCCAGCTGTGACCTGCGAGCGCCGTTGACACCGTAGATTGCTGTTGCCTTAGCCTCAGACGCGCTGTTGACGTTGTTGATGCCAGTAGCGGTGCTGTTGATGAAGTCCTTAGCAGCCTTGATGGCAGCCTCGAGCTTGTCCTTGCCGCCGTTCTTCTCCTCGTAAGAGTTGTAGTTGTAGCTCTGGAGGGCATCGTTGAGCTGCTTGACAATCGGGTCAGTCTTAGTGTGATCGTTAGAATCGAAGAGCTTGCTGCCAGCCTCGGTATAGCTCTTTGCCTCGTTGAAGAGGTTCACATACTCATCGTAAGCCTTCTTCTGGGTGTCGGAAATCAGGAGCCAGTCGTTGAAAGCACTTGTATGCTCTGCCGGGGAATAGTAATAGTACGGTTTTGTGTTAGTGTCAATGTTGAAGTAACGGGTGTATTTTGCATCCTTTTTTGACAACTTATAAGCGTATTCTTTTCCAGTTGTTGTACCGTTTATTAAGGCAAAAGAAGTGGCTGTACCTTTTGTGGTAATTTCTGCAGTCCATGATATGCCCAAGTCAAGTATACTGCTCATAGATATGGCATATCCACCTTTTTTGTCTTTGAAAGAGAAGCCCTTTTTGCTTTCAGTGGCAGTCCACAGTGTAGCCTTGGCGATGTTTTTTTCTGATGGGGTGTTGTTGGTAGCGAAGATGCTTGTGCCAACATTGTAGAGATAGAAATCGCCAGAAGTGGCTTTCTCGCCCATCCAAAACTCTGTTGATGTGGCAGGCTTCACGTCGCCTGTGCCAGTGGCCTGAGCGCTTGCTGTTGTCACGCCTAAGGTCATGACAGCGGAAAGCATCAATCCTTTCACTAAGTTTTTCATTGTGTAAAAATTCCTCATGTTAATAATGTTATGTTTGTAAATATGAAGTTTGTGTTCATCAGGATTCATCATCCACTTAAATCGTTTGCAAAATTACCAAAATAATATTATAGTGAGTAGCTTTTGGAGGCGATTTTTCAGAAAAATATTGTCATGTTATATGTTATGCGTAATTTGCGCAAATATGTAACAGAAAACAGATGACCCAGCGATTATGGTTTAACCACTGGGCCATCCATGTATCAATTGGCCTTTGAGCCTTCAAAGGTTACTCCACCTTGAAGTTTGTGACCTTGCTGTTGAATTTTCCGGTCTTTTGAGCAGGGAAGTAGAGCGCGCGCTGATAGCGGAAGCTGCGTTTGGGCTCATAGGCGTCGAGCTGCCACGAGTTGCCAGGCATGTGGTTGGCTTTGTCGTCAGGGTTCACCACATAAAGACGAAGCTGCCCGAGCTTTTCGGTCAACTTGCCGTTGATGTAGAGGTTGGTAGACGTTGAGGTGTTTTCTATTGTCACGTCTACATGGCCCTCCTTTGGCAACGCATACTTGAAACAATCGGTATAGTTCTCGCGCTTGAAACCCATCTTGCCGTTGATTGGGTCAGACAGGTAGAAGACCGCGCTTGGGCTAAGCGTCAGCGCGGTGCCCTTCTGCTCTGGCTTGCAGTCGATGCTGAATGATATTTTGTGGCCGTAGCCAATCTCGTCCACCTGGAGGTTCAACGCCTTGTCGGGCAGAAGCTCAGAAACCGTGAGAGGCAGGTTGCCCACCTTGCCGAGCTCGTTAACGCCAGGAGCCTCCGCGAGAAGTTTGCGCTTGCTCTCAAAGGTGGAGTAGGGCACGCTGGTGAGTTGCCCTGTCCAGCATTTCACCGCCATGGCTTGCAGCACGGGCATGACGCGGACGTGGATGTCGTGGACCGTGGCGCCGTTTCCGTAGAGGTCATTCCACACGGCGAACATTCCACCGGCTATTTGAGGGTCTTGCTCGGCGAGAGTGGTGTCCTCAAACTTGGCGGGAGTCCAATTGTTGTAGATGTCGTTGTTGGGCAGGATGTCGTGGTAATAGTCAGCCAAAGGTACGATGTAAACTGAGACATCGGGCATGCAAATCATGTTCCATCCCTCAGCCTTCATGTCGGCGGCTTTGGCCATGTAGTCGGACCACATGCCCATGATGGCTCCCTTGGGGCTCACGGGCGTTTTGCCCGGGGCGAAGTTGAGCGCGCCCCACAACACTGGAGTCTTGCCATACTTCTTGATGAGATTGAGATAATGGTTGGTGTAGGCGCGGAACTTCTCGCGGAGCGCTTCCGTGGAGTTGTTGTATTCGTCGGTGCCTATGTTCACGTATTTGCCCCTGAACACCGGATTCTTGCCGGAGAGGTACTCGTCGAAGAGTTTGTCCATGAAGGTGTAAACCTCAGGATTGTCGATGTTGAAATGATCCATGCCAAACTCCTTGGAGCCCAATGACGGCCGATAATGTGTGAACGCGAGCACATGGGCAGGAGAGTCGATCTCGGGTATGATGTTCACGCCATAGCTCTCGGCGAATTTCTGCAGGTCGATGAACTCAGCCTTGGTGTAGTGCCCGTCTTTGGAAGCGAGGCCAGGGTAAGTGTCGCTCTCAAGACGGAAGTCGCC
>DAINOS010000054.1:0-14044 GCA_036743855.1 Prevotella sp. | reverse complement strand
CACAGGTATTGGTCGGCAATTGCCACGTTGAGCATCACTCCCGTCGCGGCCGTTGACCCTACGAGCGAGGTGCGTCCGTGCACCATGTGTACAAACAAGCGCGTTATGCCACCTACCATTCCGCCTGCCGTCATGGTA
This sequence comes from Prevotella sp., assembly GCA_036743855.1. Lineage (GTDB taxonomy): Bacteria > Bacteroidota > Bacteroidia > Bacteroidales > Bacteroidaceae > Prevotella. The sequence continues at coordinate 13,906 of DAINOS010000054.1, read as the reverse complement.
CCGCCAAAACACATGGCGCAGATAATGAGCCATATTGTGTCCATCATGCCCGCCATGCCGCGAGTCGCCACAAGGTCGGCGAGCATGGGGTTTGGTGAGTGGAGCGCCGTCTCGCCGTAAACGCATTTCATGGCAGCCTTGAACGGTTCGGCATCGATTTCTGCCATCGCCTCAGGTTGGAATACCATGCCGAAGATTACAGCCAAGAGCGTGGAAAGGAAGAGCGTCACCACGGGCGGCATCTTTCGAGCTATCATCACGCCCGTGAGCACGGGCACGAGCAGCAGCCACGCGCTTATGTTGAATCGTCCGGCGAGGGCCGCGGTGAACGTCTCGGTCTGCGCCGTGGAGCTTGTGTCGTAGGCGAAGCCGGCAATGGCGAAAATCACGAGCGTTAGCACGATTGATGGCACGGTGGTGAGGAGCATGTAGCGTATGTGCGTAAATAGCGGCACGCCGAGTGACCCAGAGGCGAGGGTGGTGGTCTCAGAGAGAGGTGAAATCTTGTCGCCGAAATAGGCACCCGAGATTATGGCTCCAGCCACCCATCCGTCGGCGAACCCCTGCGCCCGGCCTATGCCCATCAGTGCTATGCCGATGGTTGCTATTGTGGTCCATGAAGATCCGGTCATCACACTCACGAGGGCGCATATCGCACACGTCGAGGCAAGGAATATGTCTGGGTGGATGATGTGCATGCCATAATATATCAGTGTGGGCACCACGCCGCTCACCATCCATGCGCCGCTCAGCGCGCCTATGAGAAGCAGGATGACGAGCGCGCTCGCCACGCTCGCCACATTCTTTGTTATCGCCTTTTCGAAGCTCTGCCATGGCACATTGAGATAGGCCATGCCCACAAGCACGCAGAAAGCCGACACCGTGAGCAGTGTTATTTGTGATGCTCCTGCGAGTGAGTCGCTGCCGAAAGCGCGTATGGTGCACGTGAGCATGACCACGAGCACAACGATTGGCATGAGTGACAGTATGGCCGACGGGCGCTTTTTCAGATGATGGTGATTGTCCATGTTGATATGGTTTGGTTGTCCTGAATATCTATATTATTTGTATTAATATGCGGCTATGCGTTGCTTTGTACAAAGGTAACGAACAATTATACGATATGCAAATTTTTAATTGTCAATTTGTTTGCAGTGTTGATAAATAGCCTTACCTTTACAATTAAATTGTATAAATATCAGTCATCCACGGCAGTGGTGCAAACACCTGACATACGAATAAGAATATTAAATTAGCACTAAAAACTACACGAAGATGAAGAAAAAGTTACCCTTTGTCCTCTCGCTGTGCTTCGCGGCATTGGCTCCTGCAGAACTTCAGGCTCAAACCACAGGGCTTTACCCAATCAACTACGCCGAGTCGCAGCACATCACCAACATAGCCCGCCACACCAAGGGCATCACTCTCGCAAGCCAGGACAACACCCGGCAAACAGTGTCGGTGAACCAGGGCGTACGGGGATTGCTGTATTTCAAGCGTCTCGACGACTGTCTCATGGCCAAGGCCGGCGAGACCGTTATGGCCGGCTTTGCCAAGGGCAACATGAATTGGATGTGTGGCTATGCGTACATCGACCTTAACAACAACGGACAGTTCGAGGTGGACTACGACGACAACGGGGTAAACGCCATGAAGGAGCTCATGACCTACTCCATGTACAAGAACAAGAACAGCAACGGTGCCGCCGTGTCGGGCGAGCCTTCGCTCAATCCGCCCGCGTTCACCATACCTGCCGACACCAAGCCCGGCATCTACCGCATGCGCTACAAGGTAGACTGGGACAATGTCGACCCTGGCGGCAACAATAGCTCCACAAACCCGATAACCAGGAATGGCGGCATTATCGTCGACACGCGTATCAACATACATGGCGACAATGCCAATATCTCGCTCGCCTCCGACACCGAGCACGGCACCGTGACGCTTGCCGACGGCACGGCCCTCGACAAGGCTGCCGTGGCTTTTGGCAAGGACGCGAGACTGAAGGCCGTGCCCGAGGATGGCTTTAGCCTTTCGCATTTCGTGGTACGCCACGGTTACAACCTCGATGGCGACCAGTATGTGAACGAGAACAAGCAGTGGGAGGAGACAACGGTGAGTGTCAAGGCCGATGCCGATGGCTCATGCACGTTGAGCGGTTCGTTGCTCGACGGCGACGTGGTGCTCAAGCCGGTCTTCGCCAAGGTTATGTCGGAGGTGGGAGAGCAGGGCTACGGCATCAGCTTCGACAAGGACACCAAGGTTCCATCCACTGTCAAGTATTCATTAAAGGGACTGACTGTTGCCAAGAACGGGCAGACCTACGCCAATGTCGACGTGACAGAAATGAATACTGTATACCGTGACGCTACGACTAAGGCTGTGGGTGCGAAGGCTGGCGAGACCCTGAAGGTGACGGTCAACAGCGACTCTCCGCTCGACGCTTACCTATATATCGACTACGACAACGACGGACGCTTCCGCTCGGAGATTGGCGAGGATGGTGCCGTGATGCCCAACAGCGAACTGGTGAGCTTCTCTTGTCTCAACGGCAAGAACAGCGCCGGAGAGGCAAGCACTATCGGAAGCAACGACTTGCCGGCATTTACCCTGCCAAGCAACCTTCCAGTGGGCAACTATCGCGCGCGCCTGAAGCTTGACAACAACAGTGTCGCGTCGGCTGGCTCGGAGAACTTCGCGAAGCTCGGCGGAATGATGCTCGACTTCCTAATCAACGTGCATGAGGACAAGGTCGAGCTTGAAGTGAACGGCATCGGCGGCAACATGGTGGGTGCCGACAATACCGGGGTGGCTGCCACTGCCACTTATGGCCAGCCGCTCAACCTTATGCCTCTGGCTCCTGCCAAGGGATATAATGTGGAGCGTGTGGTTGTGCGCCACGGACATAACCTGAAGGGTGCACAGTTCGATGCCAACGGCAACCGCCAGTGGGACGAGTATGTGGCTACCGATGCACAGAACGACGAGACATTCACCGTGCCTGCCGACAAGGTGGACGGCGAAGTGAGCGTTTCGGCTTACTTTACTACCGACGGCACCGAGGAGTACAAGCTCGTGTTTGCCGATGAGTTCAACGGCGAGGACAGCTCCCTGCCTAACCCCGACTATTGGCACAACTCCACGCGTGAGAATCCCACTTGGAAACGCTTCACCTCGCAGACTCCTGAGGGACAGGCCCACACCGCATTCCTGCGCGACGGCAAGCTCGTGACGCGGTGCATCGCCAACGACATTGCCGAAGAGGGCGACGTGGCGATGATTAGCGGTGCCATCGAGAGCTCCGACAAGGTGTACTACAACTACGGACGCATCGAGGGACGCTTGCGCACCACGCCGCATGTGGGCAACTTCCCCGCCTTTTGGCTGATGCCGCAGGACAATTCTGCCGGATGGCCTAACGCCGGCGAGATTGACCTTTGGGAACAAATAGACACCGAGAACAAGACCTACCATACCGTGCATACGCACGTGACCAACGACCTTCACCTGGCGTTGCCTAAATCTGGCAGTGCCAATGCCAACGCTGCCGACTATCATGTCATTTCCATGGAGTGGGAGCCTACGTTGCTGACATGGTATGTCGATGGCAAGAAGGTCTTCTCTTATGCGAAGTCTACCAGTCAGATACTGCTCGACAAGGGACAGTGGCCGTTTGACAAGCCTTTCTACGTTATCCTCAACCAGAGTGTCGGCAACGGCTCATGGGCGAAGAACTATGATGCCACCTTCCAGTATGAGACGCTCTTCGACTATGTGCGCGTCTACCAAAAGGAAGGACAGGCCATCATGCGGCCTACCACTGGCATCGGTGGCGTGACATTGGACGGCGACAATGCCAAGCCCCGTCTCGACGTGTATGCCATGAAGGACGGATTGAGGCTGGTGGCTCCAGAGGCCCAGAAGGTGCGCATCGTAGACATGGCAGGGCGCACTGTCTACAGCAAGACCGTGCAGGGTAATGTGGACGTGAAGCTTGCCAAGGGACTGTATGTCGTGGCCGGCAAGAAAGTGCTGGTCGACTAAAACAAAAAAACAGGAGGAAAAACACAAGGTCTTTCCTCCTGTTTTGATGGCAAGAGGAAGCTTTTCCCCTTGCCTTTTTTATTTAGTCGTCAGTACTATGGTTAGCGCCTGTTGGTCAAGCCCTGCTTGCCAGTGCCAATTGGGGCAATGACATTTGAGCCGAAGTTGCGGCTTGTCTCTGTGAAAGCCCTCGTGGCCTTCTTCGCCTCGTTGTTCTTCACGGGCGTGAGGTCGATGTAGATCATGTTCTTGTTGTTTGTGCCAATCATGTATCCGCTGAAACTCTTGTTCTCCTCCAGCCAGAAGCCGTGCTCCTTTGCCGACATGTCCATCACGAACACTGACTTGTTTTGCGTGAGGTATTTGATGTATATGTCTCCTGTCTTCTCGTCGATATACCAATTGAACTTCAGCGGTGTGTTTTGCTGGTCCACGTTGCCATTGCTGTCACGCGTGTAGTCGAGCTCCGTTCCGGTACCTTTTATGGCGTCGCTGCTGTTCCTCACGAAAGTCATGTTGGCGTAGAAGCTGCTCTGCTCTCCCGTGTCGCCGTTGGTGTAGACCATCTTGCCGTCCCACTCGCCTTGCAGCACCTCAGCCTCGTCGTAGACGGAGCTGCCGTCGTCGTTGTTGCCACCGTGGTCGTAGAAGTCATCGTTCCAACCCCAGTCTCCGTCGTCGTAGTCGTACCACCACGGCTCATTGTCGCCATACCAGTTCCATGGGTCATCGTCACAGCTTGAGAAAAGCGTGGGGACAGCCATCATTATAGCGGCTGCCATGAGAATAAAATTCTTTTTCATAGCGTTATCTTTTTTATGTTTCTTTCTGTTTGCAAAGATATGCATAAACAATGTAACGAATGGTATCTTTTTCCTATTGCTTTTGGGAAAATCCCTAAAAAGATTCAGGCTATTAAGGTGTATGTGGCATTTTTTTTGTAAGTTTGCAACCACAAATAATAAACAAGAAAAAAGACAAGAAAGAAAATGAGAACTGTTTATGAATTCTCCGTGAAGGATCGCAAAGGTAAAGACGTATCTCTGCGTGAGTACGCTAATGAGGTGTTGCTCATTGTCAACACAGCCACAAAATGCGGATTCACGCCACAATATGAGGAGCTTGAGAAACTGTATGAGAAGTATCACCCTCAGGGCTTTGAGATTCTCGATTTCCCTTGCAACCAGTTCGCCCAGCAGGCCCCTGGCACCGATGAGAGCATCCATGAGTTTTGCAAGCTCACCTATGGCACGGAGTTCCCCCAGTTCAAGAAGATAAAGGTCAATGGCGACGATGCCGACCCTCTCTACAAGTTCCTCAAAGAGCAGAAAGGCTTCGCCGGTTGGGACGAGACTCATCCCATCTATCCCATTCTCGACAAGATGCTCTCCGAGGCTGATCCCGACTATAAGGAGAAAGCCGACATCAAGTGGAACTTCACCAAGTTCCTTGTGAACAAGAAAGGCCAAGTGGTGAAGCGCTACGAGCCCACCGAGAAGATAGAGCACATAGCGAGCGACATTGAGGAGTTGCTGAAATAAGACACCGGAATCACCCACATATATTTAATATGGAAAGAACAAAATGCCTTATCATAGGCAGTGGCCCCGCTGGTTACACCGCCGCCATCTATGCCGGTCGCGCCAATCTCAAGCCCGTGGAGTACGCTGGTTTGCAAGTTGGCGGTCAGCTCACCCAGACCACCATCGTGGAAAACTTCCCTGGCTATCCTGAGGGCGTTGACGCCAATCAGATGATGATGGAGTTTCGTCAGCAGGCCGAGCGTTTCGGGGCGGAAGTGCGCGATGGAATCGTCACCGACGTGGACTTCAGCAAGAAGCCTTACGTAGTGACCATCGACAATGGCGACACCTTGGAGGCCGACACCATAATCGTGGCGACGGGCGCTTCCGCCAAATACCTCGGGTTGCCCGATGAGAAGAAGTACAATGGTCAGGGTGTTTCCGCCTGTGCCACGTGCGATGGCTTCTTCTATCGCAAGAAGGTGGTGGCAGTCGTGGGCGGTGGCGACACGGCTTGCGAGGAGGCCAACTATCTTGCGCAGTTGGCAAGCAAGGTCTACATGATCGTGCGCAAGCCTTACCTTCGCGCCTCCGACATCATGAAGCGTCGCGTGGAAGACAACGCCAAGATAGAGATTCTCTACGAGACCAACACCCTTGGCCTTTATGGTGAGAATGGGGTAGAGGGTGCCCACCTCGTTTGGAGAAAAGGCGAGGCTGACGAGAAGAAGTATGACTTGCCCATCGATGGCTTCTTCCTTGCCATTGGTCACAAGCCCAACACCGACATCTTCCGCGGCAAGCTCGACATGGACAGCGTGGGTTACATCAAGACCCAAGGCGACACGCCATGCACGAGCGTCGAGGGCGTGTTCGCCGCAGGCGATTGCGCCGACCCCAATTATCGCCAAGCCATCGTCGCCGCTGGCAGCGGTTGCAAGGCCGCCATGGAAGCCGAGCGATATTTGGCGAAGTAAACGAATGGTTTATTGCTGAAAAATCACTACAAAACGGCTTCTGAGAATCGATTTTTTGCGAGCGGCAACGCTTGCGGACTGAATTGTCGCATTCTCGTGAGTTTAAGCCATATCTCTGATAGTCAGATATTTATAAAAAGCGTCTCGAAAAGAGACGCTTTTTTTATTGCCTTTTTCTTGCCTTTCCACTGATAAGGCACGCCTTCTTCACTTAAAAGCCGAGTCTTTTCCACTGAAATGGCAGTGCCTTTACGCTTGAACGGCGATGCCTCTGCGCTTTCGCGCCAACGCTTTCACGCTTGAATGCCGAAGCGAAGAGCCATGAGAAGCCTTCATCTGGTGCCTTGTGGCAATTGTCTTCCTCTGGATTGCGTCCTCTCCAGTGCGTTTTTTTTGGTAATCGAAGTTTACAATTATTACGCGTGCGCATTGTTTTAACAATTGCTGTTTAAAGTTTTGGCTGTCAGCGATAATTGTCGGGTGAGCCTCTCAAAAAGCAGGAAATCACAGAACCTGGAACTTGGCACCTAACGACAAGCCGAATACGTCCCAAAACTCGGCTGAGCCATTGCGATAGAAGCGCATGAAATAAATGTCATTGGTTCCCAACTCGTAGAATAGCGTGACGCTCTTGATGCGCTTGCGCTTGTTGTGCGGAATGTCGAGCCTGATGCGCTCGCCTAAGGCTATGTTAGGACGTATGCGTGTGGAGAACGGATAATAGCCGCTCTCATATTTAGTGGGTTGCTTGACCCAGAAATCATGGCCGAACACCGTATTGATGTATAGCGTACATTCCAAAGGCTCAAACCACCAGCCCTTGCCTATGTTCTTGCGCCAAGGTATGAAGTTTTCCTTAAGGGTCAAGGTAATCTTGCTGTTGCTTGAGTCGAAACGTGGTATGAAACCCAGCAAGAGATGGGTCTCCCACTGGCGCCGCTTGCCATAGTCCCAACCTATTCCCATGGAAATGATGCCCATGTTGCCGCAGGTCTGGATGACTCCCTGCGTTGGCATCAGCACGTCCCAGTGCTTGCGATACTTCAACACGTTGCGGTCGTATCGCGAGAGTTCAGTGGAGTCGGTGTCTTCCGCTTCTGGCATGACGCTCGTGGCGTTCATCACTTGGGTACACCCCAACAGCAATAAGCCTGAAAGCCCTGCAATCTTAAAAATTGATGATTTCATAACGATAGCCTGCTGGTGTGATGGTGAATAAGTAGTATTGATGGTTTGGGGCACTGGCAATCTCATAATACATGGTGCCATCGCCATAAATGTCGCTCTGATAGGTATGGTGACCGTGCCCATAGAGGCAAAACATCAACCCTGGCATCTGATGTGTATAGTAGTTGAACACCTTTGCCACATTGTTGTTGAATTGCTCGGAGTAAGGCGGAGCGTGCATGCAAATCACGGTGCGGTCGAAGTCGAGCGAGTCGGCAGTGCGCTGCTCTTCCATGAAGTCGAAATTGGGCACGGGGCGTGAATAGTCGTACTCTATGGCGTTGGTGTTGAGGCACAGGAACTTCACCCTGCCGGCGATGAAACTGAAGTCAGGGTTGCCAAACACCACGTTGTAGGTCTGGTTGCCAGTGCCCAGGCAGTCGTGGTTGCCGAGCAACACCACAAAAGGCCGATTCAGCTTTTGCAGTTTCTCGCGGGTCCACTGGAATTCTTGCGTGGCACCAAAGTCGGTCACGTCGCCCAGGTGTATCACGAAGTCGATGCTGTCGCTTCTCTTGTTGATGTCGCTCACCTCCTTTGCCAGGTCGTTGAGCCATTGGTGGCTGTCGCTGATGACGGCAAAGCGGATGGTGTCCTTGCTTTTCACGGCATCTTCTATCTTCTTGATATTCGTGGCATTCACGTTCTTGTCGCCATCCACGTGCACGTCGTATGGGTGCACGTCAAACACGGAGTCACAGTTGGACAAGCTCATCAGGCATAGCATAGCTAACGAGGCATGAACCACTGCACGACAAAAGTTACCCAAATGTGCTGATTGTGTGTTCTTTCTCTTTTTCATCAAGCAAAGTTACAAACACTTTCCTGGTCTCACAAGTTAAAAACTTTGAAACTTAAACAAGTTTTCCCAAAGATACCAGTAAAGGCGAAGTTTTATCCTTGTTTTATTATTCCTTTACTGGCCTCACATACTTGAACCATGTTGCTTTTGCGCGTGAACAATATTGCCCACGTGCGAGAGATAATGTGCAACATCAATTTTAACACCTTTGAAAAGAATATTTTGCTTTTCTACACAGAGATGTGAATAAATTTAAGTAATTTTGCAACGTATTTAAGGTAAAACGGGCATTAGCTCCTAAATAAGTATTAGTTTTTTTAATTTTTTTCATCTTATGCAGAAAAGACTGCTATTCCTGTTCATGCTGTTGGTGAGCTTCACAACGGCAATGATGGCGCAGATCACTACTTCCGGCATGAGCGGTAAGGTAACCGCTGATGGCGAGGATGTCATCGGTGCCACAATCGAGGTCGTGCACGTGCCTTCCGGCACGAAGTATCAGGCCGTGACCAACGAGAAGGGCTTGTATGCCATCAACGGTATGCGTCCTGGTGGCCCCTATCGCGTGAAGGTAAGCTACATTGGATACCAATCCAAGAGCTACGACAACGTGAGCCTTCAGCTCGGACAGACCTACAACCTCAACGTATTGCTCAGCGAGGACGCTCAGCAGCTTGGCGAGGTCGTGGTCAATGCCAAGGCGACCAAGTTCACAACCGAGAAGACAGGCGCCTCCACCAACATCGACAACCAGATGTTGCAAAACATGCCTTCAGTGAGCCGTAGCCTTACCGACTACACCCGCCTCTCTCCTTATGGCGGCAACGGAATGAGTTTCGCCGGCGCTGACGGACGTACTGCCAACTTCACCGTTGACGGTGCCGACTTCAACAACAACTTCGGCTTGAGCTCTGCCCTCCCTGGCGGTGGCAACCCTATCTCCATCGATGCCATCCAGGAGATGCAGGTCGTGATTTCTCCATTTGATGTACGTCAGACCAACTTCGTGGGTGGCGGCGTGAACGCCATCACCAAGTCGGGTACCAACACTTTCCGTGGCACGGCCTACGTTTATCACCAGAACGAGCAGATGCGTGGCGATGCCGTGGATGGCGAGCAGATTTCGGGCGCGAGGGAGAAAGACCGCACCACCACGTGGGGCATGACCCTCGGCGGTCCTATCATCAAGGACAAGCTCTTCTTCTTCGTCAACGGCGAGATGACAAAGATCCCGACCATCGCCAATCGCTGGCGTGGATCTGAGGACGGCGTGGCCGATGCCAACAACTATCTCTCACGCACCACACTCGCCGACCTTGAGAAGGTCTCCAACTTCGTGAGAGACAAGTATGGATACAACACGGGCTCTTGGACGAGCTTCCCTGCCGACAAGAACAACTACAAGCTCCTTGCCCGTTTGGACTGGAACATCACAAACCAGCACCACCTCTCTTTGCGTTACAACTATACCAAGAACAAGAACTGGTTGGCTCCTAACGCTTCGTCAATGGACGGTGGCACGCGCTCTGCCTATGGCCGTACATCGGAGATGGCAATGACTTATGCCAACTCCATGTATTCCATGGACAACAACGTCAACTCTTTCTCGTTTGACCTCAACAGCCGTTTCACAAACGACCTGAGCAACCAGCTCCTCGTCACTTACTCAAAGCTCGACGACATTCGCGGCACCAACTCTTCTGAGTTCCCGTTCATCGACATCCTCGATGGCAATGGCACCAACTATATCTCTCTCGGTGAAGAGCTCTTCACCTACAACAACGCCGTGCACAACAACGTGTGGAACGCCAAGGACGACGTGACATGGTATCTCGGCGCGCACAAGCTGCTCGGCGGCGTGAGCTTCGAGCACCAGATGGCAGACAACTCTTACATGCGCAATGGCACGGGCTATTACCGCTACAACACTCTCGACGACTTCCTCAATGGCGGCACGCCGGAAATCGTGGCCCTTACCTATGGTTACAATGGCGAGGAGCACCCAACGGCTCGCGTGCAATACAGCAAGGTGGGCATCTATCTGCAAGACGAGTGGCAGGCCACGCGCAACTTCAAGCTGACCTATGGTTTGCGTCTCGATGACCTCTTCTTCGACAATGGCGACTTGATGACCAACAACGCCATTTATGACATCGACTACAACGGCCGTCACATCGACACCGGCAAGTGGCCTTCATCCAAGGTGATTTTCTCACCCCGCGTAGGTTTCACATGGGACGTGATGGGCGACCAGAGCCTGAAGGTGCGTGGCGGCACGGGTCTCTTCTCAGGCCGTCTGCCTCTCGTGTTCTTCACCAATATGCCAACAAACTCCGGCATGGTCCAGTACCAAGCCGTGTTAAATTCTTCTACGACTATCGCCAAGACTGTTGAAGACCCGAAGACCCACGAGAAGAGTGTCGTGTGGCAGAAAGGTTACGAGGGTTACAGGGATAAGAAGAGTCCTTATACTGTTGATGCCAAGGGCAACTATCATATTGACATGACGCAGTTCAACGGCGGTCTCGTTAACGAGAACGGTCAGGCAAGTCGCCAGGCACTGCTCAACAAGCTGGCAAGCATGGGCTATCCCACCACCATCACTCCTGAGCAGGGCACGGTGCCTTCAGCCATTTCTTCCGTAGACCCCAACTTCCACATGCCTGAGGTATGGAAGACTTCTCTCGCCATCGACTACGTGGTGCCAGTGGGCTTCCCATTGACCATCACCGCCGAGGGTATAATCAACAAGACCGTTTATGGCACGGTGCTCAACGACTGGGCTGTGCCCGACGTGAAGGGCTTCGCGCGCTTCAATGGCGCTGACAGCCGCCACATCTATCCGAGCGGTTATCTCACCAACGCTCACGCTTATGTGCTGGAGAACACCCACAAGGGTTATGGATGGTCGTTCAACCTCTCAGCCACGGCAAAGCCTTGGGAGTGGATGGATCTCTATGCCAGCTACACCCACACCGCAAGCAAGGAGCTGACTGGCATGCCTGGCTCCAACGCCGCTTCAGTGCTCAACTACATGGCAACGGTTGACGGTCCTACGGCTGTCAAGCTGCACAACTCTCAATATGTGGAGCCAGACCGCATCGTGGCTTCCATGAACCTCCACGACAAGTGTGGCAACCACTATAGCTTCATCTATGAGGCTTGGCGTGGCAACTCCAACTATAGCTTCATGACCCAGAACGACATGAACGGCGATGGCTTCAACTACGATGCCATCTACATCCCTCGCGACAACGAGGTGGGTGTCGGCACGGGCGACTTCCGCTTCAAGACACAAGACGACATGGATCGCTTCATGGCTTTCCTTCACAACAACAGCTACCTCAAGAAGCATCAGGGCGAATACGCTGAGGCTTACAGCTACTACTCTCCTTGGGTGCACCGCGTGGACTTCAGCTACAAGCACGATTTCAAGCTCAACATCGGCCAGACAAAGCACACCTTGCAGCTCAGCTTCGACATGAAGAACGTGCTCAACTTCTTCAACTCAAAGTGGGGCGTGGCAAAGTATCTTAACCCTGCCATTGGCTCGGACGGTGCTCGCGTGTTGAAGTATGAGGGCGTTGACGCTCAGGGCTATGCCACGTTCTCTACTCCTAAGGCTGTCGACGGCAACACGCAGAGCTGGACTTACAACCATGCCATTGGCCAGTGCTGGTACGCTTCAATAGGTTTGAAATACTATTTTAACTAATCAGGAATCATGAAATTTAAACATATTTTCGCTATTGCCGTCGCAGCGGTCGCCTTCGCAAGCTGCTCCAACGACTACGAGGTGGACAACATCAATGGCCTGACCGTAAGCTCGTCTTACGTGTCCCTGCCAGAGGAGGGTGGCTCCAACACGATAACCATCAACTCCAACGACGCTTGGACGCTCGATACCATAGGCTCCGCCATCAAGGGCAAGACATGGCTCGAATATTCTTCTCTCAGCGGCAACGCCGGAGAGAGCACGCTGAAAATCACGGCTGCGGCTACCGACAACGGTCGCTCTGCTGAGATAAGGCTCGTCAGCGGCAACAAGGTTCAGCGCATCAACATCATCCAGGGCCTGCCCGTGGCAACACCTGCAACTTGCGCCGAGGTGATCGCCGGACCGGACGCCAAGACTTACATGGTGACAGGTACCGTGACGGCCATCGCCAACACCACTTATGGTAACTTCTATCTTGAGGACAAGACTGGCAAGATTTATATCTACGGCACGCTCGACAAGAACGGCAACGAGAAAAACTTCTCCAGCCTTGGCATTGAGGCTGGCGATGAGGTGACGGTTTCCGGTCCTAAGAAGACATACGGCTCCACGGTGGAACTGGAGAATGTCACTGTCAACAAGATTGTGAAGTCGCTCGTCAAGGTCGATTCCGTATACGTTGGCGACAAGAAGTCGAGCACCCTGCCTCTCGAAGGCGGCGAGGCCACGGCTTATGTCACATGCAAGGGCAATGGCCTCACGGTGACGATACCTGAAGAGGCTAAGTCGTGGTTGTCTATGTCGGCATTGAAGCAGAGCGGACAGAGTGCCGTCATCACCTTCAAGGCAACTAAGAACGACGGCGGCGCTCGTTCAGCTACAGTGAGCTTCGCTTCCGGCAAGTCTACCGTGACATCCACCATCACGCAGGAAGGCTCCATCAAGGAGGTCAACCTTGGCGAGTTCAAGGCCACGGCAGAGGACAAGAGCCAGTATCGCATCACGGCGCTCGTGTCTAAGGTTGATGCCAAGGGTAACTTCTGGATTCAAGACTACACCGATCTCTCTGGCGCTATCGAGGCATACAAGCCTTCTGGCAACACAAAAGGCATAAAGGTTGGCGACATCGTGACTGTTGTCGGCACTCACTCTTCCTACAAGGGCGTTGCCCAGATTGGCAGCCCGGTAGTGGAGAAGGTTGAAAGCGTCAAGGCCATCAGCCTCGGCGAGTTCGACAGCCAGGCCGACGGCACGATGGTTATCATCAAGGGTAAGGTTGGTGAAGTGAAAAACGACAAGTATGGCAACTTCTACCTTGAGGATGAAACCGGCAAGGTCTATGTCTACGGTCTCTATGGCTATGGTGCTCCTAAGGGCAGCACTGACCGTCAGAACTTCATGAAGGATCACGGCATCGCGGCTGGCTCAACCATCACGGTTGTCGGTCCAAAGACAACTTACAATGGCACCATCGAGCTTAATGGTGGTTACTTCGTGTCAGCAGAATAAGATAACAATCCAGACAAAATAATAAAGGGTGTGTCACCGTTGAGTGACACACCCTTTTTGTTGTATGCTCGGCATGAGCTTATTCTAATGGGTGCAAGTCCCTAAC